>JBKJTB010000260.1:0-6651 GCA_046594305.1 Devosia sp. | reverse complement strand
GCGCGGCACATCAGATTGTCGGGATTGTAGGCCTCCGAACCGTCGGAATTGCGCAGATGGTCCGGCGTGTTTGGGAAGATCGCGAGGGCAGGGATGCCCGCTGCGGCCGCGTCTTTTGCCGCCCTGACCAGAAGGTCGATGCTGAGCCGCTCGACGCCGGGCATGGTCCTGATCTGCGTGCGCTCGTTCTGCCCCTCGATCACGAACAGCGGCCAGATGAGATCGGCCGGCGTCAGGGTTGTCTCGCGCACCAGGTCGCGCATCCAGCCCGTCCGCCGCAGCCGCCGCTGCCGGCGCCCGTTGAGGAAATCCATGTCGTATTTGGGCCAATTGGTCATGGCGGGGTGTTTATGCGCGCCGATGCGGTGAGGCAAGCAGTCGCGGTCTCCCCTACGTGCAGCGTGGGGGAGGGCGCCGACTGCGGGCGTTGTCGCGGGCGGCCGAAACAGCTAATCCTCCCCAATGGATCTGACTTCCCCCGTCGCCGGGCGCTACGTGCGCATCGTCGCGATCATCGCGCTGCTGCTGGGCCTCTCCGATGCTGCCCGGCTGCTCGGTGTGGGCTCGGGCCAACCGGGCGTCAGCCCGCTCTACACGCTCGGCGTCAGCGGCTTCACCTATCTGGCGATCTTCGCCCTCGCCCGGCTGTTCGCCGCGGTGGGGCTGTGGATCCAGGCGAGCTGGGGGGCAGTGCTGCTGGTGGGGGCCACGGTGATCGAACTGGGCCTCTATATGCTGGGCAGCCGCGACGTCCAGATGTCGGCACTGGGCTTTGCAGTCCGTGTTGTCCTGCTGGTTTCGATCATCCTGATCTTCGTGCTGAGCCTGCGCTTCCGGGCGCGGGCGCACGACTGACCTGAGCGCTTTCAGGAAAAGTGGTGGCCGGTTTTCCGGTTCGAAAGCGCGACCAAAAGTGCCCGGTTACGGCCTGTTTAGGTTACCATTTTCACGACCCGCGTAACCTCTCGTAAAGCCAAAATCCCGAACATTTTCAGTAAGATGATCTTAAGGCTGCGGCTTAAGTCGATCTTATTTGGGTATGTCTAGATTGTGCCTACGAGAGGCGATCAATCGCCCAGACGACAGGAACAGTGAGGCAATTATGGCAACCAAATCCAATGCCGTTGTGGCAGAGGCGCCGGGCAGTGCGGGTACGCTAAAGCCCCAATATCTCGAAGCCGTCAGCCGCGTCGAGCGGCTCCACCGCCGTCTGCTCGATCTCATCAAGGATGAGTTCGACCGGATGGGGTGGGACGACATCAACCCGGTCCAGGCGCTGCTGATGTTCAACATCGGCGATGCCGAGATGACCGCCGGCGAGCTCCGCTCCCGCGGTTACTATCTGGGCAGCAACGTGTCCTACAACCTCAAGAAGCTGGTCGAGACCGGCTACATCTTCCAGGAGCGCTCGCGCGCCGACCGCCGCTCGGTCCGCATCCGCCTGACGCCCAAGGGTGAGGAAGTGGCAGAAGTCATCGACGAGCTCTACGACCGTCATCTGAAGTCGATCGACAAGGTCGGCGGCCTCGACGAGAGCTCCTTCGAAGGCCTCAACAAGGCCCTCGGCCGCCTCGAACGCTTCTGGGTCGACCAGATTCTCTACAAGCTCTAAGCCCACCGCCTCCAAAGCATGTCCCCGCGAACGTGGGGATTTGTGGCCCTCGGGCCACAGGGCAAAGCAAACGCCGGTCTCAGGGCCGGCGTTTCTTATTTGTGCCGCAAATTCCGGCAGTAGCTGTGAGGCGGCGAACGTCCTCCCGTTCGCCGGTGTCCCTTTTCATGCGTAACCAAATCCGGCAGGGCCTTCACAGGTCGTTGACCGGCGTTGTGGTGGAATGGGTGCGGATGTATTCGGGCCTTCTGGCGCTCCTCTGGCGAATTGACTGGTGACGGCATGTTTCTGAACAGGCGTAAGCTCCTCTCCTCGGTGGCCGCGTTGGCCGCCAGCATGGCCATCCCCGGCCGCGCCTGGGCCCAGGACGAACAGGACGAACCCTCGATCTGGGACCTCCTCGCCGGCGCCAAGCGCAGCAAGGCGGTCGGCGCGCAGAACAACGTCGAAGCGGTCGCGATTCTTGACACGCCCGAGCCGATCCTCAGCTTCGATACGGCCTACAGCATTCAGGTCGCGACGAACTACTACCAGCAGGTGGTCGCCGCGGGCGGCTGGGAGCAGCCGACGCGCCAGACTTTTGGCCTCGTCAACGGCAAGAACGGCCGTGCGGTCATCAACCTCAAGCGGCACCTGATGCTGGTCGGCGACATGGAGCGCGCGGAGCGGGTCCGTGACGATTTCGACGACAAGACCGACCTCGCGCTGCGGAAATTCCAGGTCCGGCACGGCATCATCCCGACCGGCAAGGTCGACGAGCCGACCTTCTACGCGATGGCCGTGCCTGCCGAGCAGCGCCTCGCGCAGCTCCAGCTCAACGCCCAGCGCATCGAGCAACTCGCCGGCTCGCTCGAGGAGCGCTATCTGCTGGTGAATATTCCCGCTGCCTCGATCGAGACGGTGCGGGGCGGCATGGTGAACTCGCGCCACACCGCGGTGGTCGGCAAGATCGACCGGCAGACGCCGATCATGAGTTCAAAAGTCCACCAGATCAAATTCAACCCGTACTGGACGGTGCCCAAGAGCATCATCGAGAAGGATCTGATCCGGTACATGAACGAAGACCCGATGTACCTGACCAACTTCCACATCCGGGTGTTCGACGGGAAGGGCAATGAAGTACCGCCCGACTCGATCAACTGGCAGTCGCTCGATGCGCTCAAATACACCTTCCGGCAGGATCCGGGCGGCGAGAACTCGATGGGCCACTGCAAGATCGACTTCTACAACCCCTATGACTGCTATCTGCACGACACGCCCGCCAAGGCGCTGTTCGGGCAGAACACGCGCTTCCACTCCTCGGGCTGCGTGCGGGTCGAAGGCATCGACACCGTCGCCAGTTGGCTGCTGACCGACAATGGCGGCTGGGACATCGACGCCGTGCACGCGATGTTCGAAACCAACGAGAACGTCAACGTGCCGCTGAAATTCCAGATGCCGCTGCACACCACCTACATCACGGCCTGGGCCAACCGGCAGGGCACCGTCAGCTTCCGCGACGACATCTACGAGTACGACGCGGCCGGCAAGGTCACCTTCGAGCAAGGCTGAGCGATGGGCTGGAAGGCGGACGACACACCACCATCCGGCCCCAGCGAAGTTCTGTTCGAGTTCACGCAACTGGGCGGCCAGATGCGCGTGGCGGCCATCGATGGCAGGACCGGCATCGAAGTGATCGTCATTGCACCCGTCACCGCGAGCCAGATTCAGATGCAGAAGGTCGCGCTGGCCAAGCTGAAGCGCCGGCTGGAGCAGGGCAGCGGCGCGTAGCGCGCGACGAAAACCTGCGTAGCCAAAGAAAAAGGCCCGCCGAAGCGGGCCCCTTGTGCGCTGCCGTTAGAGGCGGCAGAGCTTCCAGTCGCCACCGAACGACAGGTACATGTCGGTTTCGGAGTTGTACGAACGATACTTGGCTTCACACGCCGCGATGTGATCGTCGTTGCCGGTGGCTTCAGCCGTGATCACGACATCGGTGCGGCTGCGATCGAAGGCATCCGAATTGCTGAGGACAGCGGTGGTGCCGACACCGGTCCAGAACGAACCGATGATAATTGCGGCAATGAGGGGAGTGACGATCATCTCTGATCTCCTTGATTTTTATTACGTTTCTTGAGACCGAGCCCTGTCGCGGGCATGCCCGCGGTCAGCCTGACCCCCGCCTAACTCCTTGTGTCCCGCATCGTTCCCCCGCTGCCCACTTCCGTGCTGCGGCAAATTCTGCGATAGTCACCGGGTTCGCGCGACTGGCGAGATCAGATGGGACACCATCGGGAAACGCGAACCTCATCTGCCGCTCGCCTGGGCACCTTCAGCAAACGTAGGAGCCCGACATGTCATCAGACCCCATCCGCAACCCTTGGAATCGCGAAGATTCGCGTGATACATCGCGCGCGCCGCTGCACGCCGTCACATCCACAGAACGGGGATCGCCCATGAGCGCTCGCTTCGCCGCCGACTTCACCACTGGCCTCGCGAGTGCCGACCCTGAAATCGCCGACGCCATCGCCAAGGAGCTCGGCCGCCAGCACAATGAAATCGAGCTGATCGCCTCCGAAAACATCGTCAGCAAGGCGGTGCTCGAGGCGCAGGGCTCGGTCATGACCAACAAGTACGCCGAGGGCTATCCCGGCAAGCGCTACTATGGCGGCTGCGAATTCGTCGATATCGCCGAGACGCTCGCCATCGAGCGCGCCAAGCAACTGTTCGGCGTCAGCTACGTCAACGTGCAGCCCAATTCCGGCAGCCAGGCCAACCAGGGCGTCTATCAGGCGCTGCTGTCGCCCCGCGACACCATCCTCGGCATGAGCCTCGATGGCGGCGGGCATTTGACGCACGGCGCCAAGCCCAACCAGTCCGGCAAATGGTTCAACGCCATCCAGTACGGCGTGCGCCAGCAGGATGGCCGCGTCGACATGGATCAGGTCCGCGACCTCGCCAAGGAACACAGCCCGAAGCTGATCGTCGCCGGCTTCTCCGCCTATTCGCGCATCATGGACTGGGCCGCCTTCCGCGCCATCGCGGACGAAGTCGGGGCGCTGCTGATGGTCGACATGGCGCACGTCGCCGGTCTCGTTGCGGGCGGCGTCTATCCGAGCCCGTTCCCGTACGCGCACGTCGCGACGACGACCACCCACAAAACCCTGCGCGGTCCGCGCGGCGGCATGATCCTCACCAATGACGAGGATTTGGCCAAGAAGTTCAATTCGGCGATCTTCCCGGGCATCCAGGGCGGCCCGCTGATGGACGTCATCGCCGCCAAGGCAGTGGCCTTCAAGGAAGCGCTGACGCCGGAGTTCAAGATCTACGCGGCGCAGGTCGTGTCAAACGCCAAGGTGCTGGCTGAGGGCTTGCTCAAGGGTGGCGTCGAGATCGTCACGGGCGGCACCGACAACCACCTGATGCTGGTCGATCTCCGTCCCAAGCAGCTCACCGGCAAGGCGACGGAGAAGGCACTCGAGCGCGCTTTCATCACCACCAACAAGAACGCCGTTCCGAACGATCCGGAAAAGCCGGCGATCACTTCAGGCATCCGCGTCGGCACGCCTGCCGCCACGTCGCGCGGCTTCAAGGAAGCCGAGTTCAAACAGGTCGCCGAACTGATGGTCGAAGTGCTCGACGGCCTGTCGGTCAATGGCGACGACAACAATGGTGCGGTCGAAGCGACGGTCCGCGAAAAGGTGAAGGCGCTCACCGCGCGCTTCCCCATCTACGCCTAAGGGTTCCCCGCGTCGCGCGGAAAAGTGGATACCGGTTTTCCGTTCAGCGACGCGCTAAGGAGAATAGACCAATGCGCTGCCCCTACTGCGGAAACGACGACACGCAGGTCAAGGACAGCCGTCCGACCGAGGACTCATCGGCCATCCGCCGCCGCCGCATCTGCCCAAGCTGCGGCGGCCGCTTCACTACCTTCGAGCGCGTGCAGCTGCGCGAGCTGACCGTGGTCAAGAAGTCCGGCCGCAAAGTCCCCTTCGACCGCGACAAGCTCGCCCGCTCGGTCAACACGGCGCTGCGCAAACGCGCCGTCGAGCCCGACCGCGTCGAGCGCATGATCTCGGGCGTCGTCCGCCAGCTCGAGAGCCTGGGCGAGCAGGAAATCACCTCCGACCAGATCGGCGAGTTCGTCATGGACGGGCTCAAAAACCTCGACGATGTCGCCTTCGTCCGTTTCGCCTCGGTCTACAAGAACTTCGGCGCCGCCGACGATTTCCGCTCGTTCCTCAGCGAACTCAAGGACGACGAAACCCCGACGCTGGACGAAGACGACGACTAGCGGCTGAGCGTACTCATGCCGCGTTGAATGAGTTCGCGCATGAATCGCTGGTATGGGATGCCCCGCTTCTCAGCCTCGGCCTTGATCTCGTCGAGTTGTCCTTGTGGCATCCGCATGTGGATGCTGGCATCCTTCATCCGAAGCTCGAATTCACTCAGGCTGATACGGTGGGAAAGGTCGTATTGCGTAAGGTCGGCGTTCGCGACGAAGTCTTCGGCCTCCTCGTCAGTGCGCAGGAGTGGAAGACGTTTAAGGACCGGCTTTTTCATAGAACTCAACCTCATCGCGGTGCATGTATCGTGCGCTGACAGGACGGTAGTGAACTTGGTCCTCCTTCGACCGGAAGGTGAAGACAACGAAGACGTGTCGACCCTCCGAAGTGACACCAATCGCCCTAAAGCGTTCCTCCACCTTTGAGTGTTCAGGTTCCTCAACGATGGCCGGCCTATTGGCGAAGGCTGCTTCGATCTCCGCCTTCGACACGCCGTGCTTTCCACACTTCGGCCAGTTGCCTTCGTCCCAGTCGATGCGCATGAAATGAGTATGTAGCACATTTGTGTACACAACGCCAGTCGTCGGCAGCCATGCGCCCAAGGCAGCATGCCTCTACCTCGGGGAGGTTGACCCGCGGGCTGCGGGCGAAGATAAGGGCCGCGACTTTCCCGGCCCGAGCATCCATGTCGTCCTCCTCCGAACCCACCTCCAGCGCGCCGCGTCCCGCCAACCAGCGCGGGGCCGCGCGGCTGGCTGCCGTGCAGGCGCTGTACCA
>JBKJTB010000124.1:0-5863 GCA_046594305.1 Devosia sp. | reverse complement strand
GCGCGGCACCGGATGCGACGGTCAGGCCGAGCTGCAGGAGCCTGCGGCGCGTCGTCGAAAACTCGTTGTTCATTGGTATTCCCTCCCTATTGCCGTATCGGTACCGAGGCGCCCTGGCGCTAACAAATACAATTTGGGCGGCGCCTCATAAGACGGTTTTATGGCACTTGGCCGCCCGTGAGCGGCCGGGCTGGCTGAGCTTCCGGCCGATTGGCGGCAGCCCGGTCTATGGGGAAATCGGTGCCGTCGGTAGCCGTGACCGGCAAGCGTCGCGGCGGCGTATCAGCACAGTGCGACCGGTTGTCTCGGCGGCTCCGCGCCAGGGGCAAAACAAAGCCATCTTACTGATCGGGCAAGATGGCTTCTTGGCGAGTCTGAACTGGCTAGAGGCGGACCAGTTTGTTCACGGAACGGTGCGTGGCCGTGTAGATGTTGCCGACGGAGTCGATCGCCATCCAGTGCGTCGGCCCGACTTCAAGATCGCTGACGGACTCGCCGTCCTTGTCGTAGATGCGGATGCCGGATTGGCGGCCGGCGCTATTGGGATCGCCGTGCTTACCGGGATCCTCGCCGATGGCGAAGTCGCCTTCGGGGGTGATCACGATGTTGCACGGCCACTGCAAATCGCCCCAGATGCCCAAGACCTTGCCCTCGGGGCTGAAGACCTGCACGCGGTTATTCATGCGGTCGCAGACGTAGAGCTTGCGGTCCGGCGTCGCGAGCACCGCGTGCGGCGTCTTGAGGTCGCCGGGGTTGGAGCCCCACTGCCCCCATGACTGGATCAAATGGCCGCCATTGTCGAAGCGATGGACGCGCGCATTGCGCATGCCATCGGCGACGTAATAGTCGCCCCAGGGGCTGACGGTGAAATCGTCGGGCTGGTTGAAGGGCCCGCCCGCTCTTGGGACTGGAGCACCGTTCTTCTCGCAACCCGTGTCGGAGTGCATACCGCGGCGGCCGAGCATCTGCAGCACCTTGCCGTCGAGCGTATATTTGAACAGCACGGAATCATATTTGTCGCAGAGATAGATTTCGTCGTTGATGATGTTGAGGCCATGCGCATGGACTGCTGCGCCCGTGCCCCAGCTCTCCAGCACATTGCCGTCTGTGTCGGCCACGTACATCAACGGCGCCGGAGAAAGCGGCTTCGGATACTCGGTGCCGATGCCGAGCGCGAGCACGTAGATCCGGTCCTGTGAATCGACTGCGATCGCATTGTTGAACAAATGCTCGGGGAAATGCCCCCAGTTCGGGATGAAGTCGTAGCGATACTTTCCCGAGCCGACGATCTTGCGGGTGGTTTGAAGGACATGCGCCATGTTGGATAACCTTTTCTTCGTCGAGATGGACGCGGCGGGCGCGCCCGAAACATTGTTAGGAGGCGGGGCCGAAAACGACGCAATTGGGCGCGTGGACCTTGGTGGGTCAGACCCGTGGGACGAAGCCGGCCAGTCGCCGTGTCGACGTGGAAGCTGACGATCTCGTCCGAGAGCTGATTGGTGACCAGCATGAACTTGCCGGTGGGGTCGAACGCAAAGTCCCGCGGCCGAATGCCGAGCGACGGTTCGTGCTGGACCAGTCTCAGCTCTCCGGTCTCCTGGTTGATCGAAAGCACCACCATGCTGTTGAGCGAGCGGTGCGTGCAGTAGAGGAAGCGGCCGGATGGGCTGACCAGAAGATGCGATGCGCTCCTGGGACCGGTGTGGCCCGGCAACTGCAGCGACTGCGTTTGCACGATGCCGGCGTAGCCGGTCTCTGCGTCGTACGAGAACACCGACACGGTGCCGTCGAACGAGTTCACGACATAAAAGAAGCGGCCGCTCTGGTGGAAGGCGATGTGGCGCGGGCCGGCGCCCGAGCTGACCTGCACATAGGGCTGCGCACTCGGGCTGAGGCCGCCGGTCGCCTCGTCGAAATCATAGATCACGACGCGGTCGGTCATCAGTTGCGGAACGAAGGCACGCTTGTAGCCCACATCGCCGAAGATCGAGTGCGGATAGGTCTTGGGCCGTTGTTCGCGCCAGATCGGCGGGCGGCCCTCATAGTTCACGTCGCCGGTAATTTCGCCGGGTGCGCCGTTGTCGAGCAGGCGGATCGCGGTGGCGTGCCCAGTCTCGGGGTCGGGATCCTTGGGGCGGCCCGGATTGGCGGTGAAGGCGTAGCGACCCGACGGGTGAACGCTTACGTGCATCGGCGACTGACCGCCTGTGCTGGCCTTGGCGAGGGGAGAGAGCTCGCCCGACCCCGGATGGATCGAGAAGGCCGTCAGTGAGTCGCCGGTCTTCATCTGCTCGAGTGTCGGCGTGGATTTGTCGGGGTTCGTCCAGCGCTCGAGCACATAGAGCACCGGCAGCTGAGGGTGACGCGTCATGTAGGTGGGATTGCGCAGGCTCTTGATCGTCTGCACGGGCCGCAACCCGGCGGTTTTCTCATCGAACGCGAAGACCGAGACGGCGTCATCGGGCGATCCGCCATCCGGACCCGTCGAGAAATTCGAATTCGATACGTAGACAAACATGCTTACCTCTCCATCCCGTGACCGTAGGTGCCCCGAGAGGCGCAGCCGCACCAATACAATTTGGCCCGCGCTGGCATCAATTCGGCTTATGGACGGAAATGTGTGCGCCTATCGGCACTGCCGGCGTTCGCCCCGCCAGATATGTCGGCCTGCTACAGCCTGCTCTGCTGGGCCAGTTCGAGCGCCAGCCTGAGGCTGGCGGCGGTCGCGATCAGCATCTGCGGCAGGACCAGCCATTCCAGCGCCCACGCTGAACCGGAGCGTTCGTTCTCGTGTACAAGCGCCTGGTGCAGGCTGCCGACGAGGCCGGCATTGTGCCTCGCCAGGGTGACTAGCATTTCGGCTTTCACCGGATTGGATTTGTGCGGCATCGCCGACGACCCGCCACCGCCTTCGATGGTGATCGAGGCCACTTCGCTCTGCGCCATCAGCGCGACGTCTGCGCCGAACTTGCCGAGCGCGCCAGTGATCAGCGACAGCAACGAGCCGAAGGCGACGATCGGATCGCGCGTCGAATGCCAGGGCTCCGCAAGGCCGAGGTCGAGGCGCTGCGCGAGGCGGCGCGCGACCTCGTCACCCCTGCCGCCGAAACTGGCGCGGTCACCGACCGGCCCGCCGAGCTGGATGACGAGGAGGGAGCGGCGCATGGCGGCGAGCCCGGCACGGTGACGATCGAGCGGCTCGGTCCAGGTCCTGAGCTTATCGGCCACGGTAAACGGCAGCGCCGCCTGCATGCGTGTGTGCGCCATCAGCGGCGACGCGCCGGACGCATCCGAGATCGCCTTGAGACTCGATTGGAGCGCGGTCAGGCGTGCCAGAAAGACCGGGATGATCTTTGCCAGTTGGAGGACCAGCGCCGTGTCGATCGCGTCCTGGCTGGTTGCGCCGTGATGGAGGGAGGGGCCATGCGGCTCACCGATTGCGCCCCGCACCTGCCGCAGCAGGGCTGGGACCACAACGCCATCCTGCGCAAGCCCGCGCGCCAGGTCATCCCAGTCCGGCACGAACGTCGCGATGCCGGAGCCAATCGCGGCTGCCGCTGCCGAACCGATCAAGCCGGCGTCCGCCTCCGCTTCGGCCAGCGCGCGCTCGAAGGCGAGCAGCGCCGCGAGTTGCGCCTCGTCGCCCAAGAGGGCCTCGACCTCCGCATCGCCCAGCAAGGCGCTGAGCAGCGGACGCTTGGGTGCCGGCATGTGCAAATCCTGTCAGACTGTTTCGAGGGCTATTGCTACACCCTGTCCGACGCCGATGCACATCGTAGCGAGTGCGCGTTTTTTGCCGGTGAGGCTGAGTTCCAGCGCAGCCGTGCCGGCAATGCGGGCACCACTCATGCCAAGCGGGTGACCGTGCGCGATGGCGCCGCCATTGGCATTCACATGCGCCGCATCATCGGGCAGGCCGAGCTCGCGGAGCACTGCGAGCGATTGGCTGGCGAAGGCCTCGTTGAGTTCGATGATTTCGAAATCAGCCGGGGTGAGGCCGAGGCGTGCACACAGTTTTCCAATGGCGGGGACCGGGCCGATGCCCATGATGCGGGGCGGCACGCCGGCGGCGGCGCCCCCTAGGATGCGCGCGATGGGCGTGAGGCCGTATTTTCTGGCCGCAGCTTCGGAGGCAATGATCAGGGCCGCAGCACCGTCATTTACACCGGAGGCATTGCCGGCGGTGACGGAACCGCCGTCGCGGAAGGGCGTCGGCAGTCGCGCGAGCGCTTCCAGCGTCGTGTCGGCGCGCGGATATTCGTCGGCGGCAATGATGATGGGGTCCTTCCTGCGCTGCGGGATGGTGACAGGGACGATCTCGCGGGCAAGCCGCCCATTGTTCTGCGCGGCGACGGCGCGCTGCTGGCTACGGAGCGCGAAGGCGTCCTGATCCGCCCGACTGATCCCGTAGTCCGCCGCCACGTTCTCGCCCGTTTCGGGCATCGAGTCGACGCCGTATTGCTGCTGCATCAGCGGATTGATGAAGCGCCAGCCGATGGTGGTGTCGTAGATTTCGGCGTTGCGGGAGAACGCCGTTTCGGCCTTGGGCATGACGAAGGGGGCGCGGCTCATCGACTCGACGCCGCCAGCGATCATCAGCTCGGCCTCGCCGGCGCGAATGGCGCGGGACGCAGCGATCACCGCGTCCATGCCGGAGCCGCAAAGCCGGTTGATGGTCGTGCCGGAGATGCCGACGGGAAGCCCTGCGAGCAAGAGGCTCATGCGCGCGACGTTGCGATTGTCCTCGCCGGCTTGATTGGCGCAGCCGAAGATCACATCGTCAACGGCCTCCCAGTCGACGCCGGGGCTCTCGGCCATCAGGGCACGCAGCGGCACCGCGCCGAGGTCGTCGGGCCGAACCGACGACAGCGCGCCACCGAAGCGGCCGATGGGGGTGCGGCGGTAGGCGCAGATGAAGGCTTCAGGCATCGGCCTTCTCCCGCTTGCCGGCATGGGCCGAGGCGGTGCGCGCGTGAAGATCGCGGAGCGTCGCCAGTTCGAGCGCACTGGGCTCAGGAGTGACCGCGAGAGTATCGGCGTATTTGACGGTCCAGCCGCACGACTCCTGCACCATCTCGCGCGTGATGCCCTTGTGCAGCGACACGACGGTGAACTCCCGGGTGACCGGGTCGGGCTTCCATATGGCAAGGTCGGTGATCAGCAATGTCGGCCCCTTGGTGGTGATGCCGAGCCGCTGGCGATGGTCGCCGCCATCGCCATGGCCGAACGAGGTGTAGAAGTCGATCTTTTCGACCATCGAGCGCGTCGCCTGCTTGAGCGTGATGTAGATCTCGCCGCAGGAGGTGGCGATCTCGGGGGCACCGCCGCCGCCCGGCAGGCGCACCTTGGGGTGATGGTAGTCGCCGATCACGGTGGTGTTGATGTTGCCGAATTTGTCGAGCTGCGCCGCTCCGAGGAAGCCGATGTCGATGCGGCCACCCTGCAGCCAGTAGCGGAACATTTCCGGCACGGCGACGGTGCACAGCGCCGTCTCGCAGAGTTCGCCATCGCCGATCGACAAGGGCAGGACGTCGGGCGCGGTACCGATGGTGCCGCTCTCATAGATCAGGGTGATATCGGGCGCGTGCGTAAGGCGCGCCACATTGCAGGCGGCCGAGGGCGCGCCGATGCCGACGAAGCAGACGTCCTCGTTCGACAGCGCCCGCGCCGCGGCGATGGTCATCATCTCGGTGGGCGTGAAATCGCTCATGGCCGCAGCTCCTTGACGCGCTCGGCGAAGATGTCCGGCCTCGCGCTCAGCACGTTGGCTTCCATCCACGAGGCGAACAGCTCGCGGTCGGCGGAAATCCTGTCCCATTCGAGGTAGGCCGCGTTGTCGCGGGCGTAGTAGCCGTGGGTGTAG
>JBKJTB010000061.1:0-3518 GCA_046594305.1 Devosia sp. | reverse complement strand
CAAGCGGAACGGCAAGCTGCTCCACGCCGAGGCGACTTTGCTCAGCGCCGATCCGGCCGAGCGGGACAGCCTGTCGCTGCTGTCAGGCGCCATCGCCTTCGCCACGGTGCTCCACATCGCCCCCGATGCCGAGCGCAAGCTGGATGCGGTCCGGGCGCTGTTGCCGGACAGTGGCGGGGCGAGCGTCATCGGCGAGCGGCTGACGGTGCGGCTGCTGGCCAAGGATGGCCTTGCCTTGCGCCGTTCGCTTTCTCCCATTATCGCTCTGCTGTCATCGGCGGGGAGTATCCCCCGCCTCTGGACCCTCTAGGACCTCTTCATGAACCTGACGCCCCGCGAAAAGGACAAGCTGCTGATCTCGATGGCAGCGATCGTCGCCCGCAAGCGTCTCGAGCGCGGCGTCAAGCTCAACCACCCCGAAGCCATCGCGCTGATCACCGACTATGTGGTCGAAGGCGCGCGCGACGGGCGGAGCGTCGCCGACCTGATGGAGGCCGGCGCCCACGTGGTGACGCGCCAGCAGGTGATGGAGGGCATCCCCGAGATGATCCCCGACGTCCAGGTCGAAGCCACCTTCCCCGACGGCACGAAACTCGTGACCGTCCACCACCCGATCCGGTAGCCCCATGATTCCCGGCGAAGTTTTCACCAAATCGGGCGACATCGAACTGAACGCGGGTTCCCCGCAGATCACGCTCGAAGTCGCCAACACCGGCGACCGGCCGATCCAGGTCGGCTCGCACTATCATTTCTACGAAACCAACAACGGCCTCCGCTTCGACCGCGACAGGGCGCGCGGCATGCGGCTCGACATCGCGGCGGGAACTGCCGTGCGGTTCGAGCCGGGACAGGCGCGCGAGGTGAAACTCGTGCCGCTCTCGGGTACGCGCACCGTGTTCGGTTTCCAGCAGAAGATCATGGGAAAGCTTTGATGGGCGAACGCGACGAAATCTTCCGAGGCCGGCTGATGGCCGTGATGGCCGCGCTCAACGGCGGCGAGTCGCGCGACCCGGCAGTGCGCCGCGTCGTCGGCAGCTATGCCTATAAGCTTTCGAAGGAGGCCGGCGCCAAGAGCTGGGCCGACCTCAAGGCCCGCGCCGATGGCCCGACCTACGACGCGCTGCTGAAAATCTTCGGCGAGCAGAGCGCCAAGCTGCAAGAGGCCGGCGACGCCAAGGGCGTGCGTGGCATAGAAGCGCTGGCGCTGTCGCTGATCGCGCGGCACCAGAAGCAGGGCGATCTCGTGCCGGGCGTCGGCTTCCTCGACCGCTACATCGAGGAATGCGCCTCGCTCGCCAAACCCCCTGCCAAAGTCATCATCAACACCGCACCCAAGCGCTCGAGGCACTGAGGTGGCGGAGGAACACGCGGCCTTCATCGAGAGATACCACCAGGTGGTGGACCAGCTCGACCGCACCGGCCGCAGCGACCCCGAGACGATGTGGCTGCTCGGCAGTCTGGTCGCGCGACTCGTGACCAGCACCGACGCGCAGAACTGGACGCAGCTCAAGCTGATGCTCGACAACAAATCGCTGAAGGAACTGGTCGAGACGCTCAACACCAACGCCACGACCTACGAGGCCGAAGGCAAGATCAAGGCCGCCTATGTGGCGAACCTGCTCGGTATCTCGCTGGTCGCCAGCAAGATCATGGAGCCGAAAACCCGGCAGCGCGACCAGCTCCTGAGCCATTTCATCGACACCGCTGCCTACGTCTACATCACCAATCACAACGCGAACGCCCCGAAAGGCTGAGCCATGCCCGCCCGCATTTCGCGCGCCATCTATGCCGACATGTACGGCCCGACGACGGGTGACAAGGTGCGGCTGGCGGATACCGATCTCATCATCGAAGTAGAACGAGATTTTACGATTTACGGCGAAGAGGTGAAGTTCGGCGGCGGCAAGGTGATCCGCGACGGCATGGGGCAGAGTCAGGCGACGCGGGCCGAGGGCGCGGTGGACACGGTCATCACCAATGCGCTGATTGTCGACCACACCGGCATCTACAAGGCCGATGTGGGGCTCAAGGACGGCAGGATCGCCGGCATCGGCAAGGCCGGCAATCCCGACACGCAACCCGGCGTCACCATCATCATCGGGCCGTCGACCGAGGTGATCGCCGGCGAAGGCAGGATCCTCACCGCCGGCGCGTTCGACGCGCATATTCACTTCATCGCGCCGCAGCAGCTCGACGAGGCGCTGATGTCGGGCGTCACCACGATGCTGGGCGGCGGCACCGGCCCCGCGCACGGCACGCTCGCCACCACCTGCACCGGCGCCTGGCACGCCGAGCGCATGATCGAATCCTTCGACGGCTTCACCATGAACCTCGCCCTCGCCGGCAAGGGCAATGCGTCAAAACCCGCGCCGCTCGAGGAGATGATCCTATCGGGTGTCGCCGCGCTCAAACTGCACGAGGACTGGGGCACCACCCCAAGCGCCATCGACAACTGCCTGCGCGTCGCCGACGAGCACGACGTCCAGGTGATGATCCATACCGACACGCTCAACGAGAGCGGTTTTGTTGAGGACACCATCGCCGCCATCAACGGCCGCACCATCCACGCCTTCCACACCGAGGGTGCGGGCGGCGGCCACGCCCCCGACATCATCAAGATCGCCTCGCACCCCAACGTCATCCCGTCCTCGACCAACCCGACGCGACCCTACACGGTGAACACGCTGGCCGAGCATCTCGACATGCTGATGGTCTGCCACCACCTCAGCCCACAGATCGCCGAGGATGTCGCCTTCGCCGAGAGCCGTATCCGCAAGGAAACCATCGCCGCCGAAGATATCCTTCACGACATGGGCGCCTTCTCGATCATTTCGTCGGACAGCCAGGCCATGGGCCGCGTCGGCGAAGTGCTGATCCGCTGCTGGCAGACCGCCGACAAGATGAAAAAGCAGCGCGGCCGGCTCGTGGACGAGACCGGCGACAACGACAATTTCCGCGTGCGGCGCTACATCGCCAAATACACCATCAACCCGGCGATCGCGCATGGCCTCAGCCAGCACATCGGCTCGGTCGAAGTGGGGAAGCGCGCCGACCTCGTGCTGTGGAGCCCGGCCTTCTTCGGCGTAAAGCCGGAGATGGTGCTGCTCGGCGGCTCGATCGCCGCAGCGCCGATGGGCGACCCCAACGCCTCGATCCCGACGCCGCAGCCGATGCACTACCGGCCGATGTTCGCGAGCTTCGGCAAACTGCGCACGACCTCGTCGGTGGTGTTCGTCAGCCAGGCCGCGTTCGACACCGATTTGCAGGAACGGCTGGGTACGGCGAAGAAACATCTGCCGGTGCGCAACACCCGCGGTGGCATCGGCAAGGCCTCGATGATCCACAATTCGGCGACGCCGAAGATCGATGTGGACCCGGAGACCTACGAGGTCCGCGCCGACGGCGAATTGCTGACCTGCGAACCGGCGACCGTGCTGCCCATGGCGCAAAGATATTTTCTGTTCTGATGATGACCCTTCGCGCCATCAAGCATATCCGCCTGGGCGAAGCGCCGGGAC
>JBKJTB010000417.1:0-21325 GCA_046594305.1 Devosia sp. | reverse complement strand
GTTTCCTTGTCGTTGCCCTTGGTCCACTCGGTCATCAGACCGACGATCGGATCCTTGGTCGGGCCGAATTCGGTGGAGTTGGCCTTGGGGATGCCGGCGGTGTTCCGCGCCGCTTCGATGCAGGCCATCTGCATGCCGAAGCAGATGCCGAAATACGGCACGTCCTTGGTCCGTGCGAATTTTGCCGCCTGGATTTTGCCCGCCGAACCCCGCTCGCCGAAACCGCCGGGAACGAGGATGCCGTGGATATGCTCGAGATAGGGCGCGGGGTCTTCGCGCTCGAAAATCTCGCTGTCGATCCAGTTGAGGTTGACCTTGACCTTGTTGGCGATGCCGCCATGGACCAGCGCTTCGCTCAGCGATTTATAGGCGTCCTTGAGGCCGGTATATTTGCCCACGATGGCGATGTTGACCTCGCCCTCGGGATTGTGGAGGCGCGCCGACACCTCCTGCCAGGGGGAAAGGTCCGGTTCCTTCGCGTCCGTAATGCCGAACGCTGCAAGCACTTCGCGGTCGAGGCCTTCGTGGTGGTAGGCGAGCGGCACGTCGTAGATCGAGGCGACGTCGAGCCCCTGAATCACCGCGCTTTCGCGGACGTTGCAGAACAGCGCGAGTTTCTTGCGCTCGCCCTGCGGAATCTGCCGGTCGCAGCGGACCAGCAAAATATCGGGCGAAATGCCGATCGAGCGCAGTGTCGCGACCGAATGCTGGGTGGGCTTGGTCTTGAGCTCGCCCGCCGACGGAATGAACGGCATCAGCGTCAGATGCACGTAGATCGCATGGTGGCGCGGCAGGTCATTGCCGAACTGGCGGATGGCTTCAAAGAACGGCAGGCCCTCGATATCGCCGACGGTGCCGCCGACTTCGACGAGCACGAAATCGAAGTCTTCATTGCCCTCGCGGATGAAATCCTTGATCGCGTCCGTGACGTGCGGGATCACCTGCACCGTGGCGCCCAGGAACTCGCCCTTGCGCTCCTTGGCGATCAGGTCGGAATAGATACGGCCGGTCGTGATGTTGTCGCGCTTGTTGGCGTGCCGCCCGGTGAAGCGCTCATAGTGGCCGAGATCGAGATCGGTCTCCGCCCCGTCATCGGTCACGAACACCTCGCCATGCTGGGTAGGCGACATCGTGCCGGGATCGACATTGAGATAGGGGTCGAGTTTCCGTAGCCGGACTTTGTAGCCGCGTGCCTGCAACACCGCGCCGAGCGCCGCAGACGCGAGACCTTTGCCCAAAGAGGAAACCACGCCACCGGTGATAAAAACGTACCGCGCCATGGGCCTTCACCTTATGGGGGCGCAACAATGATTCGGAACCCCCGAAGCGCTGCGCCCACAGCCTCGAGAGGTGGTCATATTTTGTCGTGCTTGCGAACCGCGGAACCGGAAGACCACTTCCGCTGCTCGCACTCATTGCCCAAAAACGAAGGAGGGGATGTTTCCATCCCCTCCTTCAGGTTCGTATCTCACTGCACTTTACTGTGCCGGAGCGCTGCTGGTGGCGCTCTCCTGAGCCGGCTCGCTCGGAGCGGCCGGGGCGACTGGCAGGGCCAGTCCTGGATCGGTGGTTTCGACCGCGTCGGCTCCTACGGGAGCGCTCGTCGCGGTCTCGGCTGCAGCGGGCTGCGAAGCCGTGCTCGGCAGCGGCAACGTACCGCCCCCGCCCAACTGGCTCAGCGCATCGAGCACGGTCGACGGCGTTGCCGCCCCCAGTGCCGCTGCAGAATCGAGAATATCGGAGGTAGTGCGGTTGAGTTCGGCGAGAATTGTGAGGCCGATCGCCGAGGCAAAGAACAGCGCCGCCAGAATCGCTGTGGTGCGGGTCAAGAGGTTGGCCGAGCCGCGCACTGTCATCAGGCCGCCGGCGTTGCCGCCCATGCCGAGCCCGCCGCCTTCCGAGCGCTGGATCAGGATCACGGCGATCAAGGCCAACACAATGAGGAGGTAAGCGACGAGGAGGACGTTTTCCATTAGGGGGCGGACTTTCGGTGTTGCGAGTTGCGCGCTGAACGCGCCGCAGGTCGGCGCGCGTCATATACGCGATCAGCATCAATTGCCAGCCGCTTGCGCCAATAGTTTGTCGGGGCCGTGCTCTTACGCCGCCGAGATAATGGCGAACAGATCGTCTGCCAAGAGGCTTGCGCCGCCCACCAGCCCGCCATTGACGTGCTCGATCGCCAGAATCTCCACCGCGTTCGAGGGCTTGAGCGACCCGCCATAGAGCAGCCGGATCGTCTCGCCCTTCGCCCCAAACCGTTTAACCAACTGGTCGCGCAGGCTTTTGTGCATCTGCGCAATGTCGACAGGGGTCGGCGTCAGTCCGGTGCCGATGGCCCACACCGGCTCATAGGCGACCACGACATCGTCGTCCGCGGCCTGGTCGGGCACGGCGGCCGCAAGCTGCCGGGACACGACGGCATCCGCCTGCCCCGCCTCGCGCTCCGCCCGCGTCTCCCCCACGCAAATGATCGGCGTCAGCCCTGCGGCCAGCACCGACACGGCCTTCTGCCGCACCAGATCGTCGGTCTCGCCGTGATCCGCGCGGCGCTCGGAGTGCCCGACGATCACCAGTTGCGCGCCCGCATCGGCCAGCATCGGCGCACTGAGATCGCCGGTATGGGCGCCCGACGCTGCCGGATGGCAGTCCTGTGCCCCCACAACGATCCCTGCCGGCGCCGCGATCCGGTTCATCGCCGCAATCAGCGTCGCCGGCGGGCAAATGGCAACGGTGCAGCGCGGTGCGGCGCCTGCCGTCAAATGGCTTGCAAGCTTTTCGACCTCGAACAGGCTGGCGCGGAGGCCGTTCATCTTCCAGTTGCCGGCGATCAACGGGGTAATGTTCTGAGCCATCGGGCGGAAATCCTTGCTCTTGCGCGGGCGGGGAGTTTGCCATAACCCCTTCGCACCGAAACGTCACCGCCTGGAACGCCTGAATATGCTGCACTTTATGCGCCGGTTCGCCAATTCTCTGGGCGGCAAAATCCTTGGTGTGGCGCTTATCATCGCCCTCGCCGGCTTCGGTGTGCCGAGCATCCTCGCGACGCTCGACGCCAATACGCTGACCCGCGTCGGCGACGAGGACATCAGTACGGTCGATTTCCAGCGGCTCTACCAGCAGAATCTCAACGCCTTTGCCCAGCAGACCGGCCAGTTGCCGACCAATGAGCAGGCGATCCAGATGGGCATCCCCACGTCGGTGCTCAACCAGCTTACCACCCGCGCGGCGATCAACCAGTTCGCCATCCGCAATGGCGTCGGCGTCTCCGACACCAAGCTGGCCGAGCTGGTGCGTGGCGACCAGACCTTCTTCGGCGTGCTCGGCGCCTTCGACCGGTCGATCTACGACCAGTATCTGGGCCAGCAGGGGATGACGAGCGAGCAGTATTTCGAGATCCAGCGCAAAGCCGCCCGCCGGCAGCAGATCGCCATTGGCCTGTTCGCCGGCAGCCAGACTTCAAAGACCGGGCTCGACCTCCTCAACCGCTACCGCAACGATCTGCGTACGGTCGAATATTTCACCCTCAATTCGACCAGCCTGCCGGAAATCCCGACGCCCACCGAGCAGGACCTCACCACCTACCTCACCGAACACCAGGCCGACTTCCGCACCAAGGAAACCCGCACCGCCGACGTGCTCGTCTTGAACCTCGACACCCTTGCGGCGCTGCCCGACTACCAGCCGACCGAAGACGAGATCCGCGCCGAGTACGATCGCACGAAGGACGCGCTGACCAAGCTCGAAAGGCGCACCATAAAGCAGGTCTCGCTCCCCGATTCCGGCGCCGAAAAAGTCTTCACCGATGCCCAGACGGCGGGCACCGACTTCAACACCGCGCTCCTCACCTCGGGCCTCGCCGCCATCGACATCGGCAATCTGACCAAGACCGAAGTGAACGACCCGGCCCTCGCCGAGGCGGCGTTCGGGCTCGCAGCGGCCGGCAATTTCACCATCATCCCCGGCATCGGCGGCAAGCGCGTCGTGGCGGTCACGGCGATCGAGGCCGGTGGTCAGATCGCCTATGAGGATGCCAAGGCCGACATCACCAAGCGGCTTTCGACCGAAAAGGCCCGGACCGCCTACGTCGACATCCAGGACCAGATCGAGGAACTGCGCGCCGCCTTCCAGCCGCTCAAGCAGATCGCCGAGCGCTACGGCCTGCCGCTGACCACCGTCAGCCTCACTGCCGCAGGCGCCGAATTGTCCGCGGTTGTCAACCTCGCCGAAGCTGACCGCGCCAAGGCCGCGCAGGCGATCTTTGCCGCCGCAGTCGGCAAGCTTACCGCCACCGTCGCCTATGGCGCGACCAACAACCTCTGGTTCGACCTAAGCAACATCGACGTCGCCCGCGACCAGACGCTCGACGAAGTGCGCGACGCGCTCACCGCCACCTGGACCGACGCCAAGACCGACGAACTGCTCAAGGCCCAGGTCGACGAGATCATCGCGGCCCTCGATGCCGGCAAGCCGTTCCCCGACGTCGCGACCGAGCGCAGCCAGTTCGCGACCATCTCCCCCGCGATCACCCGCGACGGCGACGGCACGACCGTGCTCAACCAGGCAGTGGCGACCAACATCTTCGCGGCCGGCCCCGACAGCCATGGCTGGGCGCTCAATGGCGACGGCGACTATCTGGTCTATCACGTCACCGACGTCACCCCGCCGACCACCGAGGCCGGCAAGGACATCACCGACTTCCTGACAAATGCCACGCGCGACGGGCTCTACGCCGAACTCATCACCGGGCTGACCGACGACCTCTGGCCGCAGAACGTGCGCGGCGGCGCCTACCAGCGCATGCTGACGCTGCTGACAACCACAACGACGCAGTGATGCGATGGCGGACCAAAACTTCGACCGTTTCGCCCAGGGCTACGACGGCGGGCGCGCCCAGATCGTCTTCCAGCGCATCGTCGCCGACCTAGAGACGCCCATCGGGGCGTATCTAAAACTCTCCGAGGGGCGGCAGAACACGTTCCTGCTCGAGAGCGTGCAGGACGGCGCCACAACGGGCCGCTACTCGATGATCGGCTTCGATCCCGACATCATCCTCAAGGTCGAGTCCGGCAAAGCCAGCATCAATCGCAACGTCCAGGCCGGCGACAGCTTCGTGCCGGTCAGCGAACCGCCGCTCGACGTCCTCCGTGCGCTCGTCGCCGAGAGCCAGGCGGATATTCCCGAGGGGCTGCCCTCCACAGCCGCCGGCATCTACGGCTATCTCGGCTACGAGATGGTCCGGCTGATGGAGCGCCTGCCCGATCGGCACGGCCCCGGCCTCGGCCTCCCCGACGCGCTGCTGATGCGGCCGACCATGCTCGCCGTCTTCGACACCGTGAAGGACGAGCTCTACCTCACCGCGCCCGTCTATGTGCGCCCCGGCGTCACCGCCCGGCAGGCCTTCGAGGGCGCCCAGGCCAAGATCGACGAGGCGGTGGCACGGCTGAGCCGCACCCTGCCCCATGCCGGCGTCCCCGCCGACATGGACCGGATCGCCGTCACATCTAACACATCGGTCGCCCAGTACGACCGCATGGTGCAGGACGCCAAGGAGTTGATCCGCGCCGGCGACATTTTCCAGGTGGTGCTGAGCCAGCGCTTCGAGGCCGAGTTCACGCTGCCGCCGACCGCACTCTACCGGGCGCTCCGCCGCACCAATCCCTCGCCTTACATGTATCTGCTCGATTTCGGCGGCTTCGCCGTGGTCGGCTCGAGCCCGGAGATTCTGGTCAAGGTCGAGAAGGGCCAGGTCACCATCCGCCCCATCGCCGGCACCCGCAAACGCGGCGCCACCCCGACCCGCGACAAGGAACTGGCCGACGAGCTGCTAAGCGATCCGAAAGAACTCGCCGAGCATCTGATGCTGCTCGACCTCGGCCGCAACGACGTCGGCCGCGTCGCGAAGATCGGGACGGTCAAAGTCACCGACAAGTTCTTCCTCGAATACTACTCGCACGTCATGCACATCGTCTCGAACGTGGTCGGCGAACTCGATCCGACGAAGGACTTCGTCGACGCCCTCGCTGCCGGTTTTCCGGCCGGCACCGTCTCGGGCGCGCCGAAAGTGCGCGCCATGGAGATCATCGACGAACTCGAATACGACCGCCGCGGCATCTATGGCGGCTGCGTCGGCTATTTCGGCGCCGATGGCACGATGGACACCTGCATCGTGCTCCGCACCGCCATCGTCAAGGACGGCAAGGTCTATGTGCAGGCCGGCGCCGGCATCGTCGCCGACAGCAAGCCCGAACTCGAGCAGCTCGAATGCGAAAACAAGGCCCGCGCCCTTTTCAGCGCGGCGGAAGAGGCGCTACGCTACGCCGGAGAGGCGAGGATAGGGCAGTGACAGCGCGTTTCACCCGATGGCGGGACCGGTTCTGAACAAGACCCGGCATCCCAGACACAGGACCACAGACCATGCGTCTCCTCGTCATCGATAACTACGACAGCTTTACCTACAACCTCGTCCACTTCCTCGGCGACCTCGGGGCGGAGAGCAAAGTCTTCCGCAACGACAAGATCACCCTCGATGAGATTGCGGCGCTCGCCCCCGAGGGCATCGTGCTCTCGCCCGGCCCCGCGACTCCCGATCAAGCCGGCATCTGCCTCGCCCTGATCGACCGCTTCCAGTCGACCACCCCGATCCTCGGCGTCTGCCTCGGCCATCAGGCGATCGGCCAGGCCATGGGCGGCCAGGTGATCCGCGCGCCACAGTTGATGCATGGCAAGACCAGCAAGATCAATCACACCGGCAAGGGCCTGTTCCGCGGCCTCAATTCCGGCTTCGAGGCGACCCGCTATCACTCGTTGACGGTCAAGCCCGAGACCTTTCCTGACAGCCTCGAGATTACCGCCACCAGCGATGACGGCGTCATCATGGGCCTCCAGCACAGGAAGCTGCCGCTGCACGGCGTGCAGTTCCACCCCGAGAGCATCGCCAGCGAAAACGGCCACGCACTGCTGCAGAACTTCCTCAACATCGCCCGCGATTTCGGCCTGAAGCGAGCCGCCTGATGGACATCAAGGCAGCCCTCAACAAGATCGCCTCGCGCCAGGATCTGACCGGCGAAGAGATGCGCTCGGTGATGAACACGATCATGCAGGGCGAAGCGACGCCCAGCCAGATCGGCGCGTTCCTCATGGGCCTCCGCGTCAAGGGCGAGAGCGTCGGCGAAATCGCCGCCGCCGTCTCGATTTTCCGCGAGAAGATGATCGCAGTCGACGCTCCCGAGGACGCCATCGACATCGTCGGTACCGGCGGCGACGGTGCCGAAACCCTCAACATCTCGACCGCCACCGCCATCGTCGTCGCCGGCGCCGGCGTTCCCGTTGCCAAGCACGGCAACCGTGCGCTGTCGAGCAAGTCCGGGGCCTCGGACGTCCTCCAGGCGCTCGGGGTCAAGATCGACCTTACGCCCGAGCAGATCAGTCGCTGCATCAAGGAAGCCGGCATCGGTTTCATGTTTGCCCCGGCCCATCATCCGGCGATGAAGCATGTCGGCCCGTCCCGCGTGGAACTGGGCACCCGTACGATGTTCAATCTCCTCGGCCCGCAGTCGAACCCGGCCGGCGCCCGCCGCTACATGCTGGGCGTCTACGCCAAGCAGTGGGTCGAGCCCGTCGCCGCCGCCCTCCTCGCCAACCGCGCCATCTCCGCCTGGGTCGTCCACGGCGATGGCGGCCTCGACGAGATATCGACCACCGGCCCGACCTTCGTCGCCTCGATCAAGGGCGGCAATCTCACCAGCTTCGAGATCACCCCCGAGGACGCCGGCATTCCTCGCGCCACGCTGGCCGACCTCAAGGGCGCCGACCCCGCCTACAATGCCGGCCGCCTGCGCGCCCTGCTCGACGGCACCAGGGATGCCTACCGCGACATCGTCCTGATGAACGCCGCCGCCGCCTTCATCGTCGCCGGCCGCGCCGATACGCTGAAACTGGGCGTCGACCTTGCTGCGCAGGAGATCGACTCCGGCCGCGCCAGGCAGGCCCTCGACAAACTCGTGAAGGTCTCGAACGCCTGATGTCCGACATTTTGCAACGCATCGAATCCTATAAGCGCGAAGAGATCGCCGCGGCCAAATCGCTGCGGCCGTGGAACGAGGTCGTCGCCGAGGCGCATGATGCGCCACCGGTGCGGCGGTTCCTGTCGGCGCTGAAGAGGAAGCGCGAAACCGGCGATTATGCCCTGATCGCCGAGGTCAAGAAGGCGAGCCCGAGCAAGGGCCTGATCCGCCCCGACTTCAACCCCACCGAAATCGCCCGCGCCTACGAACTGGGCGGCGCCGCGTGCCTGTCGGTCCTCACCGACCGCCCGAGCTTCCAGGGCGCGCCGAGCTACCTCATCGAGGCCCGCGCCGCGACGCAGTTGCCGGTGCTCCGCAAGGATTTCCTGTTCGAGACCTACCAGGTCGCCGAGGCCCGCGCCTGGGGTGCCGACTGCATCCTCATCATCCTCGCCGCCGTCGGCGACGACACTGCCCGCTACTTGCTCGACGCCGCCGCGGAATGGCGCATGGATGCGCTGGTCGAGGTCCACGACCAGATCGAGATGGATCGGGCGCTGGCCCTCGACTCCGAGTTCATCGGCATCAACAACCGCAATCTGCGGACGTTTGAAACGACGCTCCAGACCTCGGTCGATCTCGCGTTGGGCGTGCCGCGCAACGTCCACCTCGTCGCCGAAAGCGGCATCGCCAATTTCACCGACGTCAACCGCCTGCACGATACCGCCGGCATCGGCACGTTCCTCGTCGGCGAAAGCCTGATGCGCCAGCCGGACGTTACCAAGGCCACCCAACTCCTCCTCTGGGGCGACAAGGGCCGGCCGTGAGCGCCAAACTCACCCATCTCAACGCGCGCGGTGAGGCCCACATCGTCGACATCGGCGGCAAAGCCGTCACCGCCCGCCGCGCCGTCGCCCGCGCAACCCTCGAGGCGCAGCCGGCGACCATCGACGCCATCATCGGCGGCACGCTCAAGAAGGGTGACGCCCTCGCCGTCGCCCGCATCGCCGGCATCATGGCGGCCAAGAAGACCAGCGACCTGATCCCCCTCTGCCACCCCATCGCGCTCAACACGGTCGAGGTGGACATCACGGCCGAGGGCAACACCCTCGTCATCCTCGCCACGGCTGAAACGTCCGATCGCACCGGCGTCGAGATGGAGGCCATGACCGCCGCCGCCGTCGCCGCGCTCACGCTCTACGACATGGCCAAGGGCATCGACCGCGCCATGCGCGTCACCGCCGTCGAGCTGATGGAGAAGTCGGGCGGCAAATCGGGGGATTACCGCCGGTGATCAGTGTCGACGAGGCGCTCGACCGGATTTTTACGCGCATTCCAACGCCGCTGCCCGAAACCGTCCCCCTCGCCCGCGCCCACCGCCGCGTCCTGACCCGCCCGCTCGTCGCAAAACACACCCAGCCGCCCTTCGACGCGTCCGCGATGGATGGCTATGCGGTCCGTACGACCGACATTGTCCCGGGCAAACCCCTGTTCCTCGCCGGCACCAGCCAGGCCGGCGCCCGCTTCACCGGCATGATGCAGCAGGGCGAATGCGTCCGCATCTTCACCGGCGCGCCACTCCCCATCGGCGCCGATGCGGTCATCATGCAGGAAGAGGCGACAGCGCACGGCAACCAGGTGAGCTTTGCCAAGTCCCCCCGCCTCGGCCAGTCCATCCGCCGCAAGGGCTTCGACTTCACCGAGGGCAAGGAACTGCTCCCCGCCGGCGTCCCCCTCAACCCGGCCATGCTCAACCTCGCGGCCTCCGCCAACTACCCCGAGCTGACCGTCGCCAAGCGTCCGAAGCTCGCGATCCTCGCCACCGGCGACGAACTCGTCCCGCCCGGCACCGAACTCGGCCCCGACCAGATCGTCGCCTCCAATTCCTACGGCCTCATCCCCCTGCTCGCCCCCTACACCGAGAAAATCGTCGATCTCGGCATCGTCCCCGACGACAAGCGCCAGCTCGAGAACGCCATTCTGGGCGCCTTCGACTATGGCGTCGATGTCCTCATCACCTCGGGCGGCGCGAGCGTCGGCGAGCGTGACTACGTGCAGGACGTGCTGCGCGATCTGGGCGTCAATCTCGACTTCTGGAAGATCCGCATGCGCCCCGGCAAGCCGCTGATGTTCGGCACCCGCGGCAAAACTCTCGTCTTCGGCCTCCCCGGCAATCCCATCTCCGCCTTTGTCACCGCCACCGTCCTCGTCCGCCCGGCGCTGCGCCTGATGACCGGCCACGTCGACCCGTTCTGGCCCTTCATGGGCGTTCCCCTTGCGGCGGACCTGCCTGCCAACAACGAGCGCCGCCATTACGTGCGCGCCAAACTCAACCGCAACGAAGTGGGCTTCCTCGAGGCCTTCCCCATCGCCGAGACCGACAGCAACCATTCGAGCTCGCTGGCGGAAGCCGATGCCCTCATCATCCAGCCGGAGAACAGCCCGCTGATCCCGGCGGGCGAGATCGTCGAGATTATCCCGCTGAACATGATGAGTTGACCCATCTCCCCCGGGCGGGACTCGGGGTATGATCCCCGCGTGGGCGAACGCCCGCTTGGGGAGACAGAAATGAAAAGCCTACCGTTCTACTTCATCGCCGCGTCGGTGATCTTCGCGCTCGCTGGGATGGGTTTCGGCATGTACATGGCCGCCAGCGAGAACCATCTGCTGGCCGGTGCGCATGCCCACAACAATCTGCTGGGCTGGGTCACCATGGCGATCTACGGCCTCTACTACAAATCCGTTCCTGCCGCGGTGACGGGCCTCACGACCGTGCACTTCTGGGTCGCACTCGTCGCCAATCTGATCTTTCCGGCCGGCATCGCGCTCGCGATCCTCGGCACCACGCCGTTGCTCGCAGCGATCGGCGGCGGCCTTGAGATCATCGCCATGCTGATCTTCGCGATCACAGTCTTCCGCAACCGCGCCGGTCTTTCCGTCTGAGATTGCATCGCAGCGACGGCCGGTGCATGGCCGGCCGTCGCTGCGCGTCACGCGCCCTTCAGCCGGCCGATCTCGGCGCGCGCCGCGCCCACCAGTTCCTCGTTCGTGTGCGCTTTGCCCCAGAGGCCCCAGCCACCTTGGGCGGCCTCGGTCAGCATCACCCAGGTGCGTTCGGCCAATCCCGGATCGCCAGCTGCCGCCGCAACGAGGTCGGTAAGTTTCCGCACCAGTTCGACCTGCTTGTCGCGATCGAGCGCCCGGCATTGGTGAGCACCTGCACCCGCACGTAGTTGCTGTCGCCATCGACATTGGCGATCGCCGCGGCCGGCATCTCGTGCACGAACGCCGCCGTGTTCTTGCGGAACATCGGGATGTCCGGGACCTGCTCGACGGCTTTGACCGTTGCGGCCGCGTCCATCGCAGCTTGTGCGTGTCTGCGAATGTGCCTGCGGCCGCGTAGATGTCGATCATTGGCATCGCATGCCTCCATGTCTATGATGACCATCATACTGAACTATGACGGCCGTCATAGTCAATGCGAAAGCCCACCATGGCCGCGGATACCCGCACCCGAATGATCGAGCGCACCGTCATCCTGCTCGCCAAGAAGGGCCTGCAGGGCGCCTCGTTCAGCCAGATTCTCGAAGAGGCCGGCGCGCCGCGCGGCTCGCTCTATCACCACTTCCCCGGCGGCAAGGACGAACTGGTCCTCGAAGCCATCCGCCTCGCCGGCGATCGAGCGGTCGCGCTCCTCGACCGCCAGACTAACCGGTCCGCCGTCGAAATCGCCCAGGCCTTCGTCGAACTCTGGCGCCAGGTCCTCACCCGCTCCGATTTCGGCGCCGGCTGCGCGGTCGCCGCGGTTACGGTCGCTGCGGAAACACCGCAATTGCGCGACCGCGCCGGTGACGTCTTCCGCCGCTGGCGAACCCGGCTGGCCGAACTGCTCGAAGCCGGCGGCATCCCCGCTGGCCGCGGCCCTGCCTTCGCAGCGGCACTGATAGCAACCTGCGAGGGCGCCGTGATCCTCAGCCGCGGCGAGAGCGACATCGAACCGTTCGACCTGGCCACTGCCGCACAGGTCGACGCGATCCGCCAGGCATCAAAAAAGCTGACCGCTAGCCTCTAAGATGTCTCCGGCTGCATCGGACGCCAACACTAGGCATAGCCGTCGGTGCAGTGAAGTAGCGGCCGCTCTCAACATCCGGTGGAACAGCGCTTCATGCCGGTTCACGGGAAATGGCTGAAGCGTAGAGTCGAAGCGATACGGCAGAGATTCTCGGGGCGGCGATCACGCAGTACTTTTGGGGCAGTCTGAACCTCGTCCTTGGCGGAGCGCTCGCTGGCGCACTTGTGGCTGCGAGTATCATCGACGTTCGAGAGCGACGCCTCCCGGATGTCATCACGCTTTCACTGATTGCGACTGGACTTGGCGTCACTGCAGTGACCTCACCGACGCAACTTCTGGTCCACGTCTTCGCCAGCGCTGCTGCCTATGTATTCTTCTGGCTGGTCGCTGCGATTTTTCGGACCTTGCGCGGGCAGGATGGGCTCGGGTTGGGGGACGCGAAATTGCTCGCGGCCGCCGGAGCGTGGCTCGGCCCGCTCTATCTGGCACCAACCGTTCTGGTTGGTACGGTTCTGGCGCTTGCGGCGGCCCTGATACTGGGGGCAACGGGAAGACGGACAACGCTGCAGACGACCCTGCCGTTCGGGCCGTTCCTAAGTGTTGGGTTCTTCGGATTTTGGTGCCTCGATGCCGTCGCGCCCCTTTCTTACTAGCCCGGCGGGTCTGCGCAGCGCGGGCTTCGTGCAACTTCTTGTTCTGGTGTCGCTGGCCGGTATCGGCGCCATTGTGACGGCCTCGCTCGGGCTGGCGAGCGTGAACAACCAGGCCGCGGCCGCCCTCGAAAGGACGGTTGAAACGGAGGCACTCGCCGCATCGGCGTTTACCCGGCTGTCTCACGCGATCGCGGATCCGTCCGACGATCTGGAACTGGTGGTTCTCGACGTCGAAGTGCCGCTCAATTTTGGTCGCGGGGCTGTCGGACTGAAGATCGAGAGCGAAGCGAGCAAGGTGAACCTGATGCTTGCCGATCTCGCCCTGCTCCGCCGCTATGTCACGAACGCCGGTCTTTCGAGTGACGACGCAAACGCTGTCGTCGAAGCGCTCGATCAGGCGCGCGGTGCGGGTGATCGCCGGTGGGCCATTGATACCTTGCTGGTCGCGCTTGACGGTCTCCGCTCGCATTCCGACTTGCTCGAGGACGTCAGTGTGTTCAGCACGACTGCGGGGATCGACCCCGCCTACGCGACGTCGCGGACGCCGGCGTCGATCCCCGATCTCTCAACGGCACAGCTCGCGCAGTTGCGGACCGCGGCCCCCTCCGGACCGTGCGAGGATTGTAGAGTCCACGTACTTCTCGCGAGGCGGCAATAGATTCTCACTCGTCGCGACAATCCGTTGGGGGAGCGATCGGATCTCCCAGCGTCGCTTGGTCGTCGAGTTGACCGGGGCGGGGAAGGCTCTGCCGCTCACCGCGGGTTACTGACCCCTACTGGCCAAGCCGCATGACTTCGCTCATTTTGGCTGCGACCTCGGCCGCCACTTCCTTGAGGTCGCTTGTGTCGCGGATGATCACGGGGCGAATGATGGCGATCAGCTCGCTCCGCCCACCCGCCTTGCTCTTGCGGCCGAACAGTGACTCGAGAATCGTTCCGCCCGTTCCTGGTAGTCCGCCGTATGCCTCCTCGTCGTTGGAACTCATGAGGCCGGCAAGCACGATGGCCGTGCCGTCGGGCACCAGTACGGTGCTTGCGATCTTGCGTTGACTGATCGTGGGCGAGTTGATCTTGGACGAGGTTGTCGGCACGACCCGGCTGACTTCCTGCTCGATCTCGAGCAACACTTCGCCCGAGGATCGTATCTGCGGCGTGACCTTGAGGATGACGCCGGTGTCGCGGAAGGTGACGTCGCTGGCAATGACAGTCTTGCCCGAAGATGCATCGGCGACGGTCTTGGTCACCACCGGAACCTGATCGCCGACTTGAATCGTCGCGGTTTCGCGATCGACGACGGTCACCTGCGGCGTGGAGACGATCCGCACATCGGTGTGGGACTCGAGCATGCTGATGACCAGATTGGCGTGCGGCACCTGAAGCGAAACGTTGAAGCCCGGATAGGACGGCGCTACGGCACCGCCGTCGGCGTCTGAAAAACCCGCGCTCAGCGAGTTGGCCTCGAGAAACCAGCGGACTCCGTGACTTAGTTCGTCGTTCAATCGAACCTCTGCGATCGTCGCCTCGACGTAGACTTGGCTCACGGCAGCGTCGAGCCTGGCCAGCGCCTGAGCGACGAGGTCATACTCGCGCTGGGTCGCGCGGATGACGAGCTTGTTCGCCGGACCGTCCGCCGTCACCGCGATTTCGCTGCGCGATGGCACTCCTCCCAGGAACGAGCCCGGCGATGTGATGCTATCGCCTTCGCTCGACTCTGCAATCGTCGGCGAGCCGGCTGATGTCTGGCCTCCGAAAATGGTGTTCAGGAGATCGGCCAGTTCATCGGCATCGCGGTTTTTGACCTGGTAGACGAATACGCGACGCTCGTCCTGCTGGCCCTTGTCGAGCCTGTCGAGCCACTTCTTCGCGAACTCCAGGTGTTCGACTTGGGGGCGATGACCAGGACCGAGTTTATGCGCGTGAGGGGCAGGATGGATTGACCCATCGCACCAACCCCTGCGTACAGGGACGCAAGTTCGCGCGAGACGCTCTCGGCGTTGCCATACTTTAGCGGGAACAGGCCGAATGAGGCGCTGCTAAATCGATCGATGTCCATCGAGGCAAGGATCGAGGCAACCAGCGAGAGACTCTCGGTATCGCCGCGGACCGTCATGGAGCTCCTGGTGGTCGCAATGATCTGCGCCCTGCCCTCGAGAAATCCGGCCAGGACATCTTTGGCGGCGGCGGCCTCGATGAAGTCGAGCTGAAACGTGCGGGTGTTCGAGGTGTCGTAGCCGGCAGCGGCCAGCGGCATGACTCGATAGACGCCGTCGCTGACCCCGATGGTGTTTCCGGATGCCTCGAGAGCCTGGCGGGCGAGGGCAATCGCGCGATTGCCGTCGATCGTTCCGCCCGAGCGAATGGTGACATATCCCGTCATCGCCGGGTCGATGGCGTAGGGAACCTTGAGTTGTTCGGAAAACAGGATCCGCGCGAACTCGCGCACATCGGTGTCGACGAAGTTCAACTGAACCGATCGGCCGGCGAGCGCTGGATCGGGAGCAATGGAGGCACCAGTGCCGGCAGATGGCGTGCCGGCCTCAATGACGGCCTCGCGGCCGTCACCCGAGATGCCGCCAACAACGATCGGGTCAAGATCGGAGCCGTAGCTGGCTGGCGCCACGTCGGCCAGCAGAGTGTCGCCCAGGGTGGGGCGAGAATGCCCGGCGTGGCCCGCCAGCCCCGAGCAGCCGCTAAGAATGGCGCCCGCGATGAGCCAGGACATAATCGCAAACGGCACCTGGCTCGCGAGTCTAGTTCTCGCCGGCGCCCCGAAGCGCAAAAACCTGCGACACACCGAGGTCGTCGTGGGCCAGTACCTGATCGCCCGCGATACTGACGATCGTAAACTCGGCGACGTGCTCACCCGGGCCGACCACCAGGTAGGCGTCAGAACTCGATGCAAAAACTGCACGCAATTCCTTACCACTTGAGATTATCCCCTTAAGTATGGGCAACACGTGCATTGACGTGACTACAACATCGATGTCGGCCAGAGTTGGCGTAACCGCCTGCTCGCGAAAAATCGGCCTAGAACCAGATCCTAAGAATGCATCGTCGGTGAACAAATCGGCCCTGAGACCCAGCGCCCCTGCCGTCCGGTGATCAGCAATATTGACCACCGGCGCCGAGTCTGTATCGAACTCATCGAGAAGTAACCGGGGGACTGGTGCGCTGCCACGGAAAATGCCAAGCGCCACCAAAGCGACGGCGGTTACCCACAGGAATAGCTGAAGCTCAAGTCGCGGCATCGTCGGCATGGAATGTGACCAGCGTTGCGGTGACGTCGAGAGGCGACGCATCTGCCGGGACCGGCAGAATTTGGACATCGAGACTCTCTACCAAAACACGTGGGAGGGCCGTCTCAGTCTGATCGAGAAACGACATGAGAGATTGTTCGGTTAGCTGTGCGCGGAGTAGCAGCGAGATCTTTCGATAGCCTTCACTAAGCTCCGTGGTGACGACCTGCGAGCTGAGAGTTGTTCCGCCGAGATCACTTAGGTATCTCCTTGTCTGCTCCTGCAGGCGAGCGACAACTCTGGCTGGATCGCCTCCGATCGTCAGACTCTCGTCCGTGGGGCTGACGCTCGTTGTGGCCTCGAGGGTCGACGGGGCCACAGCTATACGCTTCTGCGCGGCTGCAAGGTCCTCCCTGATCGAGATCATTCGCTCATCGATTTTGCGAGCGGGTGCAAATAGCACGAAGTTGGCGGCTGTCGGCAGCGACAGAATGAGCAGGAAGGCGCTGGCGAGATGGAGGACGCGAGCGATCATTTCGGCTCAAATGTGCAGACGAGAGTTGCCAGCTCGAGACCAGCCGAGGGGTCGGTGGTCAGCGCTCCGACAATCGACATTGAACAGCCATGGCTTGAAGCGTTGAGGGTCTCGATATCGGCCAAGACATCGGGCGAGCGAACCGTGATGCGCATTTGACCGTCAACGAGTTGAACGCGCGAGACCTCCGTCGCTTCAGGCAGCGCGGCGCTCAGCCAGCGGAGGCTGTCGTGGGCGGAAACCGTTCCAACGAGCAGGTCCGTGACCGTGCTCCAGCCCATCCCCCGCGCCTTCCAATCCTCGACCTTTCGCGAGAGCGACTCGAGCTGAGTCACCCGAGACGCGAGGTACTGCTCCATGGTGGCCAGTTGGGATGATCGTTCAGCGATGTATTGCTGAGAAAGGAACAGTGCGGCGGCGATGCTTGTGGCGATGGGGAGGGCAAGCGCCAACCATCGATATCGCAACGATGGGCGCAGCGCCGCGACCAAGTTCACGCTGGCGAGGGCGCGATCCGCTTCCTCGAGATGGAGGCCGGTGACCGCTCGCACCGGAACCCGAGCCGCCTCGAGGGCCCGTCTCAGCATGATGACCGGAGTCATGCGCACGACAAAGGACCGCACTTGGGTTGCGTCCGAGGTCTCCTCTTGCTGGGCGTGAATCAGGAGCTCGTCACCGTCGAAGGGGGTCTCGCGTTCTACAATTAGGCAGATCGCGTGCGGCAAGTCGGGCAATCCCATGCGGGGGATGCGAAGACGCCGCCTGAGAACCAGATCATGCGGGACAACGACCTCGAGTGGCCTCAAGCGATCGATCGTGCGAGGCGGCGCGGCTCCGACGACGTACCGATTTGAGGGGCCGGCAATCGCTCTTGCCACCGCCTTTGGCATAAGCTGTGCCCAGGTCTCGAGCCATCGGGTCCAAAGCGTTCGCCTTTCAATGATGAGCGTCCTCACGACACGGCGTCCTTAGCAGCGCCGACCGCCGCTCTGATCCAGATCAGAGGACGCCAGGTGCGACCACCCAGGCGCAATTCGAGACGAACTCCCAGCACGGCGTCGAGGCCCGCCGGAGCCGCTACCCATTCGAACGCCCCGGCATCGCTGCGCGTGAGATATTGGAGCCGTGCCTGATCGAACGTTGACAGATCGACGTGGCTGGGATTGGCCGAGCGCACGAGCATAAGCGTCGGATTGGCCTCGGCGGCTGGGGGCATTTCGAGATGCGCGAGTTCGTCACCTGTCGCGACCGAGGCGATGAGAAATCCCGTATCTGCGGGTCGCTGGATTTCGGCATCGAAATCCTCGCTCAGAAGTTGCAGGACGCCCTGCAGGTCCAAGAGTGCAGTGTGCACGGCTTTGCTGGTTACGATGGTATCGTTCAGACGGATCGCCAGGTGAAACAACCCGCCGAGCGCGATGACTGCGATCGACGCAATTGCGAGCGCAACGAGAATCTCGATGACGCTAAAACCGCCTTCCCTTGCTCGGCTGATCATGGAGCGGAATTCCTGTCAGCGACGAGAAAGCTCAGCATCACCTCTGCATCGCCGTCGCGCGCCGCGACAGGGTCGGCTTTGATGTCCACGAGGAACATGCTGGGAGCACTGTCATACGGCCGCGTGGAAGCTCGATAGTTGTAGAGCTCGTCGGCCAGTTCCTGGTCGCCGAGCAGCGGATACTGTCGCATTAGCGATTGCGAAATGACGAGCGCCACTGACCGGTCGAGCGTCGCCCTTTCTCGCTGCAGGAGTGTCACCGCGGTAGCGACGAGCGTCGTCCCTGCCAGGGACAGCACGAGCACCGAGATGAGCGCATCAAGGACGACAAAGCCGCCTTCGGAAGTGCTGATGGTCGTCACAGGCCCGTGCCCCGCGAGACCAATGGCAGCATCTGTCGTGATTGGGCTGAAGCGAGGGAGATCTCGCCACCGGTTCGCGTGCCATCGGGGAGAATGAGGAACACGGCTTCAGAGTCCGGAGTTGCTCTTTCGCCGGCAGGCACAAACTCAAGCGGCACCGAGAAGGTGTGCTGGTTCCCGTTGATATCGATCGCTCTCGTGCCCAGGCGCACCAAAACAGGTTTGCCGGAGAGGATCGCCTCACTGCGCGCGGCCAATACCAAGTTGCTGGTGCTTTCGACAGGATCTGCTTGTGCGGGCGGCCTGCCCCGCGACATGCCGGAGACGATCATCGTGGTCGCACCGGCGAGGATGGTGAGCGCCGCCAGCACTTCCAAAATGGAGGAGCCGGAGTCTACCTGCCCCGACCTCAACCGCTGTCTCCAAGGACGAGCTCCGCGGCAGACCCCTCGCCGCCCGGTTTCCGGTCTGCGCCTAGAGATGTCAGAATGTACCCGCCACTCCCGAGCAGTTCATACTGGAGCGCCTGGCCCCAGGGATCGTCGAGCGCATTCTGGTTCCTGATGTACGGACCTCGCCAACCCTTCGCGGAGTCCGGTGCCTCCAGCAAAGCCAGCAGACCTTCATCGCCGGTCGGATAGCGATGCGTATCGAGGGCAAACAACGTCAGCGCCCCTTGCAGCTGCCGCAGTTGCAAGCCGGCAACGTCGACTTTGGCCCGGTCCATCTGCGCGACTGCCTGAAACGAAACAACGACGCCGATGATGCTGAGGATCACCAGTACGATCATCAGCTCGAGGATGGTGAGGCCGGCATCCGGAGGCAGGCGGCGTGCGTCAGGGCGTTTCATGTGGCAAGCTCGTTGATCTGCAAAAGCGATGAGAAGACCGAGAAGATCACCATCCCAATCAGCCCGCCGACGACGAGGATCAGCACCGGCGCCAGGAGGGAGGAGATGAGAGTGAGCCGCTGTTCAACCTTGGCCTTTGCTTCTGTCATTGCCGACGCGAGAATCTCGGCCACGCGACCGCTGCTTTCGCCCACCTCGATCATGTGAATGAATTTTGGCGGGAAGAGGCGAGATTTGCGCAGGGCCTCTGCGAGCCCTGCCCCGCCGCGTACATCGTCGGTCACCGAACGGAGATGCCCGGCGCCCACAGCGAGCCCAGCCGATGACAACGCGTTCGGCAGTCCATGTGAACGTTGTCAGCGGCTTAGGCCGGATTGTCCCGACATTTGCGTAAAATTCACGACCTTGTTGGTACTACGTACGTAGGAAACTGGGCAGATGCTCTGTCGTATCTGAGCCTTGTCAGCGCGAGGGAATGGCCCAAACGCGTTTCCCGCGTGAGGTCGTTGTGGCGGCAGTTAGTAGTGTTCTCAATTCAGGTAACGTTGACATCGATGGCGTGCTGTCCGGCGTTCGCTGGACCTCGGGCGCCCTCACCTACAGCTTCCCTACGTCGTCTTCCCAATACAGCTACTCCGTAGCGGGATTCCAGGCGTTCAACGCGGTGCAGCAGACCGCGGTCGAGAAGGCCCTGGCGAACTACGCGGCGATCGCCAACCTCACCTTCACCGAGCTCAGCGGCGGCGGCGGGACCCTGCGTTTCGCCGAAAGCTCCGATCCGGACACCGCCTACGCCTACTATCCGCATAGCAGCGAGATCGGCGGCGACGCATTCTTCAACAGCTTCGACTACAATGCGCCGAGCAAGGGCACGTACGCGTATCTGACGGTGATGCATGAGATGGGCCATGCGCTCGGTCTCGATCACGGCCAGGACGGAACCGGGGCGCTGCCCACGGATCACGACAGCCTCGAATATTCGGTGATGACGTACCGCTCGTTCGTAGGCGCCGACCTCAACGGCTACACCGTCGCCGAAGGCAGCTATCCGCTGACGCTGATGATGGCCGATATCGCGGCCATTCAGTACATGTATGGCGCGAACTACACGACCAATGCCGGCAACAGCACCTATGAGTGGAACCCGACGACCGGGGCGCTGACGATCAACGGCGTGTCGCAGGGCCAGTCGACCGCCAACAAGGTGTTCATGACCGTCTGGGACGGCGGCGGCACCGACACCTACGATTTCTCGAGCTACTCGAGCAACCTCACCGTCGACCTGCGGCCTGGGGAATGGACGACGACGTCATCCACCCAGCTCGCCAATCTGGGCATGGGCGAAGTCGCGCGCGGCAACATCGCCAATGCCTGGCTCTACCAGAACAACACGGCCTCGCTGATCGAGAATGCCACCGGCGGCTCGGGCAACGATCTGATCGTCGGCAACGAGGCCGCGAACGTCCTCAAGGGCAGCAACGGCAACGACAGTCTCAAGGGGCTGGCGGGCAACGACACGATCTGGGGCGGCCAGGGCAACGACACTTGCTACTTCACGGTCGCCAGCACCGCCTGCACGGTGACCTACGACGCCACGGCACAGGCCTATCTGGTGACAACCGCCGGCGGCGGCACCGATACGCTCAAGGAGATCGAGTTTTTCGCCTTCACCGACAAGACGGTGACCGCGGGGATCATCGAACCGGATGCGCCGGTGCTGGTCAGCGCCACGCCGTCGGACAACAGCACAGGCATCAAGGACGATGCCAACATCGTTCTGACCTTCAGCGAGGCCGTGGTTGCCGGCAGCGGCAAGGTGACGATCCGCACATCCGATGGAACGATCTTCCAGAGCTTCACGATGGGCACCAATCCGGCCGGCGTCACGATCTCGGGCGATACCGTCACGATCAATCCGTCGGGCTTCTTCAAGGCGGGCGCCGGTTACTATCTGACGATCGACAATGGCGCCTTCAGGGATCTCGACGGCAAGGCGTTTTCGGGGATTGTCGACAGCGGCGACCTAAACTTCACCACCGAGAGGGGCGTGTCGCGTGGCACAGGGCAGTCGGAATCGATCGGCGGCACGATCAAGGCCGACAGGATCTATGCGGGC
>JBKJTB010000362.1:0-12024 GCA_046594305.1 Devosia sp. | reverse complement strand
ATAGCTGAGCCGCATGCTGCCCGGTGATCCGAACGCCGTTCCATGGACCAGCGCCACACCCGTCTCCTCAAGCAGCGCCATGACGAAGTCCTCGTCAGTGTTCAGCGCCGCCCCGGATTTGCTGGTCTTGCCGAGCAAATTCTTGACCGACGGGAACACGTAGAACGCGCCCTCCGGCGTCAGGCAGTCGAGCCCGGTATTGGCATTGAGCCCGCGTACCACGAGATCGCGGCGCTCCTGGAATTTCGCTCGCCACCCCGCGAGAAATTCCTGCGGCCCGTCGAGCGCCTCGACCGCCGCCCATTGCGCGATCGACGACGGATTGGTCGTCGACTGGCCCTGCAGCTTGGTCATCGCGCCGATCAGCTCTTGCGGGCCGGTGCAATAGCCGATGCGCCAGCCGGTCATGGCGTGCGACTTCGATACGCCGTTCATGGTCAGCGTCCGCTCCTGCAGCTTCGGCTCGACCCCGACGACCGTGGCGAACGTGCCGCCGTCATAGACCAGCACTTCGTAGATGTCGTCGGTGAGGATGTGCACATGCGGATGCCGCAGCAACACATCGGTCAGCGCCTTGAGTTCGCCGGCCGAATAGGCGGCACCGGTCGGGTTCGACGGCGTGTTGAAGATCAGCCATTTGGTTTTCGGCGTGATCGCCGCTTCGAGCACGTCCGGCGCAAGCTTGAAGCCGGTCGAGGCGTCGGCCACCGCGAACACCGGCGTCGCATCAGCGAGGCGGACAATCTCGGGATAGCTCACCCAGTACGGCACCGGGATCACCACCTCGTCGCCCTTGTTGAGCGTCGCCAGCAGCGCGTTGAAGATGATCTGCTTGCCGCCCGAGGACACCATGATCTCTTCGGGCGCCGCGGTGATGTTGTTGTCGCGCTTGAACTTGCGCGCCACCGCGGCCTTGAGCTCAGGGATGCCGTCGACATTGGTGTAACGCGTCTTGCCCTCGGCCATGGCGCGGATCGCCGCCTCGCGCACATTGAGCGGCGTATCGAAATCGGGCTCGCCCGCGGCCAGCGAGATCACGTCACGGCCATTGCGTTTCATATCCGCCGCCTTGCGCGAAATCGCCACCGTCGCAGACGGCGCAATGCGCAGAACGGCATCGGACAGAAAGGCCATGTGATCCTCCGGGGGTGACGGAGGCGTATTAGATTGGGGAATGGGAGAAGGCAACTTCTGTGCGCGCGACCGCTCTAAGATGCACCAACCAACCACGGAGTCATTCCCGCGAAAGTGGGAATCTCCGTTTGCGGAGTGCATGGCTTATGCGCCGCGGGGAAGAGCCGGGCGACGCCCGGCCCGCGCCCTGTTGCTGACTGACGGTGTGGCCAACAGAGATTCCCGCTTTCGCGGGAATGACTCCGTGGGTGAGATAGCGATGCGGATGGGCGGGACTAAGCCCCCATCCCCGTCGTCTTCACCAGTTGCACGCCGCCGACGCGCCAGCCGGTCTCTTCCTTGCTGAGCTGATAGATTGCCTCGTACAGCACCGAGTCCGGGCCGGTGAACGTCACTGCCTGCAGCACCACGGTGTCGCTGACCTGCTTGTACTGCCCAAAACTGTGCGAGCGGGAATCCATGATCGCCGCATAGCCCCAGTCGCGGATGGCCTGCTCGAACGCTTCGGGAGTGGCGAACGTCTGCTGGAACGTTGCGCCCGCAAAGCTCATCGCCACCGGCGCGTCATGCGCGCGGAAGGCTTCAACCTGGCCGGTGATCACCGCCTGCCATTCGGCAGCCATGGGATCGTCCTGCGCCTGCGCCGGCATGATAAACAGGAAAAGCGAGAGCAAAACGCCGAACCAGGAGAGCTTCGTCATACGATCCTCCGTCCGCGGCGGCGGGGCTGCCACATTTGCGCCCTCGAATGGTCCGCGCGTCGTCCCATTAGCTACGTGGAAACTCCGCATTGGGTTGGTCTCCTCACGCCGTTGTGAAGTTCCAAGCGTGAGTCGCCCCATGATCGAGTCCCCTGCCCCCAAATCCGCAGCCAAAGCCGCCAAGACCCGGCGGATCAACGCCTTCACCACCGCCACGGTGATCTCGTTCTCGCTGACGCTGCTGGCCGGCAGTATCGCGGTGCTCGCCAATGTCGTGCCGCTCAAGGCGCTCAGTTTTGGTGAGCGCATCGATTTCGGCGCCGTGCTGTTCATCGCGCCAGTCCTCGCCCTGATTCTTGCCGTGGTGTTCGAGGCCTCGCGCATCGCCTTCAGCCGCGAGGCCCTGCCCGAGCCACGCCGCCAGCAGGTCGTTCGCTGGACGCCCGGCCACCGCGAGGGGTAGCCGAAAGGCTGAGGCGAAGGGTCAGCCAGGCTGACTTTTCCGGCTCCGCTCATGGGCGCAGAGTACCGTCCCAAGAGGAGGAGCCAAGCGATGCAAGTCGAGAATATCCTTCAATCCAAAGGCCGGACCGTGACCACTGTCACCTCCGGCTCGACGATCGCCCAGGCGGTCGACCTGCTGAACGGCAAGAAGATCGGCGCGGTCGTCGTCGTCGATGGCGGCAAGGTCGTCGGCATCCTCAGCGAGCGCGACGTGGTGCGGCATCTGGGACGGGACTGGACCGCGCTGGCGAGCCGTCCGGTGAGCGACGTGATGACCCGAGCCGTCGTCAGCGTCAGCCGCTTCGCCTCGGTCGCCGACGTGATGGAGCGCATGACCGAAAAGCGCATCCGCCACATGCCCATCGTCGAGAATGGCGAGTTGGTGGGGATCGTCTCGATCGGCGACGTGGTCAAACGCAAGATCGAAGAAACCGAGCAGGAAGCAATCGCGCTCAAGGAGTATATTGCCTCCTAGGCCGGTCGACATTCACCTGCGGCGCGGCTGGTGCCCCAGCCTCGGTGCCTTCCCAGCGAAAGCTGGGACCCAACGCGCCGTTTGAGCCAGCGGCTCGACGGACCCCGGCTTTCGCTGCCGAGGTCCAGGCATAGACCTAAGTGACCGCGCGCCTTTCCAAACTGTCCAAAGCTTCATCCGCCCGCAATCTCACGGGCAGGCGACGCAGCCTAGGGTCGGGACATCGGGATCAATGACGATCCCTGACCCTAAGGGAGCCTCCAGTGAAGCATTCCGTCGCGCTCGCCGCGCTCGTTGCCACGTCCATGAGCCTTATTGCCCTGCCCGCTTTCGCGCAGGACCAGACTGTTCCGGTCGCCCAGAAGGCCGACCGCGAAATCCACCGCACCATCACTCGCGATGGCAACGGCCCCGGCCGCGGTGCCGGGATTCTCGGCCTCGCCTGTTCGGACAAGGGGGCTGAGGCGCTTGATGTCGCCTTTGTGCGCCTGTCGCATCGTCTGGCCCTGACCACCGAGCAGCAGCCGCTGTTCAACGCGCTCAAGACCAAGGCGCTGACCACCCAGACCAGCTTCGCCGACACCTGCAAGGCCGCGCTGCCCGCCGCCGACGCCACTCCGGATCTGGTCCAGAACCTCAAATCGCGTCTGACGATCGAGGAAGCCCGCCTCACCGCGATGAACGCGCTCGTGCCCGACCTCGAGGCCTTCTATGGCACCCTGACCGCCGAGCAGAAGGCGGGCCTGATGCCCGCCCCGCACAATGGTGGACCCGGCGACCGCATGGGCCGCGGCGATCGTGACGATCGCAACGGTCCGGGCCGCAACCTCCGGCTGCCGGCCCCCGGCCGCAACTGATCCTGCCAAACCCGGCGGGTGCCCTCTCCCGCCGGCTGGCGAGCGGTTGGCCGAACGACCCGTCTTCCGGGTCGCTCGGTCCAGAGCGCAAACAATGCGGTTGGCCGAACGACCCGCCTTCCGGGTCGTTTGGTCCAGAGCGCAAACAATGCGGTTGGCCGAACGACCGCCTTCCGGGTCGTTTGGTCCAGAGCGCAAGAAAGCGAGTTCGCCGCTCGCCCAGGGCTCCCGTCGCGCCGCGGCGGGAGCCTTTCCTTTGGGCAAGCGAACGGCTAGGGATTTCCGACCCATCCGAGCCTCAACCATGCCCACTGACCTGCCCCTCGACCCCGCGCGCATCCGCGCCGAGTTCCCCTCGTTCCGTCAGGCGGAACTGCAGGGATTTGCCTATTTCGAGAATGCGGGGGGCTCGTTCACCTCGGCGGACGTGCTCAACCGGATGCGCAGTTTCTACTGGAACAATAAGGTCCAGCCCTACGAGTTCTTCGCGCCGGGCCGTGCCGCCGCCAAGGCGATGGAGGAATCCTACCGCCGTATCGCGCAGGCGATGAACGTCGCCGCCGACTGGATTCATTTCGGTCCCTCGACCTCGGCCAACACCTACACCCTCGCCCGCGCCTTCGAGAGTTGGCTGCGTCCGGCCGACGCCATCGTCGTCACCAACCAGGATCACGAGGCCAATTCCGGCGTCTGGCGCAAGCTCGCCTCGCGCGGCGTCGAAATCCGCGAGTGGCAGGTCGACAAGCAGACCGGCCACCTCGATCTCAACGCCCTCGACAAGCTGCTCGACAGCAAGGTGCGGATCGTGTGCATGCCGCATGTCTCCAACATTGTCGGCGAGATCAACCCGGTTGCCGATGCCGTGCGCAAAGCCAAGGCGTTCGGCGCGGTGACCATCGTCGACGGCGTCTCCTACGCGCCGCACGGGCTGCCCGATCTCCTGTCGCTCGGCTGCGACATCTACATGTTCTCCGCCTACAAGGTGTTCGGCCCGCATCAGGGCATCATGGCGGTGCGACCCTCGCTTGCCGCCGAACTGCCCAACCAGAGCCATTTCTTCAACGAGACCGCCCGCGACAAGCGGCTCAATCCCGCCGGTCCCGACCACGCCCAGATCGCGGCCGCCGCCGGCATCGTCGACTATCTCGAAAAGGTCGCCGAAATCGCCGGCACCGCGGTGCAGGGCGCCGGCGTGTTCCGCATCGCGCATAATGCGATGCGCCAGCAGGAAACCATCCTCCTCGCCCCGCTGCTCGACTACCTACGCGGCAAGAACGGCATTCGCCTCCTCGGTCCGGACGATCCCGCCAAGCGTGCGCCCACCGTCTCGATCGTCACGGAGCGCCCGGCGGCGCACGTCGCCGGCATGCTGGCGCGGCACAATATCGGCGTCGGTGCCGGTCACTTCTATGCCTACCGGCTGCTCGAAGCGATGGGCGTCAACCCCACCCACGGCGCGCTGCGGCTGTCCTTCGTCCACTACACCACGCCCGAAGAGATCGACCGGCTGATCAAGGCGCTGGACACCGAACTCTAGGCCTCCACCGATGAACCGTCCGATCGCTGTCGGCCTGCTGGTCCTCTGCACGGCACTCTGGGGGCTGGCCTTCGTGTTCCAGAAGGGCGCGATGCAGCATATGCAGCCGCTGACTTTTGCCGGCGTGCGCTATTTCCTCGGCTCGTTCCTGGTGCTGCCGCTGGCCGTCTGGGAATATCGCCGCCGCACCGCGGCCGGCGTCGTCATCACCCGCGCGCAATGGGTCCGCATCGGCGTCTTGAGCGTCGCCTTCTTTCTTGGCGTCTGGCTGCAGCAGGTGGCGTTGCTGACGACAAGCGTCACCAATGGCGGCTTCATCACCTCGCTCTATGTTATCTTCACGCCAATCGTGACCTACATCACGCTGCGCACCAAACCGCATCCCATCGTCTATGTCGGCGCGCCACTGGCGCTCGTCGGCATTTATCTGCTGACCGGGGCGCGGCTCGACACCTTCACCATCGGCGATCTTCAGCTCCTCGCCTGTGCCGTCTGCTGGGGCGTCCAGGTGTCGATGCTGGGGGCGCTGGTGCGCGAGACCGGCATGCCGATCTTCGTGTCGACCATCAACTTCTTCGCCACCGCGTTCCTCGCGACCGGCCTCGCCTTGGCGCTCGAGACCCCGCAAATCGGCGGCATGATCGACGGCTGGATTCCCATTCTATATTCGGGCATCTGCTCCACCGCGATCGCGTTCTCGCTGCAGGCCATCGGCCAGCAATATGTGCCGCCCGCCAATGCCGCGATCATCCTCTCGGCGGAGGCGCTCTTCGCGGCACTCGGCGGCGCGCTGCTGCTCAACGAGCGACTGCCGCCGGTCGGTTATCTCGGGGCGGCAGTGATCTTTGCGACGATCGTGTTGGTCGAGCTGGTGCCGGCGCTGCGCGGCAGGCGGCTCGAGCCTACCTTGCGGGAATCAGGTTGATGTCCTGGCAGACCACGAAATAGGCGCAGCCCGAAACGGTGAAGCTCTTGCCAGGCCGCAGATTCATTGCGCCGTTGAGGTCGTACTGGCCGAAACGCATCGTGCCCTTCCAGGCATTGTCGCCCGCAGCCTTCGCCTTGTTGACCACGAGCTTGCCGATATAGGGCCTGGTCTGCTTGGTATTGGCGCTGCCGCGCGCCGCGAGGAGCGTCACGCACAAATCCTTGGAGCCGCTGCCGCAGGTCTTGAGCCCGAAATCCATCTTCCGGTCGGTGGTCTGGTAGACGCCGAGATCCTTGGCCAGCACCGGGCTCATCGTCATCATCAGGGTCGCGCCCAGCGCCACCATAGTCCTCAGCAATCGGCTCATTTTACAAAATCCTGTTGGCGTATGCCCCACTAACGCAGTGGCGGGCGAATTGGTTTGAATCAAGGCCGCGACGTCATGGGAAGGTCATCGCCCTGTCATGTCACGCCCCTAGCGTCCGACTGTCCGGTCCACCCCAACCGCCGGACTGGCCATCCCCGGACCGCAACCGGACTGGCCCCGACTTCCCGAGGGACGGCACGCCAACCTCCGCCGACCCAATCGGCTCTCGGCCGCCCTCGCCCGGCGGCCGATTTTTTGGGGCAACTTCAGGCCCTGGGGAGTATCCATCGTGCGGACTCCCAAAGCACCTGGAATCCGGGCAGAGTGCGCGGATGAAAGTATTTGTTGGCCGGTTGATCAGTATTTTGATCGTCGCAGGCGGTTGGCTTCTGTACGGAGGCCGAACCGTGCTGGATCTTGTTGGGTATTCGACTTTTCCGGATGACACAAAGGTCGCATTGGGACGGCTGGACGCAGCGTTCATGTGGCTCTTGTCCGTCCCGTGGTGGGCCGCGCTTGGGTTTGCCCTGATCTCAACGATAGCTCTGATGTATTTCTCATGGCCCCGTCGACTGGCAGAGACGATCACTGTAGCTGCTGAGTCGGCGTCCCGGCCGCGCCCGCCTGCTAGAACGGTTCGGGCGGCGACGACTAACTCTCCCCCGATGGTCAAGCCTCTCACCGCTCACGCTGTTGAGCAGAAGCTTAAGGTCATCGATCACGCTATCGACTTGATGCGCGACGCGGGTACTTTTCGCGACCGCTTGAGGGAGCTGTTCCGGGACCCTTGGCAGACGGGAAGCGCACCGGTCTCGCCTGACAACCTTTACGACTTTTCCGACAAGATAGGCGTGCTGCATGAGGATGTGATTAGGTTCTTCCAACGCATTGAAGAACTCCAGCGGGACGATGACGCCATCTATCCGGACATTGTGCAAGCTCTCGACCGTACGGACTACCAGCATGACGCCACCGAGAGGCTTGCTGAGTATAGAAACGCCTGCCGTGAAATCGAGATCATCACCGCTAAGGGCGGCAGTATCGGTGATGTAAGTTCTATGTACGGCCAGTTCGTGGGCCGCACCGAGAAAGCGGTCGAACGCATAATGGTTTGGCGCGAAGCGGCACGTAACCATCTGGTCAAGATTAGGTCGGCGATCTCAGCCGCATAGTTCAACCGCAAGTTCCGGGCCTCGCTAGCGGCGCCTAAATCTGGTGCGAGAGCCGCTGCGCCGCTAAATCCACAGCCCAACCCACCCCCCGTCTTGCCCAGCCCGCCCGGCGTCATGCAATAACACCCCATGGCAAAGCTCTATTTCTCCTACGCCGCGATGAATGCCGGCAAATCGACGATGCTGCTCCAGGCGGCCTACAACTACCGGGAGCGCGGCATGCGGGCACTGCTGATGACCTCGGCGCTCTATGCCGAGGACGGCGTCGGCATGATCCGTTCGCGGCTGGGCGTTGCGTCCGAGGCCGAGACCTTCGGCGCCACCGATGATCTCTACGACCGCGTCCGCGAGCACACGCTGGAGGGCCAGGTCGATTGCGTGTTCATCGACGAGGCGCAGTTTTTGACCGACGACCAGGTCTGGCAGCTCGCCCGCGCCGCCGACCGGCTGAAGATCGCGGTGATGGCTTTTGGCCTCCGCACCGATTTCCAGGGCAAGCTGTTCCCCGGCTCGATGGCGCTCCTCGCCATCGCCGACGAGTTGCGCGAAATCCGCACCATCTGCCATTGCGGACACAAGGCGACGATGGTGGTACGCCGCGACATGGAGGGCCGCCCCATCATCGAGGGCAGCCAGGTCTCGATCGAGAAATCGGTGTACGTGTCCCTCTGCCGCCGGCACTGGGAAGAAGAAGTCGGGCGCTGGCCCGTAATGAAGGCGACCACATGACCGCTGGACAGCCCGAACCGCAGGGCACCCTCACCATCCGCACCCTCGCGATGCCCGCCGACACCAATCCGGCCGGCGACATTTTCGGCGGCTGGGTGATGAGCCAGATGGACATCGCCGGCGCCATCGCCGCGGTCGAAACTGCGCGGGGCCGCGTCGTGACCGTCGCGGTCGAGGCCATGACCTTCATCTCGCCGGTCAAGGTCGGCGATATCCTCTGCGTCTACACCAGCATCGAACGCGTCGGCACCACCTCGGTCACCATCGCCATCGAGGCGTGGGCGCGGCGCAACCGGCTAGACGACCGCGTAAAAGTCACCGACGGCCGGTTCGTCTATGTCTCCTTGGGCGAAGACGGCAAGAAACGCCCGATTTCCGGGGCCTGATGCCTCCGTAGTCCGACGCCGCGGGAACTGATACTCCGGCCCCGCGTTTACGCTCCAATCGGGCAAATGGAAGACCCAAGGAGCGTCCCCCATGAAAACTGAGACCAAACGCAACCTGCTGCGCTTCGCAACGGCCATCTCGGTCGTCTGCGCTGCGGCGCTGGTGTTTCTCCCCGCCGCGGCTTCCGCGGCCCCGGCCGTCGCGACCGCCAATGTGAACGTTCGCAGCGGCCCCAGCACCTCCTTCCCGGTCATCGATACCCTCCGACCGGGTGAAGCTGTCGATGTCGCCGGTTGCCGGACCGGCTGGTGCTACCTGACCGATGAGGACGGCTATGTGTCGTCGGCCTATCTGCGCCGCGGCAGCAGCGGCGGCGCGACCTTCGAGCCCAATTTCAATCTGAGCTTCAATTTCCCGCAGGGCAGCATTTCGCTCGGCACCGGCGGCGTCTCGATCGGCGTCGGCTCCGGCCGTCCGGATCGCCCCGACAATCGGCCCCCGAGCGGCGGTTCGCTGCCGGGCGACGTCTGCTTCTATTCGGGCACCGATTACACCGGCTCGCGCTTCTGCATGGATCAGGGCGATCTGACGCCCTATGTCGGCGCCGCCTGGAACAACCGCATTTCCTCGATCCGCAATCCCGATGGCCTCCAGGTGCTCGTCTGCGACGACGCCGGCTACGACGATTGCCGCACCTATCGGACCAGTGCCCGCTCGCTGGGCAGTTTCGACAACGTCATCTCGTCCATCCGCATCAGGTAAGGACCTCCAAAGCTGCTGCCGGCCGAGATGAGGGTGCTGCACGCAAGTGCGGCGCCCTTCATTTTCGCCGGGATTCCACAGCGGTGTTGCGGGCGCGCCCTTCCGGCAGACGCCGGGAGGCGATAGGGTCGCCGGGTTCTGTCCGGGGGTGCCTCATGTCGTCTGTTGTCCGCGTGCTTTTTGCAGCGATCATTGCCCTGTTCCTCGCCGCACCGGCGGGCGCCGTTCCGCCGACAGGCAGCGCCGGCTGGACCACCGATGGTTGGGTGAACCTCTCGGGCGACCTCCGCGCCGGCCCCGGCACCCAGTACGACGTCACCGGCAGCATCACCGAAGGCGTGCGGGTGCGTGTCGACCGCTGCGCCAAGCGCTGGTGCCAGATCCACACCACCGCAGCGCGCGGCTGGCTGTCGCTCGACAATCTCAGTTTCGGCCAGCAGCCCGACGGCATCCTCGCCGGCCCGAAATTCCCCACCGAGCGCGGCGGCCCCGGTTCGGTCTGCTTCTTCACCGGCGAAGGCTTTTCCGGCGAAGGGTTTTGCGCTAAATCCGGCCGCGTCATCCCCGATCTGGCCTTGCTGGGCCGCGACAACGAAATCTCCTCGGTCGAAGTCGGCACCGGCGTCAGCGCCATCGTCTGCCGCGACCGCGGCTTCCGCTCCTATTGCGAAGTCGTCGACGTCAGCAAAGGCAAGCTCGACGGCCTGCTCAGCAACGGCATTTCGTCGGTTCGCGTTTACTGACACCGCGCATTTGTTCGCGATCCGCGGTGCCATTGCGGTGCCGCCGTTCAGAGTGCGTTCACCTGCGTTTTGATTAGTTGGCATCCAGAGTGGGTAAAGCCCACCACCACAACCAGGGACACCTCACATGCTCGCCCGTCTCGCTGCCCTTTCGATTATTGCCTTTGCCGGCCTTACCGCCGTCGCATCGGCCACTGAGGTTGCCTACACCAAATCCGCCGCCAATCTGCGCGAAGGGCCCGGCACCAAATACGACGTCATCACCACGATGCCCAAGAACACCGAATTCGAGGTCGAGGGCTGCACTATTTCGTGGTGCGCCGGCACCAGCGAGGACGGCGATTCGGGCTTCGTCTCGCGCTCGCTGCTCAAGAAGAACAAGTCGAACGATATCCCGTTCACCATCAATATCATCGTCGGGCCCGAGGGTCCGTTCGTCGATTTCGGCTTCCTGTTCGAGGATACGCCGGTCGAACCCAAGCCGAGCTTCCCCGAAGTCTGCTTCTACCAGCAGGCCAACCTCAAGGGCGCCAACTTCTGCGTCGAAGAGGGTGACGACGACAACGATATCCCGGGCAATTTCGACAACAACATCGAGTCGATCCTGATCACCGGCGGCCTTGGTGTCGAAGTGTGCTCGAGCGTCAATTTCGGCGGCGAGTGCTTCTACTACACCAAGAGCCAGAAGAACCTGCCGAGCTCCATCCGCAACAAGATCAGCTCCTACACCGTCGACGGCGGTGATGGCGGCGGCTTCAACCTCGGCGATGACGAAGATCCCGAGGATGGTGGCAACATCATCATCCTGCAGTAAGCATCGCTGCATAACAAAAGAACGCCGTCCCAGTCCGGGGCGGCGTTCTGCATTTGTGGGGCAGCAACCGGCGACTTACGCGGGTATGGCAGTCACTTGCCTGACCACGCGCTCGAGGTCGGCCTGCATGAACGGCTTGTTGAGGCGCGGCAGCGTCCGGTCGGCATCCTCGGGCAGTTCGGCATAGCCGGTGGCGAGGATCACCTGCAGATGCGGCCACTTGGCCCGCGCTTCCGAGACGAATTGCGAGCCGGTCATCTGCGGCATCGCCTGGTCGGTGATGACGAGGTCGAAGCCATCAGTCGTCGCCAGCGCCTCGAGCGCCTGCTTACCCGAATGCACCTCGACCGCCTCGTGCCCAAGATCCTCGAGCATCGCTGTCGTATTCATCGCGACGAGAATGTCGTCGTCGACCACCAGCACCCGGAGCCGCCGCGGCCCCGCGATGTCCGGGACAATTTCGACCGGCGGCGCTTCGGCGGCGGCAGCCGTGTAGCTCACAGGTATCCACATCGTCACGGTCGTACCCTTCCCCACTTCGCTCTCGATGGTAACAGTTCCGCCCGATTGCTCGGAGAGCCCGCGCACCATCGCAAGCCCCAGCCCCGTGCCCTTGCCCACGCCCTTGGTGGTAAAGAACGGCTCCATCGCGTGGCCCAGCGTCGATGCGTCCATGCCTTCGCCGGTATCGGTGATGCTGAGCCGGACATAGCGGCCCGGCTGCAGCGCGGCGTTCTGTTCACCCGTCGCCTCGTCGGCCGCAAAGATCAGCCGGCCGCCATTGGGCATCGCATCGTTCGCATTGACGGCGAGGTTGATGATCGCAAGTTCGAGCTGGTTCTCGTCGATCAGAATCGGCGGCAAGTCGGCGGGAATGGCCGCCTCGATCTCGACGCTCGGCCCCAGCGTGCGCT
>JBKJTB010000239.1:0-12912 GCA_046594305.1 Devosia sp. | reverse complement strand
GACCCCGCCAGACTAGCTGGAGAGGCGCTGCCGACGGTCTTCCGCAAGGCCCTGGCCGCCGCCGGCCTCGCATGAAAAAGCCCCCGGTCCATTCTTGGACCGGGGGCCAGGTATGCCCGAAGACTGGAGGTCAAACTCAGGCGGAAAGCTGCTCCATCTGCTGGCGGATTTCGCCGCGGAGAATGTCGATCGGCGCGAGGCGCCCCTTGGTGTTGGTGTGCCAGAACGTCCAGCCATTGCAGGCCTCGGCGCCCTGAACCAGCGCACCTACCCGGTGGATCGAGCCCGAATGCTGACCCGAAGCGAGCGTCCCGTCGGCCCGCACCATCGCCGACCAGCGTTGCCGCATGTCGAACAGTTCGGTCCCCGGCGTAATCAGCCCCATCTCGACCAGCGAGCCAAAGGCCACGCGCGGTGCGGCGCGCTTCGAAACCGTCGTCTCGATCGCCTCGGCGCTGAGCGGCTTGATCGCGGCAATCCGCTTCAGTGCCGCCGCGATATAGGTGTCGTCGCGCTCGATGCCGATGAACCGGCGCCCGAGTTTCTTGGCCACCGCGCCCGTCGTCCCGGTCCCGAAGAACGGGTCGAGCACCACGTCGCCGGGTTTGGTCGTCGCGTTGAGAATGCGCATCAGCAGCGCTTCCGGCTTCTGCGTCGGGTGCACCTTGTCCCCGGCGCTGTCCGTCAGCCGCTCGCCGCCGGTGCAGATCGGGAACAGCCAGTCGGACCGCATCTGCGTGTCGTCATTGGCCTGCTTCATCGCTTCGTAGTTGAACGTCACGCGGCTCTTCTTGTCGCGCGCCGCCCAGATCAGCGTCTCATGCGCATTGGTGAAGCGCGTGCCGCGGAAATTCGGCATCGGGTTCGCCTTGCGCCAGATCACATCGTTGAGCATCCAGAAATCGAGATCCTGGAGCGCCGTGCCGACGCGGAAAATGTTGTGATAGCTGCCAATCACCCAGATCGCCCCATCGGGCTTCAGCAGCCGGCGGGCGGCCGCGAGCCAGGCGCGGGTGAATGCGTCGTAATGCGCAAAGCTCTGGAACTTGTCCCAGTCGTCATCGACCGCATCGACCTTGGACTGGTCGGGGCGGGTCAGCCCGTCTTCGAGCTGCAGATTGTAGGGAGGATCAGCAAAGATCAGGTCAACCGAGCCGGCCGGCAAGGCATTCATGTGAGCGATGCAGTCGCCGACAAGAATTGTGTCGACAGGCAGCACAGCCCTCTCCGCATCGGCCGAACGGGCCGTAAGCGCGGTACGCAACATACTCGTAACCCTAACGCAGCACTAACGACGCTGGTTGTAAGGCCTTACGGTTAAAGACGATTTAAGCTGGTTGGTGAACGAAAGATTACCGGGATCGCAGTCGGGACTCCTCTCCCGCTTGCGGGGGAGGGGGACCAGCCGAAGGCTGGTGGAGGGGGCGGTCGCACGCTCGATGGCCTTACGCCACGACCGCCCGTCGCGCCGCCGCATCGATGCACGGCGCAAAGTCCATCCGGTGGAAGCGCCCCGGCCCGTGGCTGTCGAGCGCCGCGAAATGCGATGGCGCCGAATAGCCCTTGTGGCTGGCAAAGCCGAACTGCGGCTCCTCGCAATGCATGATCTCGCACATCCGGTCGCGCGTCACTTTGGCGACGATCGAGGCCGCCGCGATCGACAGCGACAGCGCATCGCCGCCGATTACCTTCTCGGTCGTGCAGGGCATCCCCTTGGGCAGCGTGTTGCCGTCGACCAGCACATAGTCGGGCTGCACCGCCAGACTCATCACCGCCCGCCGCATCGCCCACATCGAGGCCCAGAGGATATTGAGGTCCCTGATGATCGAGGTCGGTGCCCCAACGACCGACACTGTCGAGGTGGCGACGATCTCGTCATGCAGTCGCGCGCGGTCGTCGGCGGACAACTGCTTGCTGTCGTTCAACCCGTCCGGAATGCGCCGCCGGTTGAGGATCACTGCCGCAACCACCACGGGCCCGGCCAGCGGCCCGCGTCCCACCTCATCGACACCCGCGACGATCGTCGCGCCACGCCGCACTGCCCGCCTCTCGTAGAAAAGCGTCGGGGCAGGGGCTTCGGCAGTTTCGGTCGAATCACGCGGCATGGGAGGCAATCTGCCTCCGGTTCACCGGGCTCGCTAGTCCCTTGCGGGAAGGGGCCCGCTGCATTCGCCCTAAAACAGGCTCAGTTGATTGTCCTCGATCCGCGGCGGCACGAACAGATCCGTCCGCAGCGCCGGCAACCGCTTGTCGAGCCCGAACCGCTCCTTGGCCTTGGCCATGCGCTGCTGCATCAGCGTCGCATAGGCACCTTCGCCCACCATCCGCTCGCCCCAGGCGGCATTGTAGTCCTTGCCGCCCCGCGTATCGCGGACGAGGCCCATCACGTGCTTGACCCGGTCCGGATAGTACCGCAGCAGCCATTCGCGGAAGATGTCGCGCACCTCGCCCGGCAGCCGCAACAGCACCATGCCCGCCCATTGCGCGCCCTGCGCCGCACCGGCATCGAGGATGCGCTCCATTTCCATGTCGTTGATCGCCGGGATCATCGGCGCCGCCATGATGCCGGTCGGAATCCCCGCCGCCGATAACAGCCGCACCGCTTCGAGCCGCTTCTCCGGCGTCGAAGCACGCGGCTCCATCTTGCGGCTGAGGATGTGGTCGAGGCTGGTGACGGAGAACCCCACATGGATCAGCCCGAGCTTTGCCATCTCGCTCAGAATATCGATGTCGCGCACGATTAGCGCTGACTTCGTCACGATCGACGCCGGGTGCCTAGTCTCGAGCAGCACCTCGAGAATGCCGCGCGTCAATTTGTGCTCGCGCTCGGCGGGCTGGTAGGGGTCCGTGTTTGTCCCCATCGCGATCGATTTGGGCTTGTAGCGCTTGTCGGCCAGTTCCTTCCGCAGCAGTTCGACGGCATTGACCTTCACATAGATCTGCTGCTCGAAATCGAGCCCCGCCGAATGCCCGAGATAGGCATGCGTCGGCCGCGCGAAGCAGTAGCTGCAGCCGTGCTCGCAGCCGCGATAGGCATTGATCGACCGGTCGAACCCGATGTCCGGGCTCTCATTGCGCGTGATGATGGTCTTCGCGCGCTCGATATGCTCGACCGTCTCGAACGGCTTCAGCTCCTCGACCTGGCCCCAGCCATCGTCGACCGCCTCGCGGCTCTCGGTGTCGAACCGGCTCGCCTTGTTGGTCTGCGCCCCGCGCCCGCGATTGGGATCGAGCGTCACGCGGCCAATCAGATCCGCGTCGCGCGTATCTTTCAGCTTCTCGAGTTGCTCGAACGATGGTGCGGTCTGGATCGCCATGATGTCCATCAGGTGGGGACGAATCGCCCCGAAGTTAATGGGTCTTAACGACTAGCACGCGAATGAGAACGGAACAAGAACAATACGCCGTCGCCCCAGAGAAAGGACCGAAGGGCAGGGCCCGTTCCTCGCCTGGCCCCGTTTCGGCGCGCCCGAACAATGCGCTTGCATATCGTCGCCATCCGAAATACTGAACCATATGGTTCAGTATAAGGTATCCCACGTCGATAGCTCGTTCGCCGCCCTGTCCGATGCGACGCGACGTGGCGTCCTCGAGCATCTGGGGCAAGCCGAGGCTTCGATCACGCAACTCGCCGACAAATTCCACATGACCCTTACGGGCATGAAGAAGCACGTCAGCGTTCTTGAGCAGGCGGGACTCGTGACGACCAGGAAGATCGGGCGGGTTCGCACCTGCAAGCTCGGTCTTGGCGGCCTCGAAGACGAGGCGGCATGGATCGAGAGGTACCGCCAACTCTGGGCCGCGCGCTTCGACGAGTTGGACAAGGTTGTCGAACAATTGAAACAGAAGGAGAAAGCCAATGGACGCAGCAAGCAATGAAACCGTCGCCGGCAACGACACCAGGACCGATCGCCGATCCGAGCGGGAAATCGTCGTCACGCGCACTTTCGATGGGCCCGCCCGCATCGTCTTCCAAGCCTGGACCACGCCCGAACTGCTCATGAAGTGGTGGACGCCGAAGTCCTTCGGTATCACCTTCATCTCGTGCGAGGCAGACGTTCGTACGGGCGGCACCTATCGCTTCGTCATGGGCCACCCCGACTTCGACCAGCCGATGGCTTTCTTCGGCCGATACCTCGAGGTGGAACCGCCCAAGCGTCTCGTCTGGACCAACGAAGAAGGCGAAGAGGGCTCGGTGACCACCGTCACCTTCGAGGAAAAGGACGGCAAGACCCACCTGGTACTGTCCGACCTCTATCCCTCCAAAGCAGCGCTGGACGAAGCAATGGCCTCGGGCGGCATTGGCGCCTTGCCTGAGCAGTTCGACCAGCTCGCGGGCCTGCTCAAGAGCCTCAACTAGGCGCGAAGCACCTCGGCGGTTGGCCGAGCGAGCCCTCTTGGGATCGTTCGGACAGAGCAACAAGAAAGCTACGGTTGGCCGAACGAGCCCTCTTGGGATCGTTCGGACAGAACGCAAGTAACTGGCGGAGCCTCAGCGCTCCGCCAACCGCGGCATCAGCTCGACGAAATTGCAGGGCTTGTGCCTATTGTCGAGTTGCGCGCGGAGAATCCCCTCCCACGCATCCCGGCAGGCGCCACGAGAGCCCGGCAGGGCGAACACGAACGTCGTTCCGATCAGCCCGCCCGTGGCGCGCGACTGCAGCGAGCTCGTGCCCACTGTCGTCGCCGAATATTGGTGGAACAGCACCGAGAACCCGTCCATCCGCTTCTGGAACAGCGGCTCAAGCGCCTCGGGCGTCACATCGCGGCCGGAGAATCCCGTACCGCCCGTCGTTATGATCGCGTCGACCGCCGGATCATTCACCCAGCGCATCACATGACCGCGGATCTCGTGGATGTCGTCACGGCAGACCGCGCGGTCGGCGCACGCGTGTCCGTCGGCCTCCATCATCGATTTGAGCAGCGCCCCCGCACTGTCCGTCTCAAGCGTCCGCGTATCGCTGACCGCCAGCACCGCGATCGACAGCGGCGTGAACGCCCGCGTCAGATCGAGCTCACTCTTGAACATCGTTCTTCTTCTCCGGCTCGTTCGGCTTCGGTTCTGTTTCGGTCCCCGCGAAGGCGGGGATCACCACCGGCGCGATGACATCGGGCGTGATGATCTCGGCCTCCGGGGTGAGCCGGTCAGGCGGCGGCATGCGTTCGACCACGTCCTGCGTCTCGTCCGATCGCGGGTCAAGCTCCACCGAACCGGGCGTTACGCCCTTCTCGGAATTCATCGCCCGGAACCGGATGCGCCCGCCGACTCGCACCGGCCGCACTTTCATGCGCAGAAACGCCGTGAGCGCCAGCGCCCCATGGAACGTCGCCGTCACGATGAACAGACCCACCGGTGCATAGAGGTTCATCACCAGCGCCGCGATCGCGGGACCGATGGCAAGCCCGGTGCCCAGCACCAGCAGCATGCCGCCGGCCACGCGCCCGAATTCGCCCGGCTTGGCAAAGTCGTTCGCATGCGCCACCGCAATCGCGTAAATCGGATATGCCGAAAAGCCGTAGAGCCCGAACAGCACATACATGAACCACCCGCCATGCGGGTTGAACAGCAACATCAGGAAGCCCACCAGCGCCGCCAGCGTGCCCAGCACCACCATCACCCAGCGCCGGTCGATTTTGTCGCTGATCCGCCCCGCCGGCACCTGCGCCAGCGCCCCGAGCACCGCCGTCACCGCGAACAGATAGGCGATCCCCGAGGCATCGAGCCCCTGGCCATAGCCATAGACCGGCGCCAGCGTGCCGAACGTGCCGTTGGCCATGCCCACCGAAAACGCTGCGATCACCGCCAGCGGCGAGGTCTTGTAGAGCAGCCACACATCGAGTTTTGCCGACGCCAGCGGCCGCGGCTGCGGCGTCGACGTCATGGCGCTCGGCAGGATCGCGCAGATGAAGGCGATGGCGCCCACGATGAAGGGAATGTGGCTCGTGACGCCCGTCACCGACATGGCGAGCTGGCCGACCGTCGAGGCCGTCATGTTGATGGTCGTATAGATCGAAAAGATCGTGCCGCGGCTCTTGTTCTCGGCCACCTCGTTGAGCCAGCTCTCGACGATCATTGCGGCGCCGGCAAAGCAGAAGCCCGAGAACGCCCGCAGCAGGATCCACGAGATGTCGTTCACCAGCAGCAGATTGCAAAGGATCGTGATCGTCCCGATCGCCGCCATGATCGAGAACGCCCGGATATGGCCCACCCGCTGCACCAGCAGCGGCACCGTGATCGACCCGGCGATGAACCCCACCGACCAGCCGGTACCGATCAGGCCCAGCGCCAGCAGCGAGAACCCTTCCTCGGCACCGCGCACCGAGAGCAACAAACCCTGCAGCCCGCCCGCGAACATCAGGAACGCGGAGCCGAGAAACAGCGCATAGATTTTGACGACGGAGGACATTTTCCCTCGGGAAGCTGACGCCTCACCGACCCTAATGCAGCCGCGGTCACCTGCCCGTCAACGGCGACTTCATTGGGGCAGGATTGCCCAAATGAAGTGCTCTTGTCCTTAACGGAGGCTTGCGATCACGACCTCTCCGCCAGCGACGCGTGCAGTCCGCCCGCGAACATCAGGAACGCGGAGCCGAGAAGCAGGGCGTGGATTTTGACGACGGAGGACATCGATATTGCGTGCAATACAGGAAGCGGGGAGTGATCCACCTACACTGACGAAGTTCGGCCAGCCCTATCAATCCGTTCCGGAGGTTTTCCGCCCGCGACGAAGCGCAGCCCGTCGACCAGTATGCCCACCATGCTCTCCGCCGTCTCCGGGCCGCTCTGGTAGCCCGAGGAACTGAGACTGGCGATAGCCAGCAGCAGCGCCCCGGCGTCGAGCCCGGGGCGGACATGGCCGGCCGCCGCCGCCGCTTCGAGCAGCGTCTGGAACGCCGGCTGCAGCCGCCCTAGGAAGTAAGCGGGCAGGGGCGCGAACACAGGGTTTCCCGAGTGTAGCGCCGGCGCAAATCCGCGCTTGGTGCCGAGGAAGGCGACGAAGCGCTGGATCCACCGCTCCAGGGCCTCGCCCGGCGTGTACTCGGCCGCGAGGATCGGCGCGGCATCGGCGCAGGCGTCCACTTCGTGGCGAAACACGGCCGCGACGAGGTCGGAGCGCTGCGGAAAGTTGCGGTACAGCGTGCCGATCCCGACGCCGGCTTTTTCAGCGATTTCCCGCACCGGAGCGTCTATTCCCGAGCTGGCAAACACCTCCTTGGCAGCCCGGAGCAGCGCCTCGATGCTACGTTGCGCGTCGGAGCGGACGGCCCGACGTCTCGTCGCCTTGCCGCCGGCTTCCTCGCCCTCGCCGACAGCCTCGCTCGCCAAGCTCGAAATCTCCGCTTGTCAAAACGGAACAATGTTCCGTATATAGGCGGAACGCGGTTCCGCTTAGCCCAACTTAACGTACCAGGCCCGCCTTGACCACACCCTCGCTCAAAGGAGCCATCATGCAATACCGCACGCTCGGACGAACAGGCATCAAAGTCAGCCCTTATGCCTTGGGGGCCATGATGTTCGGAGGGATCGCCAACCCCGACCACGATGATTGCATCCGCATCATCCACAAAGCCCTCGATTCTGGCATCAACTTCGTCGACACCGCCGACCGCTACAGCGCCGGCGAGTCCGAAGAGATTGTCGGCAAGGCCCTCAAGGGAAGGCGCAATACCGTCGTGCTGGCCACCAAGGTGTCAGGCCCGATGGGCAGCGACCCCAACCAGCAGGGCAATTCGCGGCGCTGGATCATGCAGGCCGTCGACGCATCGCTGCGCCGCCTGCAGACCCACTACATCGATCTCTACCAGATCCACCGGCGCCGGACACCGACATTGAGGAGACGCTGTCTGCGCTCACCGATCTAGTGCGGGCCGGCAAGGTCCGGGCTATCGGTTCGTCGACCTTCCCGGTGTCCGAGATCGTCGAGGCCCAGTGGGTCGCCGATCGCCGCGGCCTCGCCCGCTTCCGCACCGAACAGCCGCCCTATTCAATGCTGGATCGCGGCATCGAGCGCGACATGCTGCCTACCGCTCAGCGCTTCGGCATGGGCGTGATGGTGTGGAGCCCGTTGTCCAAAGGCCTGCTCACCGGCCGCTACCGCAAGGGGCAGCCGATGCCCGATAGCCTGCGGGCCAAATTCATGCCCAAGCAGATGAGCGATGAACGCAGCCTCGACGCCGTCGAGCAGCTCATCCCGCTGGCGATAGAAGCCGGCCTGTCGCTCACCCACATGGCGATGGCCTTTGTACTGGCGCACCCCGGTGTGACCTCAGCCATTCTGGGGCCGCGCACGATGGCGCATCTCGACGATCTGCTTGCGGGCGCGGATGTCCGTCTCAGCGAGGATGTCCTGGACCGGATCGATCAAATCGTGCCGCCCGGAACCGACGTCGGCATCAATGAAGCCGCCTATCAGCCGCCTGCAATCACCACGGCCGGCCTGCACCGTCGTCCCGCCGCCGAGCGGGCCGCCGCCTGACCGGGTCAGGGCAGCGAGGGCGGATCACGCGCGATCCGCCTCACTCCCGGCGATATGCTCTCGCACCATCGCCTGCTTCAAACTCAGCATGTCCTTCCACGCCTGCGCCTTGGCGCTCGGGGTGCGCAGCAGGAACGCCGGGTGCAGGGTCGGCAGCACCGGTCCGCTCCACGAATTGATCTCGAGCGTCTTCCATTGCCCGCGCATGCGGGTAATCCCCTGGTTGGTCGCGAACAGGGCCTGGGTCGGCACATTGCCCAGAGTCACCAGCAGCTTCGGGTTCACCAGCTCAATCTGGCGGTGGAGGAACGGCGCGCATTGCGCCAGTTCGTCCGGCGTCGGGTTGCGGTTACCGGGCGGCCGCCACGGCACCATGTTGGCGATGTAGACCTTCGTGCGGTCGAGCCCGATGGCGGCCAGCATGCGGTCCAGCAATTGCCCGGCACGCCCGACGAACGGTTTTCCCTGCTTGTCCTCCTGCTCGCCCGGACCTTCCCCCACCATCATGATTTCGGCGTCCGGATTGCCGTCGGCAAACACCAGTTGCGTCGCGCGGTGCTTCAGCACGCAGCCGTCATAGGCATCCATCGCCGCCCGCAGCGCCTCGAGATTCATCGCCGCGGCGGCGATCTCCCGCGTTTCGGCCGGATTGGTGACCAGCGGCGCAGCGGGAATCGGGGCAGGGGCGGGGCCGGCCACCCCCGGCAGCGTCCGCCGGGCGGGGACCGCGGCCCACGTCGCGAACCGGTCCACCGGCTCATCGCCAACGGCCAGATCGACGCCCGCGGCCCGATACCAGTCGAGCAGCGCGAGGGCTTCGGCGTTATTTAGCGAGTGATTTCCGGACATCGGCTCTGTTATGTCACGCCCGCGAACGGGCAGGGAAGATGGCAGAGCGCGAAATCATCGAGACCGATGTGGTCATCGTCGGCGCTGGCCCCGCCGGGCTCGCCGCCGCCATCCGGCTCAAGCAGAAATCGCCGGAGACCTCGGTTACAATCGTCGAGAAGGCAGCCGAGATCGGCGGGCACATCCTCTCGGGCACCGTGATGGACCCATCGGGCCTGACCGAACTCATCCCCGACTGGCGCGAACGCGGTGCGCCCGTCGGCCCGGCCGTCACGCGCGACGTCTTCCACGTCCTCACCCCCCGCCACGATTTCCGCCTGCCGAACGTCCTCCTGCCGCCGCTGATGAAGACGCATGACGGCGTCATCACCTCGCTCGGCGATCTCGTCCGCTGGCTCGGCGCAGAGGCGCAGGCGCTCGGCGTCGACATCTACCCGATGACATCAGCGGTCGATGTGCTGCGCAGTCCGACCGGCGCCATCGAAGGCATCGTCACCGGCGACCTCGGCCTCGACCGCGCCGGCAACCCCAAATCCAGCTACGCCGCCGGCATCGGCCTCCGCGCCAAATACACCCTCATCGCCGAGGGCGCGCGCGGCTCGCTCGCCGAGCAGGTGATTCAGAACTTCAACTTGGACGCGAACTCGTCGCCGCAGAAATTCGGACTCGGAATCAAGGAGATATGGAAGATCCCGGATTCTCTCCACGAGCCCGGCCGCGTCGATCATTTCCTCGGCTGGCCGCTCGATGACGCCACCCAGGGCGGTGGCTTCCTCTATCATGCCGCCGATCGCAAAATTTACCTCGGCCTCGTCGTCCACCTCGACTACCGTGACCCGACGCTCTCGCCGTTCGACGAGTTCCAGCGCTTCAAGCAGCACCCCGCGATCGCCCGCCTGCTGACCAACTCGACCCGGATCTCTTACGGCGCCCGCGCGCTCACCTCCGGCGGCTGGCAGTCCATCCCGGATATCGTCTTCCCCGGCGGCGCCCTCATCGGCTGCTCCGCCGGTTACATGAACGCGCCCCGCCTCAAAGCCATCCACTCCGCCATCCGCTCCGGCATCGCCGCCGCCGACTCCGTCGCCGACGCGTTGGGCAAGGGCAGGGCGCACGACCGCCTCGAAGACTTGCCGTCCCGCACCCTTGCCACCGGTATCGGCCCCGAACTCCGTCGCGTCCGCAACGTCAAGCCGCTCTGGTCGCGCTTCGGCACCGTGCTGGGCGTCCTGCTGGGCGGCGTCGACATGTGGGTCAACACCGTCCTCCACGTCTCCCCATTCGGCACCCTCCGCCACCGCAAGGCCGACGCCGGCACCCTCTGGCCGACGTCCGCCACCGGCGAGCGCACCTACTCCCGGCCCGACGGCAAGCTCACGTTCGACCGCGCGTCCTCAGTCTTCCTCGCCAATATCGCCCACGACGAGGACCAGCCCGTCCATCTGCGCCTCGCCGATCCCGCCGTTCCGGTGCGCGACACGCTCCCGGCCTACGGCGCCGAACCCGCCCCGCGCTATTGCCCCGCCGGCGTCTATGAAATCGCAGACGAATCCGGCCAGCCGGTGTTCCGCATCAGCCCGGCCAACTGCGTCCACTGCAAAACCTGCGATATCAAGGATCCCGCCCGCAACATCACCTGGGTTCCGCCTGAGGGCGGCTCCGGCCCAAACTACGTCGGAATGTAACCGGGCACTTCGTACGCATTTCGTGACCCTCACAAGCCCGTGTGGCCTTGCGGCGCAGTCGCAAAATCGACACTCTTTCCGTGGCTATCTCCGGCGTTCCCCGGGAGACAAGGAAACCTCGTGAATCTCGTCCTGCGCTTCGCCGCCGCCTCCGGGCTTGCCGGCATCATGTTTGCCGCGCCCGTTCTGTCGCAGGGCGATTTCGTCGACCTCGCCAGCTCGCCCAGCCCCACCGGTGCCTACCTCGCCGGCCAGCAGGCAATGAGCGAACTTCGGACGCCCGACGCCGCCCGCTATTTCGGCGACGCGGCCGCCGGGGAATGGGAAAATCCGCTCGTCCTCCACCGCGCCTTCATCGCCTTCGCCGCCAATGGCGAGATCGAGCGCGCCGCCGACACCGCCCGCCGCATGCTCGAACTCGAGCCCGACAACCAGCTCGCCCGCGTCGTCGTCGCCACCGAGGCGGTCAAGAACCGCCGCTACGCCGCCGCCATCCGCGACCTCGACAAGCTCGGCGCCGACAGCTTTGAGGGCATCACCGGCTCCATCCTCCGCGCCTGGGCGCTGACCGGCGACGGCCGCTTCACCGAAGCGCTGGCCTCGCTCGATGCCATCGGCGGCGGTGGTCTCGAAGAATTCCTCGTCTTCCACCGCGCCATCATGGCCGAAGTCGCCGGCGACAGCGAAGCGGCGCAGGAATTGATCACCCAGTCGATCGAAACCGACCCGTACACTGCCGACGTCGTCGAAGCCTATGCCCGCATCCTCGGCGGCGCCGGCCGCTTCGACGAAGCGCTCGACGCCATCGTCGCGTTTGAAGCGCAGGGCCTCAGCCATCCCATCATCACCGCGCTCAAGCAGCAGTTGGCCAACAAGCAGCGTCCGGCGCTCTTTGCCGACAGCGTCCAGTCCGGCACCGCCCAGATGTTCCACAGCGTCGGCCTCGCCTTTGCCCGCGAAGGCACCACCGACATCTCGCTCGTGCTCGAGCGTCTGGCGCAGTACCTCAACCCCCGGAACGACACGATCCCCATCGTCATCGGCCAGCTCTATGACGGCGCTGGCCAGCACGAACTCGCCAACGCCCTGTACGAGGCGCTGCCGGCGAGCTCGTTGCTGAAGCCGATGGCCACCGTCCGCGTCGCCGACAATCTCGACGCGCTGGGCGACCGCACAGAAGCGATCCGCCGGCTGACCAACATTGCCACCACCAACCCCAACGACCTCGACGCCCTCTCGGTGCTCGGCGACCTGCTGCGCTCCGACAAGCAGTACACCGCCTCCGCCGACGCCTACACCAGGGCGCTGGCCGTCACCGGCGGCAGCAGTCCGGGCGACTGGCGCTTCTACTATGTGCGCGGCATCGCCTACGAGCGCGGCAAGCACTGGAACATGGCCGAGGCCGATTTCAAGAAGGCGCTGGTGCTCAACCCCGATCAGCCGCAGGTGCTGAACTATCTCGGCTACAGCTGGGTCGACCAGGGCATCAACCTGATGCCGGCGCTCGACATGATCCAGAAGGCGGTCGCCGCTTCGCCGAACGACGGCTACATCATCGACAGCCTCGGCTGGGCTTATTTCCGGCTCGGCCGCTTCGCCGACGCAGTGGAGCAGCTGGAGCTCGCAGTGCAGATGCGTTCGACCGACCCCGAGATCAACGACCACCTGGGCGATGCCTACTGGCGCGCCGGACGCGAGCTCGAGGCGAAGTTCCAGTGGAACATCGCCGCCGCCGTCGACACCGAGGGTGCGGTGAAAGAGCGGGTGGCAAAGAAGCTTGCCGGTGGGCTCGATGCCGTGGCACCTGCGGTGGATTCCGGCCCAGTGGCAGAAGGTCAAGCCGCTCCCGCGCCGTAACATGGCGCATAGCACAGTCGCGGCCACCTTCACCGAAGCGGCCC
>JBKJTB010000129.1:0-24781 GCA_046594305.1 Devosia sp. | reverse complement strand
CTGCTGGGCAGCAGCGAGTACGAAAAGTCGGGCGCGGCCCTGCCCATGGCGCTGGGGGAGACCATCGGCGGCGAGCCGATCATCGCCGAGGCAGATGTTGAGCTTGCCCTTCATCTTTTCGAAGTCGGCGCTGGCGAGCATTTCGCGCAGGTACACGGTCTCGCGGTTCTCGTTGGGCAGCTCGATGCCGATGGCGTTGCGGCCGGGCACGACCGCGACGCGGGCGGAGATGGCGCTCATCGAGCGGGCGATGTCGTCGGCGAGCGAGATGACGCGGCTCGATTTGATGCCGGGGGCCGGCTCGAGCTCATAGAGCGTCACCACCGGGCCGGGGCGGACGTTGATGATGTCGCCGCGGACACCGAAATCCTCGAGCACGCCCTCGAGGCGGCGGGCCATGGCCTCAAGCCGCTCGGGCCGGTGTTCTTCGCTGAGGCCGCGGTGGCGGGCTTCGGCGAGGAGGCTGAGCGGCGGGAGTTCGAAGCCGGATTCGTCCTCGAGCAGCGAGCCCTGGGCTTCGCGCGCGGCGCGCCCGCCGGGGGCGGGGCGATTGGCGGGAGCAACGACGCGGGCGGCGGCGCGCAGCGGGGCGACGACGACGTCCTCGTCTTCCTCCGGCGGGTAGTCGTCCTCGAAGGCGGGCTCTTCGGCGACGGGCGCCGGGGCCTCGTAGCGGCGGCGCTGCTGGGCGGCGAGCTGCGGCTCGACACGGACGTCGGAGATGACCGGCGGGGCGACGCTGACGCGGCCGGCCATGCTGGGTTCGACCGCGCCGTCGCGCCATTCGGCGGCGTCGGCTTCGCGGCGGGCGGCGGCGTTCATGCGGGCCTGGGTGATGGCGCGGCGAAGCGCCGTCTGGGCGGAAAAGGCGAGATGGACGAAACCGCCGATGGCGACATCCAGAATGCCGTTCCGTTCGGGCTCGTCCTCGGCGGCAGCGGCGGCCTTGCCGCGTCCCTTGGCCTTGGGGGCCGCGGCGCGCTCGGGCAGCTTGAAGGCGCCGAAGCCGCAGGCGATCCAGATCAGCGCCAGGGTCGGTGCGACGAGGATGATGGCGAACAGCCACGCCGTTACCGGCTGCGGATTGGCGCCGGTGACGAGTTCGGCGAGATTGGTGAAGCCGGCGCCGATGAGGCCGCCGAGCCCGGTGGGCAGCGGCCAGCTCGTCGGCGCGGGCAGGAAGGCGAGGACGCCGGTCGAGAGGAGCGTCGCCGCTACCCAGCCGATGAGGCGAAGGCCCATCAGCGACGGCACGCGCCGGCGCACGAAGCTCCAGCCCCACAGCGCCAGCGGGATCAGCATGACGATGATGCCGAGCCCGAGGATCTGGAAGCTCAGATCGGCGACGATGGCGCCGGGAACGCCGAGCCAGTTTTCGACCGGCTTGGTCGCCGCATAGGACAGCGAGGGGTCATCGACCGACCACGAGGCGAGCGCCGCCATCATCAGGCCGACCAGCGTCAGCAGCACCAGGCCGATCAGGCGGACAGGGATGGTGATGGCGATGGCGGGCGCGGGGGCTGCGGACTTGTCTTCGATGAGGGGGCGTGCCGGCATCGCTTCAAATACTCTACGCTGACTGAAATGGACGGCGGGTCCAATCAGCGCCGATCCTAGGGCCGCGTGGTTAATCCCAAGCTAACCATGCGAGGCCCGGCCCCAAAACAAAACGGCCCGCCGAGGGGGCGGGCCGGAGTTAGGGAGAGACGTTCGACCGGGTGTGCAGCCCATGCGGTTTGCGAGTGGGAAGCCTCTGTGGCGGGCCAAGAGGAACATGGACTGCACGCCGGGTCGGACGAAGGCGGACAGCCCAGGAGGGGCCGGGCTGTCCGGAGTTTGCCTGGCGCGGGTCGCTCGGGGAGGAGACGAGTCCCGCGCCAGGAAGACTTGTTACTTGGTCGCGCCGTCGAACCGGAAAACCGTAAACACTTTTCCTGACGGCGCTCCGGGTTAATGGTCCGCGATCGATTCGCCGTGCTGGGTGATGTCGAGGCCTTCCTCTTCATCCTGCTCGGAGGGACGCAGGCCAACCATGACCTTGACCACCATGAGGATCACGAAGGAGGCTACGGCAGTCCAGACCACGGTGACGGCCACGCCATAGAACTGCGTGACGATCGAGTGGTTGGCGCCGAGCGAGTTGATGGCCGGGTCGGCGAGGACACCGGTCAACAGCGCGCCGATGATGCCGCCCACGCCGTGGACGCCGAAGGCGTCGAGCGAGTCGTCATAGCCGAGGCGCTTCTTGAGCTGGGCCGCGGCGATATAACAGCCGACGCCCGCCACGAGACCGACGATCAGCGCACCGGTCGGATTGACGAAACCCGAGGCCGGGGTGACGGCGACGAGGCCGGCCACAGCGCCCGAGATGATGCCGAGCACGCTCGGCTTCTTGACGATGATCCATTCGGCGAACATCCAGGCGAGGGCCGCAGCGGCGGTCGCAACCTGGGTGTTGAGCATGGCCGCACCGGCGAGGCCGTCAGCCGCGAGCTCGGAGCCCGCGTTGAAGCCGAACCAGCCGACCCACAGCAGCGAAGCACCGATGACCGACAGCACCAGATTGTGCGGTGCCATGTTGGTCGAGCCGAAGCCCTTGCGCTTGCCGAGGACGAGGGCACACACGAGGCCCGCGACACCGGCGTTGATGTGAACCACGGTACCGCCGGCGAAATCGAGCACGCGGGCGCCGCCGAGGAAGCCGCCGCCCCAGACCCAGTGTGCGATCGGGGAGTAAACGATGATCGACCACAGGCCCATGAAGATCAGCATGGCCGAGAACTTCATGCGCTCGGCGAAGGCACCGGCGATCAGCGCCGGGGTGATGATGGCGAAGGTGAGCTGGAACATCGAGAACACGAATTCAGGAATGTTCGCGACGCCCGGGAGCCACAACGTGCCGGTGGTGATGTTGTTGTGGAACACCTTGGAGAAGCCGCCGAGCCAGGCCTGGGTCGGGCCGCCATCGGTGAAGGCGATGGAATAGCCGACGACGAACCAGATGATGGTGATCAAGCAGGTGATGGCGAACGACTGCATGATCGTCGCGAGGACGTTCTTGCGGCGGACCATGCCGCCGTAGAACAAAGCGAGGCCGGGAATGGTCATCATCAGGACCAGCGCGGTCGAGGTGAGCATCCAGGCGGTATTTCCGGTGTCGACGACGGGCTCCGGGGCCGCGTCCTGCGCCAGGGCAGGCAGCGCCATGAGGGCCAGCGCGCCGATCGCCGTACCCAACAGGGCAAGGGACTTATCGAGTTTCATTTGCAAAGTTCTCCTGAAATCAGCGCAGCATCAGAGAGCCGCCGCGCCGGTTTCGCCGGTGCGGATGCGGGTGACCGCGAGAAGGTCGAGGACGAAGATCTTGCCGTCGCCGATGCGGCCGGTCTGGGCGCTTTCGCGGATTGCCGAGACGATGGAGTCGGACTGGGCGTCGTCGACCGCAATCTCGATCTTGAGCTTGGGCAGGAAGTGCACCGCGTATTCGGTGCCGCGATAGATTTCAGAATGGCCTTTCTGACGGCCGTAGCCTTTGACTTCAGTCACGGTCATGCCGTGGACGTCGAGCGAGTTAAGCGCCTGACGCACCTCCTCAAGCCGGGATGGCTTGATGATTGCGATCACCAGTTTCATGGATGCCCCTTTCGACTACGCTGTTGGTCTTCCAATGCGCGTTTCAGACTCAAGCGCCGTGCCAATTGCCGCCACAATCGCCAAACTTATGATTCTATTAAGTGAATCGGTTCGAGCGATGCGCACAGTCCGGGCACCGGAAGGCGAGGCCGCGCAGGCGAGCATAAGAAATGTGCAATATCGACCGATTTGCTGAGAAATTGTGCAGCGGCACCAGCAACCGGCGGAGTCGGGGGAGAGGGCGCCCAAGAACGGACCTGAGCAAGCGGCGCCCCCTCCGTCGCCTAACCGGCGCCACCTCCCCCGCGCCAAGCGCAGGGGAGGGCAGACTGAACGCTCAGCGCCGCCCCCCAGCAAGCTAGCTTGCGCCTTGCCTTGTCCCCGTCAAAAGCTCAAAACCAAACCCATGCCGAACGATCTCTATGACGTCATAATAGTGGGCGGTGGACCGGTTGGACTGGCCCAGGCGCTGGCGCTGACTCGCTTCCAGCACGGCCTCAAGGTTGCGCTGGTCGACCGCCGGCCGTTCACCGTGCCCGACGATAAGCGGGCCTTCGCGCTATCGGCGGGTGTGCGGCGGGTGCTCGATACGCTCGGCGTCTGGGACAGTCTCGCCGCCGACGCGCAGCCGATCCGGGCGATGAAGATCACCGATTCGGGCGGCGGCGACCTGTCCCGTCCGGTGTTCCTCACCTTTGAGGGGGATGTCGCGCCGGGCGAGGCCTATGCCCACATGACGCCCAACCGCGTGCTCACCCGCGTCCTGCTCGAGGCGGTCCAGACCCGCGTCGAGTTCATCGCGCCGGTCGAGGTCACCGGCTACACCGCCGACACAGCGCTCGCGAGCCTGTCGCTCAAAGACGGCCGCACCCTGCGTGCGCCGGTGATCGTTGCCGCCGACGGCGCGATGTCCGCCTTGCGCGGCATGGCCGGGATCGGTGTCGTCAGCCACGACTACCGCCAGGCCGGGATCGTGACGACGATCGCGCACGAGTTGCCGCACGATGGGGCTGCCTACGAACATTTCCGCCCTGCCGGGCCTTTCGCGAGCCTGCCGCTTTCCGGCAACCGCTCGTCTCTGGTGTGGACCGAATCGACAACGGAGGCGGCGCGTCTCAAATCGCTGCCGCTCGACGAGGTCGCCGGATTGATCGAGGCGGCGATGGGCTCATCGCTGGGCAAGGTCACGGTCGAGGAGACGATCCAGAGTTTTCCGCTCCGCCTGCAGCTCGCCCGCGAATTCGTCGCGCCGCGGCTGGCGTTGATCGGCGACGCCGCCCATGTCATCCACCCGCTCGCCGGGCAGGGACTCAATCTGGGGCTGAAGGACGTCGCCGCCCTGGCCGAAACGCTGGTCGAGGCGATGCGTCTCGGTCTCGACCATGGCGCTCCCGATGTGCTCGCCCGCTACCAGCACTGGCGCCGCTTCGACACCTCGCTGATGGCTGTTGTCACCGACAACCTCAACCGCCTGTTCTCGAACGACGCCGCGCCCGTCCGTGCCGTTCGCGATTTCGGGCTTGGTCTGGTCGACCGCATGACGCCGATCAAGGACGCGCTGATTGCGCGAGCCGCGGGGCTCGAATCAGATGGCCCGCGGCTGACACGTGGACTGCCGCTCTAGCGCGCTGGGGTGGGACGACCCTTCGGACTCTAGGCCGTCGGCGGAAAGTGCACGCGCATCTCGCCCGGCTCCACATCCCGCGCTTCGTCGAGGCTCAGCATCGGCACGCCGTCGCGGATGGGGAAGGCGAGGTGCGCCGCCACCGAGATCAGTTCCTTGCGGTCGGCGCTCAGCACGAGGCGCGTCTTGGTCAGCGGGCAGACCAGCATTTCGAGGGTGCGCGGGTCGACCTCGTAGCGGCGCTCGCTGGCGTCAGTCATTATTGGAGTGCCGCTCCAGTGCCGCCCTTGGCCATCTCGAACTCAGCCAGCGCGATCAGCGTCTCGGCCCGGTCCTCGAGCGAGCGGGCTTCCAGCAGCACCTGCTTTTCCTTGGCGCCATAGGGCGAGACCATGCAGGCGAAATTGACCAGATCGGCGGTGCCGGTCTTGTTGATCTCGTCCCAGTTGAGCTCGAAATTGGCGAACTCGGCGTAGTCCTTCATCATCTTGAGGAAGCGGTCGCGGTCGACCTCCTCCTCGCCGAAGGCGCGACTGAAGTCGGACGCATAGGACGACGCATCGATCGTCGCCTGGCGGAACGGCGTCATCACCGTGAGCTCGGAGACGAGCTCGAACCGGCTGAGGCCTTCGAGGATGATGAAGTAGCGGCCTTCGCCGTTTTCTTCCCAATGCGTCAGCCGGCCGACGGTGCCGATCTTTTGCAGCGGCGCGCGGCCACGCGGGCTTTCCTCGGTGGTGTCCTCCGGCTGGATGAGGCCGATCAGCCGGTTGCCGGCGAGCGCGCTATCGATCATTTCGACATAGCGCGGCTCGAACACATTGAGCGGCCGGTGCGAGAAGGGCAGCAGCAGGGCGCCGGTCAGCGGGAACACCGGGATCGAGGCGGGGAGTTCGGCGGGGGACGCGGGGCGGCGATGGATCATGAGAACAGCAGCGACGAAAGCAGGCGCCGTCCTCTGATGGTGGCGGGGTCCTTGAAACCCCAAGCCTCGAAGAACTCGAGCAGCTTTTTGCGCGCGCCGTCCTCGTTCCAGGTGCGGTCGCGCCGCATCAGCGCCACCAGTTCCTCGGCGGCTTCGACGCGCTTGTTCTCGGCGTTGAGGGCAAGGGCCAGGTCGTAGCGCGCCTGGTGGTCGTCGGGATTGGCCTCGAGGGTCTGCTGCAATTCGGCGATGGCCGACAGTTCGGCGGCTTCGCTCGCGAGCTTCAGCGCAGCGACGAGGGACGTGTAGTCCTCGTTCTTGGGCTGCGGCTCCTTGAGGGTGTCGAGCACGGCCTGCGCCTGCGCCGGCTCACCGGCCTTCAGATACACCCGCGCCATGCCGACGATCGCCTCGCCGTTCTCGGGCTGGTGCTGCAGCACCATGCCGAAGATCTGCGCGGCGGTGTTGAGGTCGTTGGCGGCGAGCGCCTCTTTCGCCGCGGCCATGGCGTTCTTGATCTCGTCCTCGATCGAGCCCGCGGCGGGCTGCCCGGCGGGCGCGCCTGATATCACCTTGTCGGCGAACTTGCGGATTTCCGATTCGGGGATATTGCCGAGGAAGGCGTCGACCGGCCGGCCGCCGGCGAAGGCGAACACGGCGGGAATCGACTGCACACCCAGCTGCCCGGCGATGCCCGGGTTTTCGTCGATATTGATCTTCACCAGCCGAATCTTGCCGGCCTTCTCCTTGACCACTTTCTCGATATTGGGGGAGAGCGAGCGGCACGGCCCGCACCACGGCGCCCAGAAGTCGACAAGCACCGGCGCTTCGAGCGAGGCGTCGATCACATCGGCCTTGAAGGCGCGGTCGGTCGAATCCTTGACCAGGGCGACCGGCGGGGTCTGGGCAGGGGCGGAGCTGATATTGACGTTCACGGGAGCGCTTCCTTGATGAGCGGTTTACCCTACCAACTCTGATGGCTGACGCCTATCGGCGGCCGGGGAGTTTAGGGTTGCAAAGGCGATTTCGTTTGGGCATATAGGCCCGCGTCGCGCCAATGCCAAGTTTTCGGGGCATTTAGCGGCTTGGAGTGCGGGTGTAGCTCAGGGGTAGAGCATAACCTTGCCAAGGTTAGGGTCGAGGGTTCGAATCCCTTCGCCCGCTCCAAAATCTCAAGTGTATTGATGTAGTTGCGAGCCCGGGGAAACCCGGGCTTTCGCATTTTGGCGGGCCGGAGACGCTGCGCTGTCAGCTGCGCAGGATCGAGAAGACGGCTGCGTAGTCCCGACGCTCGGGCTTGTCCTTGCGGCTGACCCGGTCGCCGCATGCGGCTTGGTCGAGCCCGGAAAGTGTCGCGGATGCGCGGCGGCTGGCGGTCGAGACGGCGATGCTCTATCTGCGCGAGGGCAAACTGCGCAACCTCGTGAATGCCCCCGTGACCCGCGCCGCCTGAGATGGACGAAGCCAAGTACGACTACATCGTCGTCGGTGCGGGTAGCGCTGGTTGCGTGCTGGCCAACCGGCTGACGGAGAGCGGCAAATACTCCGTCCTGCTGCTCGAGGCAGGCGACATGGACGACTGGATCTGGTTCCACATCCCCGTCGGCTACCTCTATGCGATGGGCAATCCGCGCGCCGACTGGTGCTATTCGACGGAGCCCGTACCGGGTCTCAATGGCCGCTCGCTGGGCTATCCGCGCGGCAAGGTGATCGGCGGCTCGTCTGCCATCAACGGCATGATCTACATGCGCGGCCAGGCGGCCGACTACGATCACTGGCGCCAGCTCGGCAATGCAGGCTGGGCGTGGAACGATGTTCTCCCTTACTTCCGCAAGAGCGAGCGGCGCGACGGGGTGGACGAGCATCATGGCGCCGACGGCGAGTGGCGCGTCGAGAAGATGCGGCTCAGCTGGCGGGTGCTCGACCTGTTCCGCGACGCGGCGGTGGAGCAAGGCATACCGGCGACGCCGGATTTCAACCGCGGCGACAATGAGGGGGTCGGATATTTCGAGGTCAACCAGGAGCGCGGACGGCGCTGGTCGACGGCGAGTGCGTTCCTCAAGCCGGCGCTGAAGCGGCCGAATTTGACGCTGTGGACGCGCGCCCAGGCGCGACGGCTCATTGTCGAAGGGAGGCGTGTCAGTGCCATCGAGATTGTGCACGAAGGGCAGGTCAAGATTCTGCAGGCAGGCCGGGAGATCGTTCTCAGCGCCGGTGCGGTGAACTCGCCGCATCTGCTGCAGCTCTCGGGGATTGGCGATCCTGGCTTGCTCGCGCAGCACGGAGTCGCGGTGACCCACCCATCGCCCGGTGTCGGCGAGAATCTGCAGGACCATTTGCAGCTCCGGATGATCTTCAAGGTCTCGGGTCTGCCGACGCTCAATCGCCGTGCCAACAGCCTCATCGGCAAGGCTGGCATGGCCGTCCAATATGCTGCGGCGCGGCGCGGACCGATGACAATGGCGCCCTCGCAGATGGGCGGCTTTACCCGATCCTCGACGCAGTTCGAGACGCCCAATATCCAGTTTCACGTGCAGCCCCTGAGCCTCGACCGTTTCGGCACGCCGCTCCACAGCTTCGACGCCTTCACTGCAACGGCGTGCAATCTGCGCCCAGAGAGTCGCGGCCATATCCGGATCCGCAGCGCCGATCCCGGCGAGGCTCCGGCAATCCAGCCCAATTATCTCGACGCCGAAGCGGACCAAGCCGTGGCGATCGACGCGATCCGTCTCGTGCGGCGCATCGTCCTCGACAGCGCAGCCTTCGCGCCGCACCGGCCGGAAGAGTATCGGCCTGGTCCGTCGTTTCAGTCGGACGCGGAACTGCGCCATGCCGCCAGCGAGATCGGAACGACGATCTTCCATCCCGTGGGCACCTGCCGGATGGGCAGCGATGAGGCGGCGGTCGTTGATCCGCGCCTTCGCCTCAACGGGCTCGATGGGCTCCGCATCGCCGACGCATCGATCATGCCCACCATCACATCGGGCAATACGAACTCTCCGACCATCATGATCGCGGAAAAGGCCGCCGCAATGATCCTCGAGGACGCGCGGCGGTAGGGCGCTCAATCTCACCCCGGGTAGCGGCCCCGTGTCAGTCGCGCGGGGCGAACGGCGCGGCCGGCTTGTCGCGTTCGAGCACATAGAAGCCGCCCGCCGCCAGATCGGTCCACTCGCTCCTGCTGCCATCCGGCCAGGCGACGCTCACGCTGGTCGCCGTCTCGCCGCCAAGGCCGAAATGCAGCCAGCCCAGTTGCCCGCCGGCGTGCCCGCCGCCGACCGTGAGCTCACGCCGCATCACTGCATCGCCGCGCTTGACCTCGACCCAGGCGCCGATCGCGTCGACGTTGGGCGCCGGTTGCTTCAGCTGGAATTCGATCCAGTTGCCGGCATTGGTGCTGGCGTTGCGCCAGACCTGCGCGCTCTTCCAGCGGTTGGTCACCACCAGATCGAGCAGGCCGTCGAGGTTGAAATCGACCAGCGCGGCGCCACGCGAATTGCCATTGTTGGCAATGCCGGCCTTGTCGCCTTCTTCCACGAACTTTCCCTCGGCGGTCTGCAGCAATAGATTGTCCGGATCGTGCATGGCAAAGTCCGGCATCTCGGCGACGTTGCCCTTGGCGATGAACAGATCCATCAGCCCGTCATTGTTCACGTCCTCGAACTGCGCGTGCCAGGCCGTGCTCGGCCGGAGATCGTCGCCGAAATAGGGCCGGTGCGCCGTCACACCCTTGGCAAACGCGATATCCTTGAAGTCGGGTTTGGGCCCGGCGTCGGCTGCGGGCGCAGTCAGCGTCTGCAGCTTGTTGTCGGCCATGCTGGTGAGGAAATATTCGGGATAGCCGTCGCCATTGAGGTCCGTGCTGGCAATGCCCATGCCCCAGATGCGCAAGGTCTTCCAGCCATCGGCCGGGGTCAGCACGACCGGGTCGGCGCCCGGGGTGAGCGTCCACATCTGCTCCTGGCCGCCCTCGTAATATTCACGGTCGTTGGAGACGCGAAGGCTCGGCGTACCCGAGCGGTTCCAGTCGGTGAACAGCATCGAGAGGGCGCAGAAGCTTGGCTTCAGCGGCAGTGGCGCTGCGAACTTGCCGGTGTCGCCAGGCCGGTGCAGCCAGTTGGGGGTGCACGATCCCCAGGGCGAAAGATCCTCGGTCCGGTCGATGTAGTTGCCGACCGCGACAGTTGGCCAGGCGGCGCCTTTCTCCCAGGTCGCCGCCAGTGCCGTCGACCAGGCATCGCCACCGTCAAAACCCCAGGCTTCGTTGGCGCGTTCGAACTTGCAGTCGCCCAGGCCGCGCATCGCGACATTCTCGCCGACGCGCAGCACGATGAGATCGGTGATGCCGTCGCTGTCGATGTCGGCGGGGTAGGCGCCGGTGACGCTGTCGAGTTCGAGCCCGCTGGTTTCAGCCTTGAAGCTCAACGCGCCGCCGCGCGTGCTGGTGTTGCGGTAGAACTGCGCCTTGGACTCTCCGCCCGGAAGCAGCAGATCGGCAAAGCCGTCGGCGTTGCAGTCCAGTGTCGCGACGCCGCCGCCGACCATGAAGAACCAGTCGCCATCGTAGCTGGTGGTGATGCCCGAATCTGCGGTTTCATCGACGAAGCTGGGGACCGCGACATCCTCTGCGACCGCCGGCAGGGCAAGCGACAGGGCGGTGGCGATGAGGCAGGAGACTTTGACGACGCTGCGCATGCTCACTTCCTCGTTTTGAGGGCGATGGTGTAGGCGGCGATGCAGTGCCCCTGCGCGAGGCCGTCGACGATGGCGGAGTGGAAGTGGATGCCGCCATAGAGGCGCGAGACACCGGCCTCTTCGGCGGCTTCGTGGAAGCTCTTGAAGGTGCGTGGCTTCCGGCCGTCGGGCGAGCCGGTGAAGTCTTCAAAGGTGTAGCTCTCGCCGAAGAACGCGGTCATCACCGCGTCCATGGCGCCCGAAACCACACTGTGCCCGCTCGGATATTCGGGGAAGGGCGGGGTGTTGAGGATCGGCTCCCATTTGGGGTCGATGACGCGCTTGATGTAGGTGATCGGCCGAATGAGGTTGTATTCGAATTTCTCGTGCCAGCAGCCGACGAAGGCGTCGGCCATGGCGATGCCCATGCGCGCCAGTAGATCCACGTTCTCGTCGAGCGGCAAATCGGCAGCGTCCGCCACCTGCAGCGCGATCGACACCCAGTGGCCCGGCGGGGTCATCGAGAGCATCGGATCGTCCGACCAGAAGCGCGCGATGGCGATCTGCTCGGGCGTCGCGGCCTTGCCGGTCTCGTAGACCTCGAGGGCCTCCTTGTAGAACTGCGAGTCAGGATCGACGCTATAGGGCGGGTTGCCCGGCGTAACGCAGGTCGCGCCCGTGGGCACCGCAAAGGTGCGCTTGTTGCCCCATTCGGGCAGCAGCGGCAGTTGCTGCTGCTGGACGAGGCTCGTCGGGACCCATTTGTCGTCGCCCTTGGGCAGCTCCCATTGCAGCGGGAAGCCCATATTGATGATTTCGGCGCCGCCATCGTCGAGCGACCATTCGAGAATGCGGGACGCCATGGCCTTGCCGAACGCCTCGCTGCGTTCGACCACGTCCTCGGCCACACCCTCGACCACCAGCGCGCGCCATTTGGCCTGCGCATTCTTGATCGAGCGCTGGCCGGTGGGGCCGGTGTTGCCGAAATAGTAGACGATGGCGTCCGAAAGCGCCGCGTTGATGATGATCGGTTCGTCGTACTGGGCGCCGGCGGTGCGCGCCGGCACCGAATCCAGCCCCTGCAGTTGACCGACCAGCGACACCAGCTTGTCCGAGCCGCCGACGGCGGCCTCGAACACCGTGACGCCAATATAGCCGAAGTTGCGGCTCGCGACCGGTGGCGAGTAGGTCGCCGTGTGCCGGACCAGCTCGTTCATGAGATAGTACCAGTCGCGGAGGATTTCGCCCGCCGCGGGACGATCGGCCGCCATGGCGCCGCTGATCGCCGTCCAGCCCAGCAGCAAAGCCGCGCCGATTGCGGCGATCTGACCACGAATGCTCATCATTCCCCCCGGAACGTGCTGGCCGTTGACGCTGGCGGCACTTGGACTGCATTCCATCCGAGCGTCCCCTTCAGGTCAAGACGCTCAAACGAAGGTCGGGGTTGACTTGGAAGTCTATGAATTCGCCTGCGGAATGACTTGACCCGTTGACTCATCTGACCAGTTGGAGCAGCGTCCGGCCAAGCATCGTTCGGGGCAATACGCAAAGTAGCTGCAGAACGACGGCACGGTTTAGACCGGCCCGGACGATGGTGCCGAGGTACGTTCCTCAGCGAACGGGAGGACATCTATGAAATTCAAGGTACTGACCCTTTTGGCCGGTGCTCTGGTCATGAGCATCGCACCGAGCGCCGTCATGGCGGCCGGCAAGACCATCGCCGTGTCCTGGAAGACTTTCCAGGAAGAGCGCTGGAAGACTGACGAGGCGGCGATCAAGGCCGTCGTCGAAGCTGCCGGCGACACTTATGTGTCGACCGACGCACAGGGATCTGCCCAGAAGCAGGCCGCCGATATCGAAAGCCTGATCTCGCAGAAGGTCGATGTCATCCTCGTGGTCGCGTTCGACTCCGACGCCATCCTGCCCTCGATCCAGAAGATCAACGACGCCGGCATCAAGTCGATTGCCTACGACGTGCAGTTCGAGGATCCGAGCGCGCTCTACATCACCTTCGACAACGTCGGTGTTGGCCGCATCATGGCGCAGGAAATGCTCAAGGTTAAGCCTGAGGGCCGCTATGCCTTCATCAAGGGCGACAAGGGCGACCCGAACGCCACGTTCCTGTTCCAGGGCCAGATGGAAGTGCTCAAGTCTGCCATGGACGCCGGCAAGATCACCAATGTCTGCGAAACCTTCACCGATGGCTGGAAGCCGGACAATGCCCAGAAGAACATGGAGCAGTGCCTGACCTCGACCAATAACGGTGTCGACGCCGTGCTGTCCGAGAACGACGGTATGGCTTCGGGTGTCGTGGCTGCCCTCGACGCGCAGGGCCTTGCCGGTACCGTTCCGGTCACCGGTCAGGACGGCGACCTCGCCGCCATCAACCGCGTTGCCCTCGGCACGCAGCTGGTTTCGGTCTGGAAGAACTCGACCGATCTTGGCACGGTTGCGGCGAATGCCGCGCTCGCGCTCGCGGACGGTAAGGACCCGGCCACGATCGACGGCGTTGCCAAGTTCAACGGCGGCAAGAATGGCGTTGAGATGAACGCCATCCTGCTCGCCCCGACCCCGATCACCAAGGACAACATCCAGGTGGCGATCGACGCCGGTCACATCACCAAGGATCAGGCCTGCGCCGGCGTAACGGCTGGCTCGGTCTCCGCTTGCCCGTAAGCAATTGGCCGATTTGATCTGACAATCGAGGCCGCGCCTCCCAGATGGGTGGCGCGGCCTTCTTTCTTGGACAATAGTGACGCGACGGCGCGCAATCGCCCGAACATAGAGTGGCCGCAACGACGGCCAGGGGGACGGGGATGACCAACACCAACACTGGCGGCCCTGCGGCGGCCAACGAAAACGTTCTGCAGCGGTTCCTGCGGGCGACAGAGGTCGACACCCGCATGATCGGCATGCTCGTGGCGATGCTGGTCATCTGGGTCGGCTTCGATATCGCCAGCGGCATTCTCCGGCCCGGCAGTGGTGGCCTATTCGGCGGCTCGTTCCTGACCCCGCGAAATCTCTGGATCCTCTTGGTCCAGACAACTGTCATCGCCGTGATGACCACCGGCATGGTGCTGGTCATCGTGTTGCGCGGGATCGATCTGTCCGTCGGCTCGATGCTGAGCCTCGTCGCCGTCGCGACAGGCGTCATTCAGGTGTTCGAACTGGGCCCGATGCTGGGCGTCGGACACCCCGCAATCTGGATCGTCGCCGTCATCTTCGCGATTGCCCTGGGCAGCCTCATCGGCTTTTTCAACGGTGTGCTGATCGCCTATGGGCAGATCCCGAGCTTCATCGTGACGCTCGGTGGCCTCATCGCTTTCAGCGGCACGGCCTTCCTGATCGCCAGCGGCGTGACGGTGGCGCCGATGGACAAGACCTTCAAGCTCTTCGGCGGCAACGGCCCGGCGGCCTCGATCGGCCCAATCTGGAGCTGGGTGCTCGGCGGCGTGGTCTGCGTCGCCATCGTCATCTCGATCGTCATGGGCCGGCGCCGGCGCGTCACCTTCAAGTTCAAGCCCAAGCCCGTGTGGGCCGAGCTGCTGACGGGCATCGTCCTGTCCGCTGCCGTGCTCGGCATCACGGCGGTCGTCAATGCCTATCCCTATCCGCCGCGCGTCGCCGAACGCTTCGCCGTCGATAACGGCATTCCAATTCCGCCAGGAGTCGAGGACCGGGCCGGCGCCGCCATCTGTATGGCCGCCGAAAAGGTCGTGAGCTGCCTCAACGGCCTGACATTCTCGACCGGCTATCCCATTCCGGTGCTGATTACGCTGGCGGTGGCAGTGGTGATGACGTTCATCGCGCGCCGCACCCGGTTCGGCCGCTACATCTTCGCGACCGGCGGCAATCCCGAAGCCGCCGAACTGGCCGGCGTCAACACCAAGTGGCTGACGGTCAAGGTCTACACGCTGATGGGCGCGCTGGTCGGCATCTCGGCGATCATCGCCTCCGCCCGCCTCGACGCAGCAACGACGGCGCTGGGGACACTCAACGAGCTCTACGTCATCGCGGCAGCGGTGATCGGCGGCACCTCGCTGGCCGGTGGCACGGGCACGATCTTCGGCGCCATCCTCGGTGCGCTGCTGATGCAATCGCTGCAATCGGGCATGGCGCTGCTCAATGTCGATTCGGCCTACACCAACATCGTCGTCGGTATTGTCCTGGTGCTCGCCGTGTTCGTCGACCAGGTCTACCGCCGGCGCGTGAAATAGGAGGCGATGATGTCAGCAGAATCCATGTCGGCCACTGCAGCCGATCGCAGCGCACCGCTGGTCGAGATGCGGGACGTCTCGATCGCCTTCGGCGGCATCAAGGCCGTCGATCATGCGAGCCTCGACCTCTATCCGGGCGAGGTGGTGGGCCTGCTCGGGCACAATGGCGCCGGCAAGTCGACGCTGATCAAGGTGCTGTCGGGCGCCTACAAGCGCGATGCCGGCACCATCATGGTCGATGGCCGGGAAGCCGAGATCAACAATCCGCGTGACGCCAAGGCGCTCGGCATCGAGACGATCTACCAGACGCTGGCGCTCGCCGATAATGTCGACGCCGCCGCCAACCTCTATCTCGGCCGCGAGCTGCGCACCCGCTGGGGCACGCTCGACGACATCGCGATGGAAGCGGCGTGCCGCGAAGTGATGGGCCGGCTGAACCCCAATTTCCGGCGTTTCAAGGAACCCGTGAAGTCCCTCTCGGGCGGCCAGCGGCAGTCGGTCGCCATCGCGCGCGCCATCCACTTCAACGCGCGCATCCTGATCATGGACGAGCCGACCGCAGCCCTCGGGCCGCAGGAAACCGCCCAGGTCGGCGAGCTGATCAAGCAGCTCAAGGCCCAGGGCATCGGCATCTTCCTCATCAGCCACGATATCCACGACGTCTTCGATCTCGCCGACCGTCTGACGGTGATGAAGAACGGCCGCGTCGTCGGCTCGGCCAAGGTTACCGACGTGACCAAGGACGAGGTGCTGGGGATGATCATTCTGGGCAAGGTCCCGCCCGGCGCGACGCCGGGGCCGGGCGCCATTCAGTAGGCGGGCTTGTAGAACTTCGCTCCATCGCGCTCGACGATGCCCTTCTTGGGCAGCCGCGCCGAGGTGCGGACGACGAGTTCGCCCGAGATCAGCTTGTGCTGCGACTCGATTTCACCCGAGGCGATCTGGTCCATCAGGATATCGACCGTGGCTTCGACCATCGGCGCGATCGGCTGCGTCACGGTGGTGATGCCGTAGCTCGGCCAGCGGGCCGCACCGACATCGTCATAGCCCACGATCGACAGATCCTGCGGGATCGCGAGGCCGAATTCGTAGCGCGCGACGTCCATCGCGGCGACCGCCATGTGGTCGTTGGCGACGAAGATCGCCTGCGGGCGCTTCTTGAGCGACAGCAGTTCGCGGGCGGCGGCTTCGGCGTCGGCGCGGTTGAAATTGCCCTTGCGGACTTCGATCTTGTCGAAGCCGGCGGCCTTGAGGCCATCGCGAAATCCGGCGAAGCGGTCGCGGTTGGTCGAGGTACCCTCGATGCCCGAGATGAAGCCGAAACTCTTGTGGCCGCCGGCAACGAGGAAGTCGGCGATCAACCGCCCGCCTTCGCGATTGCGCGAGGTGACCGACGAGGCCTCGTCCTTTTCCGTCGTGCGGTTGAACAGCACCACCGGAATACCGGCGACGGTGCATTCGTCCGACAGTTCTGAGCTGAGCGACGTCGAGGCGAGAATGATGCCGTCGACGCGATACTGCATGATCTGGTCGAACAGCGGATCGCTGTCGCGATCCTTGAAGCCGGTGAACAGCAGCAGATGGTAGTTTTCCGCCGCAAGGCGCCGGCCCAGCTCTTCGAGCACGTCGGGGTAGAACAGGTTCTCGAGGTAGGCCATCACCACCGCGATGATGCGCGAGCGCGACGTGATCAGCGAGCGGGCAATGGCGTTGGGGCGGTAGCCGAGCTCCTTGGCGGCCGCGAGCACCTTTGCGCGGGTCTTGGACGAAATCGACGCGCCGGGCGTGAACGTGCGCGACACCGCCGATTGCGACACGCCCGCATGCTCGGCGACCATTGAGGAGGTCACCGGCGGCGGCCGTTTGGTGATTACTCCGCCGTCCATCCGCCATCCACCAGCAATGAGGAGCCCGTCATCAGCGCCGATGCGTCGGAGGCGAGAAACACGACAGGTCCCATGATGTCCTCGAGCCGGCCGAGACGGCCAAGCTTGATCTTGCTCAATACCCAGGCCTTGAAATCGGGGTCACGGAGGCTCTTGGCCGCCATTTCGGTGTCGATAAACGTCGGGCAGATCGTATTGACGCGAATATTGTGCGGGGCGAGGTCAATCGCCATCGATTTCGTCAGCCCCTCAACAGCAAATTTGCTGGCGCTATAGACGCTGCGGCTCGGCCCGCCGACATGGCCCATCTGCGAGGAGATGTGAATAATCGAGCCCGGCTTGCGGGCAGCAACCAGGCGCGCGGCGACGGCCTGGCTGGCGAACAACGATGCACCGAGATTGAGATCGATGATCGCCCGGTAGTCGGCCTCCGACACGTCGAGGAAGCCGGCGTGTCTGGCGCCGCCGGCGCTGTTGACGAGAATGTCGAACGGCTCGGGCGCTGTTTCGATGAACGCGCGCATGGTTGCGAAGTCGGTGACGTCGAGGGCGGTGCCGTGCCCGCCGATCGCCTCGGCCACCGCGGAAACGTCGTCGGCGCGCCGCGCCACCACGGTCACCGTCGCGCCGGCTTCCGCCAGTGCCGCGGCCGCAGCGAGGCCGATGCCGCGCGTCCCGCCCGTGACCAGCGCGTGCTTGCCGTCCAGTCTCAGGCTAGGGGTGCGCGGTAGATCCATCCGTCACTCGGCGGCAGCCCGGGGGCTGGCCGCCGTCGCATAGGGGATATTGCGCCCGCCATAGCGGCGGACCCGGATATTGGCCTGCTCGGCGTGGCCGACGAAGCCCTCGAGCATCGACAGGCGCGAGCAATACTCGCCGACCATTGCCGACGCTTCGTCGGTTTCGACGGTCTGCCACGTGCAGGTCTTCATGAACTTCCCTACCCAGAGGCCACCCGTATAGCGCGCCGCCTTCTGCGTGGGGAGAGTGTGATTGGTGCCGATCACCTTGTCGCCATAGGCCACATTGGTGCGCGGCCCGAGGAACAGCGCACCGAAATTGGTGAGGTTGTCCCTGAACCACATGTCGCGGTCGGTCATCACCTGCACATGCTCGCTGGCGATGCGGTCGGCTTCGGCCAGCATCTCGTCGTAGCTGTCGCAGACGATGACTTCGCCGAAATCGGCCCAGCTCTTGGCTGCGATATCGGCGGTGGGGAGGATGGTCAGCAGGCGCTCGACTTCGGCCATCGTTTCGCGCGCCAGCTTCTCGGAAGTGGTGACGAGAATCGCGGGCGTCGTCGGGCCGTGCTCGGCCTGGCCGAGGAGGTCCGTGGCGCAGATCTCGCCGTCGACCGTCTCGTCGGCGATGATCAGCGTCTCGGTCGGGCCGGCAAATAGATCGATACCGACGCGGCCGAAGAGCTGGCGCTTGGCTTCGGCGACAAAGGCATTGCCCGGGCCGACCAGCATGTCGACGGGCTTGATGGATTTGGTGCCGATCGCCATGGCGCCGATGGCCTGGATGCCGCCGAGCACAAAAATCTCGTCGGCGCCGGCCATGTGCTGCGCCGCGACGATCGCCGGTGCCGGCTTGCCGTGGAAGGGCGGGGCGCAGGTGATGACGCGCTGGCAGCCGGCGACCTTCGCGGTCAGCACCGACATATGCGCAGACGCGAGCAGCGGATATTTGCCGCCGGGCACGTAGCAGCCGACTGACGCGATCGGCACATGCCGGTGGCCGAGCGTGACGCCGGGCAGCGTCTCGACGGCAAGCTCGGTCATCGTCGCCTTCTGCCGTTCGGCGAAATTGCGCACCTGCGTCTGGGCGAAGGCGATGTCGGAAAGATCCTGATCCGAGAGCTGCGCCATGCAGGCGTCGATCTCTGCCGGCGTGAGGCGAAAATCCGCGCGGTCCCAATTGTCGAATTTGCGCGACAGGTCGCGCACGGCCGCGTCGCCGCGTTTTTCGATATCGCCGAGGATGGTTTCGACGGTGGCGCGAACCTGCCGGTCCGCCTCCGCCCGTGCCTCGACATCCTTACCGCGCTTCAGCCATTTCGCCATCGATCATCCCTCTCGTCGGCGCGAAATTTTGCATACGCATGCAATCTTGGCAAGGCGAGATGGCAGGGAGGCCGAGGTCGCGGGCGATGGAGCGTTACTGTTTGGGCAGTCCGGCCGCGACGCCCAGTTGTATCAACCGCCCGCTCGCTGCGGCGAATATGGGGCTCGTGTTCTCCAGCGGCACGCCGATATTGGCGGCGGTGGAGCCGGGCCGCAGCTCCAGGCATTTGCCGATTGCCGCTGCGGCCTCATCGAGCCTGCCCAGCGACTGATAGGCGGCGCCAAGCAGGAGATAGACGCGGCCGCTGGCGGGCGTGATGGCAATGGCCTGCTCGAGCCAGGGCAGGGCGTCTGCGGCGCGCCCCATCAGCATGTAGGTCCAGCCAACGCCCAGTCGCCAGGTCCAGCGCGAGACTTCGGGCGTATCGAAGTCGTCGGCCAGGAGGAAGGTGCGGAGCGCGTCGTCGAAACGACCGAGATTCAGCTCCGCCAATCCCAGATGGTAGAGCGCAATTCCATTCCACGGATCGAAGGTCAGGGTGCGGGCGCAGGCGACCAGCGCATCCCTGAACTGGTTGGTGGCGGTGAGCAGGCGGCAATAGGCCTCGTGCACGGGCACCGCGTATGGCCGGGCCTGCAAGGCGCTCTCGAGGATCGCGCGGGCCCGGGCCTGCGCCTTGGCGCTTTCCTCGGGGCTGTAGAACACCATCTGCACGCCGCGCAGCAGCTGCGCCGCGAGCGCCACCTCGATGTCGGTGTTGCCCGGATAGCGGGCAAGGCCATCCTCAAGCATCGACTGCGCGGCATGGAAGCGCTCGGGGTTCTGCTGGTTGATGTAGGCATTGGCCTGCTGCACCACGACCTTGCCGGCATCGGCGGAAGGGCCGGCATCGGCCGAGTCATCGGCGTTGAGCAGCGCGTTGAGCTGCACGGAAAGATCGTGCCCGAGCGCTGCCGCGAGGCGCGATTGCTGCAGGTGCAGATCCGGCGTCGTGGCAATGGGCACCGAAACCGAGCCGGCCCACACCACTTCGTTCGCCGTGCCGCGGGTGAGACGCGCCTGCGCCGTCCAGATGCCGTTGCTTTGCTGCATCGTGCCAGCGAGGACGAAGTCGGCGCCGGCCGGGATGGCCGCCGGCGCCGTGACCTCGAGATTAGGGATATTGGCGAGGCCGTCGATCAGGCGCCCGGTGACGTTGGCCGCCATGTCGCCGGCGGGGGCCCCGTCGCCGGTCCCGGTGAGTGGCAGGATGGCGAGCGTCGGTGTGTGGGGGAACAGCGATGGCAGCAGCAGGGGCGTCACAATGGCGACGGCGGCGGTGAGCGCCAGCGCCGCCGCAACGATTATGCCCGTCCTGCCCAATCCAAAGCGCCCGCGGGCCGGTTCGGTCCCAGCGGTCGCCGGCTCGATCGAGATCGCGGATTGTGAGGTCTCGGCGATATCTGTGTCGACGATTTCGGCATCGAGGCGGTAGCCGCGGCCCGACACGACCTTGATCAGCCGGCGCTGCTCGTCGCCGAGCGCCAGCCGGAGCTCGCGGATGCACTGGAACAGGCTGTCCTCGCCGACATGAACGTTCGGCCAGATGGCGGTCATCAGCTCCTGTTTCAGCACCAGCTGTCCGGGCTTGGCCGCCAGAAGCGCCAGGACGTCGAAGGTCTTGGGTCGCAGCGTGATCGCCGCACCGCCCGACCGCCGGAGGTCCCGGCGTTCCCGGTCCAGTTCAAACCCGGCAAACCGCAGCATCTGTCCGTCTGCCCCCAAGCTGCGCCGCGGAGAAAAGCCACGGGCGCAGGCAAATAGCAAATATCAGAAAAATATCAGAACGATGCGCGGCTGCATCAAGACAGGGCGGCACGTTCGGACGACAATAGCCGATAGCCAAAACAACGCCCTCACTCCTCGTGATCACATTTCGCGACGGATTAAGCCTAATGGCCGGGTGGCGTTGACGGGGTGGGCCATTGTGCCGTTCATACATCCTTAACGTTTTCCGCTGGGTGGATTGCCTTGACGCGCGCCGGTACTTTGGACTTTTCGAGTGTGGCCGCCGGGGTCTCGGCGGAGGAGATCGTCGCGCTGGCGCTGGCCAATGTCGGCCAAAGCTGGACCGGAAGCCCGGCCGGGTTCGCCTGGGGGATTTCCAATCTCGCCGGCCTGCCGTTCTTCGACCTGACGGACTTCACCGACGGGGCGGCCAACACTTTTACCAACCCCGACCACTGGGACGAGGGTTTTGCGGGTGGCTCGCCCGCGTTGAAGTACGAGTCCCCGCACCGGTGGAACTCCAACATGGGCGACGAGCCCGGCGAACCCAGGGATGGCTGGTCGCTCGCCTGGTCCGACGAGCACGGCGCCAAGGCCGGCGACATCGCCGCCAACCTGCGGCCCGGCGACATCGTCCGGGTCTATGATTACGGCAACTGGTCGGAACACAGCGAGCCCGGGCACGACGACGACGTCAATTCGCACACTTTCATCGTGGTCAGCACCGCCGGCGGCAAGATCGAAGTCGTCGACACCTGGGGCGACGGCACGGTCGTCAGGCACGACTGGGACGAAATCGTCGCCGAGATGGCCGGGCCCTACGACAAGTTCCAGTCCGCCTATATCTCGCGCGTCAGGACCGACGCCCTCTCCGGCGACGACGCCACGACCCTGCAGGGCAAGGGCTACGGCGACTGGAGCGGTATCGGCGGCGACCTGAAGATCTCCGCCGCACCCGCCGTGAGTGTGGCAACCAACGGCAACGCACTGGAACTGAGTTTCAGCTACCGCATCGACAATGCCGGCGCAGTCGAAGTGGCGGCCTCCAAAACCGGCATCTACCTGTCGGCCGACAGCACCATCACCACCGCCGACACGCTGCTCGGCGTAGACGATGTGGCGAAGCTCCTCGCGGCTGGCTTCTCGACCGAAACCGGCAAGGTCACGCTGCCCGGCGGGCTCGCGGCCGGCACCTACTACATCGGCGTCATCGCCGACTACGGTAAAGCCATCGGCGAGCTCAACGAGAGCAACAATGCGTCGCCCGCGGTCGCCATCACCATCGGCTCCGACCTCAAGCTCGGCACCGCGCCGACCTTCGCCTGGTCGGCTGGCGCCCTCGATTTCAGCTACCGCGTCGACAATGGCGGGACCACCGGGGCGCCCGCATCGAGGACCGGCATCTACCTGTCGACCGACGCGACGATCACTACCGCCGACAGGCTCGTTGCGGTCGATGACGTCGCGAGCCTCCTCGCGGGCGGCTTCTCGACGGAAACCGGAAAAATCACGCTGCCGGCCGGCATCGCGGCCGGAAACTACTACATCGGCGTCATCGCCGATCACACCAACGCCATCGGCGAGCTCAATGAGGCCAACAACGCCTCGACGGGAAAGCTGATCACCATTGGCGCCGATCTCGATGTGAAGGCACCGGCGCTCAAGATCGTGTGGGCGGCGGCGGGCGGCACCTACAATCTCAAATACACCGTCGACAATCTGGGCACGACGAACGCGGCGCCGGTTACGAAGGCCGGCATTTACCTCTCGACCGACAGCACCATCACCACCGCCGACCGGCTGATCGCGGTGGACGACGTCGCGAGTATCCTGGCGGGCGGCTCGAGCGCGGAGGGCGGCAATTTCGTGCTGCCGGGCAACGTCGCGGCCGGCAATTACTTTCTTGGAATCATTGCCGATTACAACAACGCGGTGAGTGAGCTCAGCGAAGCCAACAATGCCTCCTCGGGCGTGCGCATCACCGTATTCACCAACGGCGCCGACACCATCAAGGTGCCGACCGGCCTCAAGGCCTGGCACGGGCTCGGCGGCAACGACACGATCACCGGCTCGTCCGACCGCGATGCGCTCTATGGCGATGCGGGGCGCGACACCCTTGTTGGCAAGGGCGGCAACGACACGCTAATCGGCGGCGCCGGGGCCGACATTCTCACCGGCGGTAACGGGTCGGATTTCTTCCAGTTCGACAGCACCGCCGATATCAAGAAGAATAGCGGCAACCGCGACGTCATCACCGACTGGAACCCGGCCCAGGACTACATCGACCTGCGCGGCATCGATGCCAGAACCGGCGGCGCGGACAATGCGTTCAGCTTCATCGCTGCGGCAGGCACAACCTTCTCGGGCGCCAAAGGCGAACTGCGCTGGGTCCAGCAGGACAATGCCGGCGCGGCGAACGACAAGACGCTGGTGATGGGCGACACCAATGGCGACAAGGCGGCCGACTTCATCCTCGAAATCACCGGACTTCACACGATGCGCGCGGTGGATTTCCTGCTCTAGGACCGCGTGGCCAGAATCCAGCCGGTTGGGCGCCGCAAACGTTCCTTCGGCCGACCACAATGGCAGATCAATAGATTTGCAGGCGGCGCCTGTGTTACTGGTGCGCCAAGACTAACGCACAGTTTCCTTTCCGGCGCCGGTGCAGGCGCAACATGAACAAGGGATAGCGCAGTGGTGGCGTTTTGGGGGAAATGGGCCGCTCCGCTCGGAGCCGTCCTCGGTTTGCTGATGGCGGTTCCGGCGGTGGCAGCCGCGGGCGATCCGGCGATCGCCAAGGCCGTGGACGTTCGCCCGGAGGCAACGGGCCTCTACAATGGCGGCACGGTGGTGCTTTCGGCGCAGGACGATCTGTTCGAGGGCCAGACGATCACCACCGGCGCACAGGGCCAGGTGCAGATCGTGTTTGCCGACGATACGCACATGGTGGTCGGACCGGGCTCCTCACTGATCATCCAGAAATATCTGATGCGCAACGGCGGCACGGCCTCGGCCTTCGCCGTGAGCGCGCTCGGCGGTACGTTCCGCTTCATCACCGGCAAGAGCAGCAAGAGCGCCTACAAGATCGACACCCCCACCGGCACGATCGGCGTGCGCGGCACAAAGTTCGATTTCACCGTCACCAAGAAGAAGACCGATATCGTGCTCTTCGATGGCGAGGTGACCTACTGTCCCGACAGCGGCGGCTGCAAATCGGTCAAGGGGAAGTGCGACGTCGGCCTGGGCGAGGCCTCCGATGCCGAGATCGTCGGCAAGGGCAGCAGTGGCCACGCCTCGGCCACCAGCAACTTCATCTACGTGAAGTCGCAGCGCAGCCTGAAGAGCGACTTCAAGGTCAGTGGCGCCGGCGAATGCGGCGCTACCGCGGAAGTCTCGCAGCCCAAGCAGGAGGCCAAGGTCGATCCCGGCCCGAGCAAGCCTGAGGGCAAGCCCGACCCGATCCCCGATCCGCTGCCCGACAATTGATGGGCACGGCGCTGGCTGACCGCACGCCTGTTTCCCCGACCGGGCTCTGAGGCATGCGCCGCTATGTCCCGATCCTGTTGGGGCTGGCGCTGGTCTTTGTGCTGCTCGGCGTCAGGATCATCGATCCCTATCCGCTGCGCGTGGCGCGCGAGATCGCCTTCGACACCTTCCAGCAGATCGCGCCGCGCGAGGCGGGCAATGCGCCGGTGCGGATCGCCGACATCGATGAAGCTTCGCTCGCCGAAATCGGGCAATGGCCGTGGTCGCGCGATGTCATGGCGCGCCTCACCACGCGACTGACCGAGCTCGGCGCCGCGGCGGTGGTGTTCGATGTCCTCTTCCCCGAACCGGACCGCACGTCGCCTGCCTTCCTCAATCAATGGCTGGCCTCGCGCGGCGACGCGCATATCGTCGCCGATGGCGGCGCGCCGCTTGCTGACTTCGACCAGGAGTTCGCGACGGCGCTCGCCGCGTCGCCGTCGGTGCTCGGTTTCAGTGTCAC
>JBKJTB010000075.1:0-5148 GCA_046594305.1 Devosia sp. | reverse complement strand
ATCGGCATCAAGGTGTTCAACACCCGGCACGTGAAGGAGGTCTATCCCTACATCAGCGAGTTGGGGGTGGTGGACCACGGCATCCTGCACGAGATCTTCGAGGCAGTTGCCGACACGGGGCTCGTGTGCTCGGTCCATCACGACGACAGCGAATGGTGCAAGCGGCTCACCTTCCGCGACTACATCGATCGGGGCAAGACCACGGTCGGGGACTACTTCGACTGCTACGCCAAGGGTTACATGTACGGCCACGGCATGGTCGCCGGGCTCGCCGCATCGCTCTACTATGCGCGGCTCACCGGCTGCCCGCTGCACGTGCTGCACCTCGGCGTGATGCCTGCTGCTGCCAACGAAATGATTGCGCACGCCAAGTCGACGTTCCGGCAGGACGTCACGGCCGAGATGGAGACGGCGGCGCTGTTCATGACGCGGGCGCAGGCCGACAAGGTCGGGCCAAACGCTTATCTCTGGGCGTACGACGCAGAGACGCACTGGAAGTCGGTCAGGGACGGCACGGCGGACATGCTGGTCGGCGAGCACGCGCCGCACACGTTCGAGGAGACGAAGCCCGGCTGGCAGGACAATTTTTCTGTGCCGCTCGGCATCACAGGGGCGCAGGAGTTCATCCCGCTCGTACTTTCCGCGGTCAACGCCGGGCGCCTCACGCTGACCGACGTGGCGCGCCTGTGCGCGGAAACGCCCGCTCGCCGCTTTGGGCAGTACCCGGCCAAGGGCGTGATGGCCGTCGATTCCGACGCGGATTTCACGCTCGTGGATATGCGCAAGCATTCGATGCTCACCCGCGCCGACATGGCGTCGAAGACCGGGCACACGTCGTGGGAGGGCGTGGAAGTCACGGCAATGCCCGTCTACACCATCGTGCGCGGCCAGACGGTGATGGAGCAGGGGCGTATCACCGGCAAGCCGGGTTACGGCCGCATGCTGAAGGGAAAGGCGGCGAGCGCGGCGGCGCCCGCTGGCACGCACTCGCCCCTTCCCGGCATGGAGTGACGCGCCGGCGCGCGCCGGTCAGGCGCGGCCCTTGTACTCCAGGATGTCGAGGCCAAGGAAGCGGTCGATGACGTAGTTCAGGCGGCACACGCAATGCACGACTCAACTCGGGATGCAGGGAACACGACAGCAAGCTTCAAGCCACGCGAAGTCGAGGATTTCGGGTTTGGTGGTGTCGGTCAAGCGGCGATCGATCCCCGACTCCCCCCCGCGAGGTGCCGAGGTAGTTTTCCCGGGTCGATGGCGCTGAAAAGGGAGCTCCGCGGGGTGGAGTTTGGGTAGCGGGCCGCGACCGGCAAGAGTAACGCCCACGCGGACCAGTGGCGGCGCGCTCGGGTGCCTGATTTCCAAGCGAGGCGCTGATCGATGGGGCGGGCAGGCTATTCTCCACAGATTTAGGCTACGGCTTACTAGGGACATCAAGGACAAAATTCAAGAATATCAAGTCCACTGAAACGATCAATTACGTAAATCAACCCGCGGCGACGTTCGAAGAAGACATCGTTGCTCTGTACCGGTTGTCCGTTAACGGGCGTCGGCATGAAGTGGCCGATCTCGGAAGGTCGGTAGATGTCGCTGATATCAACGGCGCGGAGCCCTCCCGCGAACCACGTCACGCATAGGATGTGACCATCGACCACTTCCTGCGGCTGATGAGCACCAAACCAGCAGTTTCGGTCGAACGGTTTGTCGTGCGGAACGCGAAAGGTCGATATTGGAACTGGGTGGTCTTCATCGGTAATGTCGACGATCCACAAGAACGCATTCGGCGAAGGAGCAAGACGGTCCGCCACTTCCTCATCCGTCACCACGAGAACGCGTCGCCCCATGATCGTTTGCGGAATTGGCAAAGCGGTATGGGTTGGGCACGGGTAGGGTGGACTCCAATCGAGTCCACTTATGTAGCGCGGCTTGCTCATATCAGAGATGTCGAGAATCACGAAGCCGCCATGCCAATAGCTCACGTATAGGCGATCACCCATTCTTAACGGATGGTGACATCGATGGCGGCGGCCGGGCCAAGTTGGTGTCTCGCCCCCCGCCAGCCATTGGCCAGGCATCCACCAGCGCGACACGACTTTGGGATGCACCGGGTCAGCAAGATCAACAATCACGACAATATCCCCGAGAAAGCCTTCCTCTTCGGACGAGATGTATGCATATCGCTCGTCGGAGTCAAAGCGATGGACTCCAAAAGAGGGATAAAGACCGATCGGGCGCGGTCTCGTCCTGTCAGCGATATCGTAGATCCTTAGGCCACCCTGGAAGCCGCCTTGGGCGGCGTCTCGTGTTTGCCGAGTAATTTTCTCGACGGGGTCGTCGATTGGGGGTTTGATCGGCTCGGCACGATTGAGCTCCTGGTTCACCAGCATTAGGTCGCCCATCACGCGAACCTTGTGCGAATGTAGATTGTTTGGCACGGTGACTTCGGCCACGACCCGGGGATTTTTTGGGTCGGCGACATCCACGATTGTTGTTCCGGATGGGGGTCGAAGATGGCCGATGAAGGCATGGTCCCCATTGACCACAACCTGGCCGCCCCCGGGAATCTCTAGGCGCGCGAGGTGTTTAAAGCAATCTTTCATCGAAACTCCCTCGAAATGGAGAACATTGTAAGCAGGCGTGGAAGATTAGGTGTTGCTTGCAGCAGATCCGGGCGTGAAGCGACCATATCGGGAAGCGCCAACGACCCTGCCATCGAGCATCACGGATTCACCGCGTACGATCGTGTGCACAGGCATGCCCTGAACGGGCTCGACTTCCTCGACAGTGTGTGGCGCGTGTTCTCCAACTAACATGTTGGCAACGCCGGTCGCGAGTGTGTCCCATCCGGATTCAGAGGTGCAGGCCCAAAGGTAAGCGAACGGAGCGACTTTTATGGCTTGGTCACCGGACATGAGCAATGATGCCGCCTCGAGCTCCGCCGTTACGTCCTGACCAAGATCGAATTTCGCGTGGCGGACGAGTTCATTTGCCCCAACAGGCATCACGCCCAGATGCAGCACATGAAGTTGGACCTTCCTTAGAGCGGCGTAATAAAGGGAAGCGGCGAGACCGGCCACCATCCCATGACCGTACATGTAGCCCGTCTCGTAGCTATCGCGATAGGCGGCAGAATCGATTCGTCCGCGATCGAAATAGTCGCGAAACGTCATGCGCTTGCACCACGCGCTGTCGTCATGGTGCACCAAACAAACGAAAAGTAGTTCCTCCAGCTGCCGCCGCGCATGCTCCGGTTTCGAAGACTTCCATGTAGGTGCGACCGGGTTCCCGAAAGTTCCAATGGACGTGGAACAGCCCCAGCAGGACGTGAAGGGCCGAGGCGTCGATCACGCGTTTTGCCGGTGGATCTGGTCAACTGAAGCGAGCGCATCGATCCGGGCGCCGTCAATGGAGACGTCGGCGCGCTGCCGTCCATGGGGAAGCACCACTTCGCCAATGCTGATGACCAGGTCGATTTCGTTGTACCTCATATACATCCTCCAAAAATTGCAGTCAGAACAACGATGTCCCCGGGAATGCGGCCCCCCCACCCGGGACTACAATAAATATTGCATCCACGGTGTATACATAATAGAATTACAACCGCCATGTCAACCGCACGAATGCCGGGGTCGCCTTAGCGATCGAGATTCAGCGGCATCGCGACAGCAGGAGGCGCCGAATCGAGTCTCTCAACCGCTGGCTCGGATCTGAAGGCGTGACGATCGGTGATTGGGACGGTGCATCGTTCGTCCTTGAAAATGCGACCGGTCGTATGCGTGTTGTGAACGATCTCTCCGAATTTTGGCCGGCGATCGAGTCGGTTCTGGGCCGTCCGTTTGATCCCTTGCAGGAAGATCTCCATCTTGGAACGGGTTAAGCAATCGACAGATGAACGTACGGTCGTGCACCTCATGACCGGGTTTCTGGGCAGCGGCAAGTCGAGCCTCTTGCAACGCTATCTTGCGGCCGGTGCCGGCGATCGGACTGCAGTCCTCATCAATGAATTTGGCGAGATCGGACTGGACCACAGCCTGATTGTCGCCGGCGACGCTACAGTGCATCTGCTGGATAACGGCTGCCTCTGCTGCGCGGTGGCAGGCCGCCTCGGCGAATGCCTACGAAACATGCTGGCACAACGCAAACGAGCCGGTGGCGCGTCATTTCGGGAGCTAATCATTGAGACCTCTGGATTGGCATGCCCCGAGCCCATTCTCAACACGATTCGAGCCGACTACGCACTCAGCGAATATCTGCGCATAGGGACGATTGTCACAACCGTCGATGCCGTAAACGCGATGGACACGCTCGCGCGGTTCCCGGAAGCATCAAGGCAGATTTGCGCAGCTGACCGGGTGGTCTGCACCAAGGCTGACCTGGTGGACGCCAATTCCTTAAAAGAAATAATCGCGCGAGTCTCGGGTCTCAATCGTCTGGCCAAAATTGACGTAGCGAATGATTCGACATTTCAGTATGCCCGGCTCTTTGCAGTGCCGAAGCAGAGTATCCAGGTGCCCGAGGCATTCGCCGACCAGAGGGGTCACGCGGATTCTTATCGTAGCTTCTCCCTGAGCTACGCCGCCCCGCTTGACTGGTCGCGGTTTGTGCTTTGGATTACCGCCTTGTTGAATCGTCACGGGAAGTCCGCGCTTCGATTCAAGGCAATCCTGAAGCTTCGTGGACAGGAGCGGCCCCTAGTCATCCGTGGGGTCCAACACCTGATGTATCCGCCGAAGCATCTCTCACATTTGCCAAGGGGCCAGGTGGGCTCTTGTATGGTGTTCATCGTCCACGATATCGATCCGGCGTGCATCGTCCGCTCGCTGAGCCGTCTGGTAAGCGAACCGGTAAGGCTCGTTGCATAACCTGGATCTTGCCTTAATAGGAGTAATGGCTATGGCGGTGGTTGATCTGCTGTTGGTTGGCGGCGAAATTGTGACTCCGGGCGGCCGTGTGTTGGGAACCATCGGAATTAAAGACGGAAAGATCGCCTTTATTTCCTCAACGTCGTGGACGCCGCCGGCGAAACGGACTGTTGACATCACGGGTCGCGTAGTCGTGCCGGGGTTCATCGACACGCATGTCCACTTTCGCGACCCGGGACTGACTTACAAGGAAGACTTCACGACCGGAAGCATGGCGGCGGCTGCAGGG
>JBKJTB010000351.1:0-4264 GCA_046594305.1 Devosia sp. | reverse complement strand
TGGTCGCATTGATGCATGCGACAGGAGCAGGCGTTGCGTATCGGTAAGGGGGCTATCGGACATAACGTTCCTCGGTCAAAACCGAGCCAGCGGAATGCTGGCTCTAGTACTGATCCGAGCCCGGGTCGGAAGCCGGGCCATGGAACGTGTCGCTTAGCGCCAGACCAGCAATGCTCTGGTCGCAGAGGAAGTCCAGTCGGTGGCGATGAAACACGTTCAGTTTCGATCGGCCCGAGGCTGATTCTATTGTCGATCATGTAGCCATGTAGGTCCCGCCTCCGTCGCATTGCGGTGCGAGCTTGAGTCTAAGGCCCACGGGTGACAGGCCCGGCAGCAATGGATTAAGTCCCGTGGTCGAATGGCTGGTCGGGAGGGCGACATGCATCTGGCAGTACTTGGTGCGACCGGGCGCACTGGACGCCTCATTGTCGAGATGGCACAGGCGCGCGGGCACATCGTCACCGCCCTCACCCGAAGAAGCAAACGAGGGAGTGAAATGAACGGAACGACTAAGCTAGATATCACCGAACGGCGCCCCCAACCACTTAGTGGTGGGCGCCCTTGATCTCGCGGAGCTCTTCGACCGAGCGGACGGAGCGGCGCGCGGCGCCTTCCCAAGTGCCGGTCTTGACCGTGGCCTTGGCGAGCCGTGCATGCGCAGCGGGGATGGCGTCGGCGTATTGCGGCAGCCACTGCGCCTGCGCGACAACCATCTCGTCGACCATCTGCCAGACCTCGTCCGGCGTGCAGATGGCGCCGACCAGCGGGTCGTGCAGCACCGCGAGTTTCAACGTATCGATGTTGCCGGTCATTGCCGCCTCGACGCTGAGGCGCTGCACGTTGATCGAGACGTTGCAGGTCGCCGCGCAACCGGTCGGCAGGGTGATGCCCTCGACCATGTTAAGGCCGAAGCGATCGACGAAGCCCGGGCTTTCGATGACGGCGTCGGCCGGCAGGTTCCGGATGATGCCGTTGTTGCGGACGTTGAAATGACCGCGATAGACCCGGCCGGTCTCCAGCGCCTCGATGATGTGCGAGGCGTGCTCCTTGGTGCGCTTGACCTCGCCGAGGGGCTTGGCCGCCTCGTCGCGGAAGATCGGGAAGTCGGTCTCGAACCAATTGCGGCGCTCGGTCGAGTAGCGCAGGTACCCTCCGGTCTCGCCGTGGATCCAGTCGCTCATGTCGATCCACTTTTCGATCTCTTCCGGACGCTTGCGGTACCACGGCAGGTATTCGCTGAGGTGGCCATTGCTCTCGGTCGAGTAGACGCCGAAGCGCTTTAGAACGTCGATCCGGACTTTCTCCTGCTTGGAGTACACCGGATGCCGCTCGAAGGCGGCGACCAGCTCATCCTTTTCGACCTTGCGGCCATTGGCGCGCACGTCGATGTACCATGTCTGGTGGTTGATGCCGGAGCAGACGTAGTCGAGTTCGTCGTCAGTGATGCCGAGGACGCGGGCGATCTGCTCGGCGCCGTGCTGGACGCCGTGGCAGAGGCCGACGGTGTTGACCCCGCCATACTCAAGTGCCGCCCAGGTGTTCATCGCCATAGGGTTGGCATAGTTGAGGAACAGCGCCCCGGGCTCGGCCACCTCGCGGATGTCCTTGCAGAACTCGAGGATCACCGGGATATTGCGCTGACCGTAAAGGATGCCGCCGGCGCACAGCGTGTCACCCACGCACTGGTCGACATTGTACTTGAGCGGGATGTTGACGTCGGTGGCGAAGGCCTCGAGCCCGCCAACGCGGACGCAGCTCATGATGTAGCGCGCGCCAGTGATCGCCGCGCGGCGGTCGGTGGTGGCGGTGACCCTGGCTGGCAGTTTGTTGACCGCGACGATCTTTTCGATGATCTCGCGCACCATGTCGAGATTGTGCTGATTGATGTCGGTCAACGCGAACTCGCAGCCGACGAACTCCGGCACCTTGAGGAGGTCCGAGACCAGCGTCTTGGTGAAGCCCACCGACCCGGCGCCGATGATGGTAATTTTGAACGACACTTGATCCTCCTCGAGTACGGGGCTGCGCCCTCATCGTGCTGAAAGCTCTATCTCGGCACGCCCGGCCCGTGTAGAGAAATGTCGTGCGACTTAGGGGAATTTTGTGCTTAGCGAGCTCATTTCACACGGCCCCGTGGTGCGCACCCTGCGGCGACTGCGGGGGCAGTTGGAGCTCAACTGTACGGCCACCGGCGCGGGTTATGAGCGGCGGGCGAACGAGACCTATTCGTGGGAGGGACTGAAGCGGGGGGCGTTTGCGGTGGTGCAGCATACCATTGCCGGGCGCGGCGAGCTGGATTTTGCGGGGACGCGCCATGAACTTCTGCCTGGTGACACCATGGTGCTCACCTTTCCGCATGCCAACCGCTACTGGCTCGAGCCGGGAAACAGCTGGGAGTATTTTTGGATCGGTATCCAGGGGCGCGAGGGCCTGCGCATCGCCCGCGCCGTGATCGACAGCCGTGGCCCGGTGCTGCGCCCCTCGCCCGAGACGGTCGATCGGCTGGCCCGCGCCTGCCTGACGCTCGCCACCCGCGACCTGCCGGTCGGCGACGCCTCGGCGGCGGCCTATGCCGGGATGATGGCGCTCTATGACGGGGCGTTCGGAGGCACCGCGCCGATCAATGTCGAGCACCCGGTGCCGATCCGCCGCGCCGAAGCCTATATCGAGCAAGACCTCGCCGCGGACTTGAGTGTCGACCGGCTGGCGCGGGTGGCGGGTCTGAGCCGGGCGCACTTCGTGCGGCTGTTCCGCAGCAGCGTCGGCGTGCCGCCCTCCGCCTATGTCTGGCAGCGGCGCATCGGGCAGGCGGAGCGACTGCTGCTTGCGACCGACTCGACCATCGAAACGATCGCCCACGGCTGCGGTTTTGCCGACGGCAATTACTTCGCCAAGGCGTTCCGCCGCGCCAACGGTACGACTCCCTCCGAATTCCGCTCGGCGCGGCTGCGTCGCGTTAGCCGCCAGGATTTGCAATGACCGCTGCCCTGCCCTTCATCTTCGCGGTCCTCGGACTGCTCGCCGTGCCCGGGCCGACCAACACGCTGATGGCGGCGGCGGGCGCGGCGCGCGGCGTTCGCCGGTCGCTGCCGCTGCTGGCGGGCGAACTCGGCGGCTACGCCATCGCCCTCACGGTCTGGACCGAACTGGTGGGCGCCGCCGCGACGCGCGAGCCGATGATCGGCGCTGCGGCGAAGCTCCTCGCGGCGCTGTTCCTGCTGTGGTCGGCCTATCGCCTTTGGATCAAGGCCGGAACGAATCCGGTGGGCACCGGCGGCATCACGCTGCAGCGGGTGTTTCTTACCACGCTGATCAATCCCAAGGGGCTGGTGTTCGCCGTCGCGATCTTTCCGCCGGTCGCCTTCATCGACCGGCTGCCCTATCTCGGGGTGTTCGCCGTGCTGGTGGTACTCACCGCCATCGGCTGGCAGACGCTCGGCGCGGGGGCGGCTCTCTACTCGCGCGGCCTATTCACGGCCGCGCGGGTCGAGCGGGTATGCGCCGTGGTCCTCGCCGCCTTCGCGATCCTGTTGATCGTCCAGACGGCGCAGGGCCTCTACTGACGGTCGGAGATTACTCCGCCGCGATCTTGCTGCTGCTGCGGGCCCACTCGGGCAGCCAGTCGCCATGGGCGGCCAGCAGGTCGTCGACCAGGTGCCAGATCTGGTCGAGATCGAGTTCGGCGGCGGTATGCGGGTCCATCATCGCGGCGTGGTAGATGTGCTCCTTGTTCTCGGTCATCAGCGCCGCGACGGTCAGCTCCTGCACATTGATGTTGGTGCGGATCAGCGCCGTGAGCTGCGGCGGCAGTTCCCCGATATAGGTCGGCTGGATGCCCGAGGCATCGACGAGGCACGGCACCTCGACCGCGGCGCGATCGGGCAGTGAGGTGATGACGCCGTTGTTGCGGACATTGCCGTAAATGACGCCGGGCTCGCCGGTCCACACCGAGTTGACGATCTCGGAGGCGTATTCCCTGGACTGCTTGACCTCGATGGTGTTGGCCTTGCGGTACTCCTCCGACGTCGTCTTCCAGCGCTCGATCTGCTCGATGCAGCGCTTGGGGTATTCATCGAGCGGCACGCCGAACTTCTCGATCAGATCCTCGCGCCCGTCCTTGATGAAGTACGGCGTGTACTCGGCGAAATGCTCCGAGCTCTCGGTGACGAAATAGCCGAGCCGGGTCAGCATTTCGTAGCGCACCTTGTTGGGGCAGCGCGGGTTCCAGCCGGCCTTGGGCGCGCGGCCTTCGCGATAGGCGCGG
>JBKJTB010000157.1:0-8241 GCA_046594305.1 Devosia sp. | reverse complement strand
TTTTCACCCCACGGCGTCATTCCCGGGCAGGCGGGAATCCAGGACGGGTGGCACCGGTTCGTGGTGACTCCTGGGTCCCCGCCTGCGCGGGGATGACGGCGGTGGGTGGGCGATACGGCGGTGGTTGGGAGTTGGTGCTGGAAGAGTGGGCGCGCGTCGTTGGATGTGGCTAGCCCCCACCCACCACGCTGCGCGTGGTCCCCCCTCCCCGATGGGAGGGATACGCCAGATTACTCCGCTCGAGTGGAGCCCATCCCTCCCATCGGGGAGGGGGGACCGGCGAAGCCGGTGGGTGGGGGCTACCGCTCGCAGTGGTGCAAGCGACTGCGGCTTCGTTGGGATGCTGCCAGCAAACAAAAAGCCCCGCTCGCGCGGGGCTTTTTGTATTCGGCGGTGGCCGCGATCTTACTTGATCTTGGCTTCCTTGAACTCGACGTGCTTGCGGACGACCGGGTCGTACTTTTTGAAGCTGAGCTTCTCGGTCTGGGTGCGCGAGTTCTTTTTGGTGACGTAGTAGAAGCCGGTGTCCGCAGTCGACACGAGCTTGATCTTGATGGAGGCGGCTTTTGCCATGGTGGTGTCCTTGGAAGAGGCCGCCAGGAGGCAGGGCCTTCAAATTTGCGCGCAAACTACGGATTTAGGCCCGGATGTCAAGCCGAGCGGCGGGCCTCAGGGTCAGGAGGCCAGCGCCGGGTCTTCGTCGCGGCTCCGGGGATCGAATCCGTACATCTTGTTGGCCCATTGCAGCCCCACGACCGCGCCCTTGATCGAGGGCAGCAGGATGAGCGGCAGGATGACCGCGGCGGGCAGCATGGTGACCATGTAGACCCACGGCGCGACGTCCGTGTACGCCATCTCGAGGTGCAGCATCAGGCCGACGATGAGGTGGCCAACGATGATGATCGACAGGTAGGGCGGGAAGTCGTCGGCGCGGTGATAGTGCAGTTCCTCGCCGCAGACTTCGCACGTGTCCGACACCTTCAAATAGGCGCGGAACAGATGACCCTCGCCGCAATGCGGGCAACGCAGCTTCATGCCGTTCCAGACGGCAGTACCAAGCGAGCGTTTTGGCGTGTCGGTGGTCATCGCGACGGGCATTTGCCTATCTCCTGCGGCCCTTAGGTCCGTACGACCGAGATGGGCGCTTTGAGTTGGTTTTCCCAGATGACGGTTTGCCGCGGTGGCCCTCCGACAGCAGTTCGAAGCGGAGGGCACCGGCCACGGGAGCCGCTTCGAGCAGCCGGACTTTTACCGTGTCGCCGATGCGGAAGGTCTCGCCGGTGCGGTCGCCGACCAGCGCCTGCATCTCCTCGACGTGGCGATAGTAATCCTGCCCGACGGTCGAGGCCGGAATAAAGCCGTCGGCACCGGTTTCGAGCAGGCGCACGAACAGCCCGGAGCGGGTGACGCCCGAGACGCGGCCCATGAATTCGGCACCGATCTTGGTGGCGAGGAACTGCGCCAGCAGCCGGTCGGAGGTTTCGCGCTCGGCCAGCATGGCGCGGCGCTCGGTCTGCGAGATGTGCTGCGCGATGGTGGGGAGTTTCGCGACCTCGCCGTCGGTCAGCCCGTCCTTGCCGAAATCGAGCGCGGTGATGAGGGCGCGATGCACGATGAGGTCGGCGTAGCGGCGGATGGGCGAGGTGAAGTGGGCGTAGCGGTCGAGGTTGAGGCCGAAATGGCCGTAGTTCTCGTGCGCATATTCGGCCTGCGCCTGGGAGCGCAGGACCATCTCGCTCACCTGCTCGATCTTGCTCTCCTGCCGCGCCTTGGCGAGGACGCGGTTGAAGTCGGCAGGCCGCACGGCTTCGGACTTGTTGAAGCTCATCTCGAGCGACTTCAGGAATTCCTGGAGGGCGGTGAGTTTTTCGCGGCTCGGGGTGTCGTGGACGCGATAGAGCAGGGCGGTCTTGCGCTTTTCAAGCGTTTCGGCGGCGGCGACGTTGGCGGCGATCATCATCTCTTCGATGAGCCGCATGGCCTCGAGCCGCTCGGGGACGCGCACGTCCGCGACCATGCCCTTGGCATCGAGGATGATTTTCCGCTCGGGCAGATCGAGATCGAGCGGACCGCGGGCGTCGCGGGCCTTTGCCATGGTGCGGTAGGCGGCCCACAGCGGGTTCAGCACGGGGGCGAGCAGTGGGCCGGTCTTGTCGTCGGGACGGCCGTCGATGGCCGCCTGCGCCTGCTGGTAGCTGAGTTTTGCAGCGGAGCGGAACACCACGCGGTGGAAGCTGTGGGACTTCTTGCGGCCCTCGGCGTCGATGACCATGCGCACGGCGATCGAGGGGCGGTTTTCGCCTTCCTTGAGCGAGCAGAGGTCGTTGGAGATGCGCTCGGGCAGCATCGGCACGACGCGGTCGGGGAAGTACACCGAGTTGCCGCGGAGGTAGGCCTCGCGGTCGAGCGACGTTCCAGGACGGACGTAGGCGGCGACGTCGGCGATGGCGACGATGACGATGTGGCCGCCGGCATTTTTGGGATCGGTGTCGGGCTCGGCGTGGACCGCGTCGTCGTGGTCCTTGGCGTCGGGCGGATCGATGGTGATGAGCGGAATGTGCCGCCAGTCCTCGCGGCCCTTGAGCGAGACCTCGCCGGCCTCGGCGGCTTCCTTCAGCACCGAGGCCGGGAAGCGATAGGGGATCTCGAGATTGTGGATCGCGATCATCGAGATCGCGCCCTCGGAACTGGGGTTGCCGATGACCGAGGTGACCTTGGCCTTCTGGATCATCAGCCGGCCGGAGACTTTTACCGTCACTTCGACGAGGTCGCCGTCGCGGGCGTCGCCGAGATCGCCGGTGTCGATGCGCATTTCCTTGGTCTTGCGGTCGATCGGGACCAGACGTGCGCCGCCGTCGTCGATGCGGACGATGCCGATCTGGCCGCGCCGCGGCTTGTCGATGATCTTCATCGGCTTGGCGACGTAGACGGGCAGCGGGCCGTCGCCGGCATCGATGCGAGCGAGGATGCGGTCGCCGGGGGCGGGCACGACGCGGGAATTGCTGGTGACGAGCACGCTGACGCGCGGTTTTTCGCCCTCGGCTTCATCCCACTCCGCCGGGAAGGCGTGGAGATTGTCGGGGTCGGCGTCGGTCGGGATGTCGAGGGAGGTGACCTGCGGCAGCGTCGCGGTGCGACGGATTGCCTTGCGGGTGCGGGCGATAAAACCTTCGCCTTCCATCTCCTTGAGCAGGAGCTTGAAGGGCGTCTTCATGTCGCCGTAGATGCCGAAATATTTGTAGAGGTCCCGCTTGCCGTCGAGCTGCGGGTGATCCGCCATCGCCTTGAGGATGTCCTCGCGGGCGGGGAGCGCCCCGACCTGGAACGCGCGGGGGGATTTGAGTTTGGTGGTTTTTCGTATTGGCGCCTTGGCCATGGATGTTCTTTCGTGGTGCTGAACCACGACGTCATTCCCGCGCAGGCGGGAACCCACGGTTAGCCGCGATCACTCGGTATGGGGTGAGCCCGGCACTGGGTCCCCGCCTTCGCGGGGATGACGCAGTGGGTGGTGGGAGCCCATCAGGCCTCCACCGGAATTGTCTTTTTCGCGGCGGCTTTCTTGGCTGGTGCCTTCTTGGCCGCCGGTTTCTTTGCTGCCGCCTTGGCGGGAGCCTTCTTGGCCGGCGCTTTCTTGGCGGCGGCCTTGCGGGCGGGCTTCTTGCCGCCGGTCTTGGTGGCGCGTTCGGCGAGCAGTTCGAGCGCCTGCTCGAGGGTTACGTCGGCCGGTTGTACATTCTTGGGCAGGGTCGCATTGATCTTGCCCTGGTTGACGTAGGGGCCGTAGCGGCCGTCGCGGACCGAGATCGCACCGTCGGCGTGCTCGAACGTCTTGATCGCCGTGATCGGGGTGGCGCCGCGGCCGAACCGTCCGCCGCCAGCGGCCTTTTGCGCCAGGAGGTCGACGGCGCGGTTGAGACCGACCGTGAACACTTCCTCGACGTCGGGGAGGTTCGCGTATTTGCCGTCATGCAGGATGAACGGGCCGTAGCGGCCGAGACCCGCGCTGATCGGATTCCCCGTTTCCGGGTGAAGTCCGACCGCGCGGGGCAGCGCCAGCAACTGCAGCGCTTTCTCCAGCGTCAGGCCATCGGGAGACCAGCCTTTAGGGAGGGAAGAGCGCTTCGGTTCGTCGCCGTCGCCGAGTTGCACATATGGGCCGAACCGTCCCGACTTCAAGAGCACGTTGAAGCCCGAGTCCGGGTCGACGCCGATGATGCCGTCACCGGCCTGGGCATTCTCGCCGCCGCCGCTGGCGGCGTCGGACAGCTGCATGGTGTGCTTGCATTCGGGGTAGTTCGAGCAGCCGATGAAGGCGCCGAACTTGCCCAGCTTCAGCGACAGCTGGCCGGTGCCGCAGGTGGGGCAGCGGCGCGGATCGGAGCCGTCGGCCTTGGCGGGGAAGATGTGGTCCTTGAGCGATTCATTGAGCGCATCGAGGACTTCGGAAACGCGCAGATCCTTGATCTCGTCGGTCTGTTTGGTGAAGTCGGTCCAGAAGTCGCGTAGAACGTCCTTCCAGGCGAGTTCGCCGGCCGAGATGTGGTCGAGCTTCTCTTCGAGGCTGGCAGTAAAACCATATTCCACGAGTTTCGCGAAAAAGTTCTCGAGGAAGGCCGTGACGATGCGGCCGCGATCCTCGGGGATGAGGGCGCGCTTTTCGAGCCGCACGTAGTTGCGGTCCTGCAGCACGGAGATGGTCGCCGCGTAGGTGGACGGGCGGCCGATGCCGAGCTCTTCCATTTTCTTGATGAGGCTGGCTTCGGTGTAGCGCGAGGGCGGCTGCGTGAAATGCTGTTCGATCAGCGCTTCGTCGAGCTTTGGCGTATCGCCGACTGATAGCGGCGGCAGTTCGCGGCTGTCCTCGTCCTCTTCGCCATCGTCCTTGTCGGACTTCGCCTCGACGCCATAGACGGCGAGGAAGCCGGGGAAGGTGACGACCGAGCCGACGGCGCGCAGCGTGATGTCGCGGCCGGGAGCGTTGACGGCGATGTCGGCGGTGGTGCGCTCGATTTCGGCGGGACGCATCTGGCAGGCGAGGGTGCGGCGCCAGATGAGGCCGTAGAGCTTGCGCTGGTCGAGATCGCTGACCGTCTCGGGCTTGCGGAACATGTCGGTGGGGCGGATGGCTTCGTGCGCTTCCTGCGCGTTCTTGGCCTTGTTCTGGTAGATGCGCGGGGTCGGCGGCAGATAGGCGGAGCCGAACTCCTTCTCGATGGCGCTGCGGGCCGATGCGATGGCTTCGGGCGCCATGTCGATGCCGTCGGTTCGCATATAGGTGATGACGCCGTCCTCGTAGAGGCGCTGCGCGAGCTGCATGGTGCGGCTGGGCGAGAAACCGAGGCGCGAGCTGGCGTCCTGCTGCAGCGACGAGGTGGTGAAGGGCGCGTAGGGGTTGCGCTTGGTGGGCTTTTTGTCGACCGAGCGGACGACGAGGCGGCCAGCTTCAATGGCGGCCTTCAGCACGGCGGCTTCGGCGCCGGTCTTGATCTCGAGCTTGTCGGTGATTTTGCCGTCGACGGAGTAGAGGCGGGCTTCGAAGCTCTTGCTCTTCTCGCTAAGTTTTGCGGCGACCGACCAGTATTCGACGGCCTTGAATTTCTCGATCTCGGCCTCGCGATCGGAGACGATGCGCAGTGTTACCGACTGCACGCGGCCGGCGGAGCGCGAGCCGGGGAGCTTGCGCCAGAGGATCGGTGAGAGGGTGAAGCCGACGAGATAATCGAGGGCGCGGCGGGCGAGGTAGGCATCGACCAGCGGGATATCGATCTGGCGCGGATGCAGCATCGCCTCGGTGATCGAGGCCTTGGTGATGGCGTTGAAGACGACGCGGCTGACCGGCTTGTCCTTGATCAGCTTCTTTTGTGTCAGCACGTCGAGGACGTGCCAGGAGATCGCTTCGCCTTCGCGGTCGGGGTCGGTGGCGAGGATCAGCTCGTCGGCGTTCTTCAGCGCATTGCCGATGTCGGCGAGACGCTTTCGCGATTGGACGTCGACTTCCCACGACATGGCGAAATCGTCGTCGGGCAGCACCGAGCCGTCCTTGGCGGGCAGGTCGCGCACATGGCCATAGGAGGCGAGGACTTCGTAGCCCGCGCCCAGATACTTATTGATGGTCTTTGCCTTGGCCGGGCTCTCGACGACGACCAGTTTCATACACAGTGCTTTCGGAGGGGTGGTCTCAACGCGGCGGAAAATGGTGAAGTCGACCCGCCCTGTCAACCTTCAGGAATGCCCGGTTTTCTATTCCCCTTTAGGGGAAGAAAATTGTGACCTCCGCAATGGACCGGCTCCGACCGTCCGGCCAGCCGCCTTTCTGATTGGTGGAATGGCCTTGCAAATCGACAACTGGGCGCTATTTCTTGCAGGTCGAAAAGGACCTGGGTGGCACACGGTAAGCCCGCCCCCTCTTTCAGAGGCTCCGAGTCGCGCTTGCGATCCCACGGCAAACAACAGGCGAAATCGCCTGAGGTTTGGCGTGCGCTGGTTCGTAATATGCCCGTCATTCTCCAGGCTGTTTTCGCTCTTACGAGAGAGAACTGCCATGACAGATGCAATCAATCGAAGCCCCAACTTTGGCGATGAGCAGGCTATTCGCGCGCTCTACAGAACCATGATCGATAGCTGGGAACTGGGCTCAGCCGCCTATGCCGAGTGCTTTGCCCCGGACACCACCTACATCGTTGGAAACGGCATGATCGAACAAGGTTGGCAGGAGATCGTCGACGGCCACGATATCATTTTCTCGGCGTGGGCACGCAACTCGCGCCTGGAAGGCCGGATCGAACGGCTGCAGTTTCTCCTGCCGGAGATCGCGCTGATTGTGGCGTCGGGGCATATCGTCTTCAAGGACCATCGCTCCAGCGACGCCAACAAGCGGACCATCTACTCATTGCTGGCCCACAAGGTCAGTGGCAAGTGGCAATTCGTGTTCTATCAGAACACGCCGATTGCCGCCCATTAGTCGAGCGGGGGCGGGGCCGGGCCGCGGTCTGGCCCTTCACGCTATCAATGCCACCAATTGGCCGCTCGACCACTCGATGCGGCCCGCCAGATCGAGCTCGAGCAGCAGCATCTGGATGGTCGCGACGCTGAGTCCGGTGGCGGTGATGAGGGTGTCGACTGAGGTCGGTGTGACGCTCAAGGCTTCGAGCAGGCGCTCGCGATCGCCGTTGGTGGGTTCGGTGTCGTCGAACTGCGCTTCGGGGAGCCAGTCGGGTTCGAGCAGGGCACTGCGCGAGGGATCGACATGGCCGAGGGCTTCGACGATGTCGTCGGCACTGGTGACGAGCCGCGCGCCCTGCTGGATGAGATGGTTGCCGCCCTCCGAGCGCTGGTCGAGCGGCGAGCCAGGGACGGCAAAGACCTCGCGGTCCTGTTCGAGCGCGAGGCGCGCGGTGATGAGCGGGCCGGAGCGTTTTGCGGCTTCGACGACGACCACGCCGAGCGAGCAGCCGGAGACGAGACGGTTGCGGCGGGGGAAATCCTGCGCGCGGGGTTGCCAGCCGAGCGGCATCTCGGTGAGCAACATGCCGCCATTGTCGATGATGCTGCGCGACAGTGGGATGTTCTCGTCGGGATAGATGTGGTCCATGCCGCCGGCAAGGACGGCGACGGTGCCTGATGTGAGCGACGCGGCGTGGGCGGCAGCGTCGATGCCGCGGGCAAGGCCGGAGACGACGACGAAGCCCTGATTGCCCAGTTCGCGCGACAGCAGCTCGGTCATGCGCTTGCCGGCGGCGGAGGCGTTGCGGGCGCCGACGATCGCTACCGTGCGGCGCAGGTCGAGGCGTTCGCCGCCGATGATGGAGACGAGCGGCGGGGCGCCGGAGATGTGGGCGAGCAGCGGCGGGTAGTCGGGTTCGCCTGACGCGACGAGGCGGCCGCCGAGCTTTTGCAGGGCCGCGATCTCGTCCTCGGCTTCGGTAACCGATGGGACTTTTGCGCCGACGCCGACACGGCTCGCGAGGCTGGGCAACGCGTCGATGGCGGCTTCGGCGGAACCGGTGCGGTTGATCAGTTGGCGGAAGGTCTGCGGGCCGACATTGGCAGTGCGAATGAGCCGAAGCCAGGCGATCTTTTGCGACGGACTGAGATGCTTGCCCGCCGCCCTGTTCATCAGGACGGCTCGGACTTTTTCTCAGCCCCGATCTTGGGCTCGGTACCGGCGATGAGCCGCGCGATATTGGCGCTGTGACGGACGATGAGCAGCAACGAGAGCACGGCGACCACCGAGGCGAACAC
>JBKJTB010000090.1:0-2799 GCA_046594305.1 Devosia sp. | reverse complement strand
GAGCGTCCACTATCTTGTGGTTGATACCAGAAACTGGTGGCCAGGCCAGAAGGTGTTGATCTCGCCACGCTCTGCGCGGGCCGTCAGATGGCGCGATCACACCATTGCCCTCGACGTCGACCGCAATGCAGTCAAGAGCAGTCCGACCTACGATGCCTCGACAACGGTCGACCGCGACTTCGAGAGCCAGTTCAACGCCCACTATGGCACCACCGGACCGGGTAGTCAGGCGACCTCGTTGCCCCTGAACGCCCTCAACCGCTGACCTGCTGCGGCTCAGCGCGCTCGGCGGGATCGAGCCCGCCGGGCCGCTGGCCCATCCAATCACCATGCCAAATAGGGGCCCCTACATGTCGCCACTGAGCCCGTTGGCCGGCAAGCCCGTCCCGCCATCTCTGCTGGTCAATATCCCGAGACTGATGACGGCCTATTTCGCATTGTCGCCCGACCCCGCGATCGCTGCCCAACGCGTCGCCTTCGGCACCTCAGGACACCGCGGCTCAGCGTTTGCCGCCGCATTCAACGAGGCGCACATCCTTGCGATCACGCAAGCGGTTTGCCTCTATCGTCGCCGCGTCGGCACCGATGGGCCATTGTTCCTTGGCATGGACACCCACGCTCTGTCCGAGGCCGCGTTCGCGACGGCCATCGAGGTCCTCGCGGCTAACGGCGTCGAGACCATGATCGATGAGCGCGCTGGGTACACACCGACGCCGGTGATTTCGCACGCTATCCTGACCTATAACCAGGGACGTACGACAGGGCTTGCCGACGGGATCGTCATTAGTCCCTCGCACAACCCGCCCGACGAAGGCGGCTTCAAGTACAACCCAAGGAACGGCGGACCGGCGGATATCAACGTAACCAGCTGGATCAAGGGGACCGCAAACGACCTGCTAGTCGGCAAGCTCGAAAGGATCATACGGATCCCCTACAGCCGCGCCCGCAAGGCGTCTTGCGTTCGTCCCTATGACTACATCGGCTCTTATGTCGCCGATCTCGACCAGGTGGTGGACATGGAGGCGATCCGCGCCGCCGGGGTGCGCATCGGCATTGATCCGCTGGGCGGTGCGGCGGTTGGGTACTGGCAGCCGATCATCGAGCGCTACAAGATCGCCGCGACCGTAGTGAACGACGCGATCGATCCGACCTTCCGCTTCATGACGCTGGACTGGGACGGCAAGATGCGGATGGATTGCTCCTCGCCCTATGCCATGGCGGCGCTGATCGCCCAACAGGATAAATTCGATGTCGCCTTCGCCAACGATACCGACGCCGATCGGCACGGCATCGTGACCCCGTCAGCCGGATTGATGAATCCGAACTCCTTTCTAGCGGCGTCGATTTTCTACCTCTGTGGCAGTCGTCCGGGCTGGCGGCCCGACGGCGCGATCGGCAAGACTCTTGTCTCGAGCGGCATGATCGATCGTATCGCGGCGAAGCTGGGGCGCGACCTCTTTGAGGTGCCTGTAGGGTTCAAGTGGTTCAGCGCGGGCCTGATCGACGGCTCGCTGGCGTTCGGCGGTGAGGAGAGCGCCGGCGCCACATTCCAGCGCCGCGATGGCGCGGTGTGGACGACGGACAAGGACGGGCTGATCATGGGCCTGCTGGCGGCCGAAATGACGGCGAGAACCGGCATGGACCCGCACAGCTATTATGCGTCGGTGACCGAGGACCTGGGCGAGTCCTTCTACGAACGGATCGACGCGCCAGCGACGGTTGATCAGAAGTTGCGGCTGGCCAAGGTCGAACCGGCCGATGTCGGTGCTAAAGAGCTGGCTGGCGAGTCGGTCGAGGCAACACTGACACGAGCGCCGGGCAACGATGCAGCCATCGGTGGTATAAAGCTGATGGCGAAAAGCGGCTGGTTCGCAGCCCGCCCGTCAGGGACCGAAGACGTCTACAAGATCTATGCCGAGAGCTTCCACAGCGCGGAGCATCTGAAGCGCATCCAGAGCGAAGCGCAGGCCCTCGTCGCGCAACTCTTCGCCGGCAAGACTTGAAGCCATCCGCACATGGAGTTGCGGCAACATAGGGTTAGGTAGATTCCGATCCTGACCGCCCGCCGACTGCGGCGCTACGCTTCCACAAGCCGCCAGAGAACTTGTACGGCATCTGCCGGATCGTGCCCACGTTGTGCTGGAGCTAAATTCATTCCTAACATGACAAGGAACACAACCGTGAACGCACCGACCCCGAGGCTCGTGTCCGATGCCAAAGAGCGTACCATGATGCGGACGCAGGATGGCTCGACGATCAACGCGGACGACGCTGAGTACGATTTCGGCTTTCACGGCAGCTCGTCGCTGGTGCATCGGCCGATCAATCGCCGCACTAACTGGAACCTGGATTTCCGTAGTTACGTGGATTTCCTTAGTTACAGGGAAGAGGGAACGATCACCGGGCACTCCGACATCCGGGTGCAGAACGACCTCGACCTGTTACATTTAGTGCGAGACGTTTTCGATCGGGTGCCTGACCTGGGCAGCAAGGGCGCCAGTCGCAAGCAGATGGTCCGCGATAAGCTCATCGAGCAGAGGCCGTATCTCGACGAGCAAGGCCAGAACATGTCGGAAGTCCGCGACTGGGAGTGGGGCGCTTCCCCGTGAACGCTCGGTCGCTGATCGATATCGCCAAGCACCTTGTTGCCGACGACAAGGGGCTGCTGGCGATGGACGAGAGCGTCGCGACCTGTAACAAGCGTTTCGCCAGTTTCGGGATCCCCCAGACCGAGGAGGCCCGGCGAGCCTATCGCGAACTGCTGGTGACGACGCCCAGTCTAGGCGAATCCATTAGTGG
>JBKJTB010000444.1:0-3890 GCA_046594305.1 Devosia sp. | reverse complement strand
ACACACCCATCGCGGCAGAGCGCAGGGCGTCTCGCTCTGCAAACAATTCTCGGAGGCGTCCTGCGCTCTCCGTCCGTGGGCGCCTCTTTGTCCCACCGAAGCAAACCCCGAAGCCGCGAGGCTGCCGGTACCCTCGTCGTGCCCTGATGAACTCCACTCCATCCCCACTTTCAAATTCCAGTAAGGAATTGGGCGCAATCTGGGCAGCATGAGCATGCCCGCGCCCCACGACCACGCTGGCCCGATGGCCGATTTCATCGAGCGTCACGAGACGCTCAGGATGATCATGGAATGGATCGCCGACCGCTTTGCCGATGCTCCCGAACCCGATGACGCCATCGACTGGGAAGACGGCGAAGAGCACGACGAGCCGCACGGCCCGGCGACGCTTTAGGCTGCAGCAGGCTCGGCTTCGCGGAGCGCGGTGATCTGCAGGAAGAGGGACTGCGGATCGACGTCCGGGTGATTGTCCGGAAGGAGGTCGAGGGCCATTGCCGAAATTTTCTCGAGCAGTCCGTCCAGAGTTGGGTCATCCGCGGCTGCCGGAATGTCGTCGCAATGACCGGCCCACACCGAAGCTTCGGCGTCCCATGCGGCGGTGATCGTGAAGATTACTGGTTTCGACATCGGCTACGCTCCCTTCACTGCAAGGCTAGCACATAGGCATCGGACGGGCGAACGTCGACGGCACTAGACCTTCTCCGCTGCCCGGAAGTCGTCGGTGATGGTGCCGGCGGCGCGGGATTCGTCGTCGTGGGGGTGGTCGCGGAAGTCCTCGGCGAGGGCGTCGGCCGTCCATTCCTTCATGGCGGGCAGGGCGAGGAGGCGGTCCGTGTAGGCGCGGGCTTCGGCGCTCACGGGCGGGTTGTAGGTTTCGAAGCGATAGGCGACGGGGCAGAAGAAGGCGTCGACGGCGGTAAACGTGTCGCCGGCGAGGAAAGGGCCGCCGAAGCGCGTCAAGCCGTCGTGCCAGAGGGCATCGATGCGGGTGAGATCGCCCTGCAGCTTGTCGGATACTTCGTTGAGCTTGACGCGGATGCCGACATTCATGCCGCAGATGTTGCGCAGGCTGGAGAAGCCGCCATGCATTTCGGCGGCGGCGGAGCGGGCCCAGGAGCGGGCCTTTGCGTCGTCGGGCCAGACGCCCTTGTGGCGTTCTGCGAGATATTCGGCGATCGCGATGGATTCCCAGACGGCGAAATCCCCATCGATCAGCGTCGGTACCGTGCCGGAGGGCGAGAAGCTGAAACTGCGGCCGGGCGAATTCGGCACGAAGCGGTGCAGCTCTTCGTGGAACGGAATTCCAAGCTGCTTCATCAGCACCCAGGGGCGCAGCGACCAGCTCGAGTAGTTCTTGTTGGCGATGTGCAGCGTGTACATGAAGGACTCCTGATATTGCTCTGGCTCGAACGATCCCAAGAGGGCTCGTTCGCCCAACCGCTAAAGCTCCGGAAGGATGGCGCGGAGGCGGAGCAGCGCGATGCGCTCGACCTGGCCGCAGGCGGTCTTGAACTCGGTGTGACGGTCGTTGCCGATGCGGGTGTGCATGGCGTGGAGGATCATGTCCTTGGTGTTGTCGCGCACGGCGATGATGAAGGGAAAACCGAACTTTGCGACATAGGCGGCGTTCAGTTCCTCGAACTGGCCGCGCTCGTGGTCGGTGAGAGCGTCGAGGCCGGCGGAGGATTGCTCGGCGGTGGACGCGTCGGTGAGGCGGCGCGCCTGCGCCAGCTTGCCTGCAAGGTCGGGGTGGGCGGCGAGAACGCCCGACCGTTCGTGTTCGCTGGCCATGCGGAACTGGTTGCAGAGCGCGAAATGGAGGCCCGAGGCCGTGTCGTTGGCGGGCGACAGTTCGCCGTCGAAGGCGCGCTCGGCGATCCAGGGCGAATGCTCGAAGATCGAGCCGAAATGGCCGACGAACTGCGTGCGGTCCATCTCGGAGGGGACGTAGTCCGGCGCCTTGTAGGGATGGTGCTGGGCCCAGTGGCGGGCGATGTCGATGCGGCGGGCGATCCAGACCTTGTCCTTGGCGCGCACGTAGTCGAGGAATTTCTTGAGGCCGGCAAAGCGGCCGGGCATGCCGACGAGGCGGCAATGGAGGCCCAGCGACATCATTTTGGGCGAGCCGAGGCGGCCTTCCTCGTAGAGGACGTCAAAACTGTCCTTGAGGAAGGTGTAGTATTCCTCGCCATTGTCGAAGCCGGGCGCGGTGACGAAGCGCATGTCGTTGTTGGCGAGGCTGTAGGGGATGACGAGCTGGGCGCGGCCCCGGTGCGGCCGCCAGTAGGGCAAATCGTCGTCATAGGTGTCGGAGACGTAGTCGAAGCCGCCTTCCTCGGAGACGAGGTCGACCGTCGCGAGCGACGAGCGGCCGGTGTACCAGCCATAGGGCCGCTCGCCGGTAGCGATGGTGTGGAGGCGGATCGCTTCGGCGATCGAGGCGCGCTCCTCGTCCTCGGGCATGTCCTTGTGCTGGACCCATTTGAGGCCGTGGGAGGCGATCTCCCAGTCGGCCTCCTGCATGGCGGCGAGTTGCTGCGGCGCCCGCATCAGCGCAGTGGCGACGCCGTAGACGGTGACCGGCAGGCTGTTGGCCGTGAAGTAGCGCCACAGGCGCCAGAAGCCGGCGCGGGCGCCGTATTCGTACATCGACTCCATGTTGGCGTGGCGCTGGTTGGGCCAGGGGGCCGCGCCGATGACGTCGGAGAGGAAGGCTTCGGAGGCGGTGTCGCCATGGAGGACGTTGTTCTCGCCGCCCTCCTCGTAGTTGAGCACGATCTGCACCGCGACATAGGCGCCGCCGGGCCATTTAGGATCGGGCGGCGACTTGCCGTAGCCGAGCATGTTGCGGGGGTATCTCATCACTGCACCGGTAGAGTCCGAGGAGTCCGTGCTTGTTAACAAGGCAAACCCTGCCCGCAAATGGGGCGATGTGCGCAAATCTGGACCAAATGGTAAAATTCTGCCCCGGACCCCCTTGGATTGTGACAGATTATTTTCGATAGTCGGACGAACAGAACAGGAATGACCCCATGGCGGGTGTTGGACGCCTGACCACCCATGTCCTCGACACCATGCACGGCAAGCCGGCCTCCGGCATGCGGTTCGATCTGTTGATGCTGCATGGCGACCACAGTCATCACATTCTCTCGGGCCTCACGAACGAAGACGGGCGTGCGGCCGGCGCGCTGCTCGAGGACGACCAGTTCCACCTGGGCGGCTACGAGCTGATTTTCCATGTTGGCGCATATTTCCAGGGCAAGGGCGTCGATCTCGAAAACCCGTTCCTCGATCTCGTGCCGATCCGCTTCACGATGACCGAGATGGCGCACTACCACGTGCCACTGCTGGTCTCGCCGTATGGCTATTCGACGTATCGAGGCAGCTGATGGCGGCGAAACCGGCAGGAGCTATAAAGTTTGCACGCGGTCTGCGCCGACGACAAACGCCGGACGAGGAGCACTTGTGGAGACTGCTCAAGGATAGTCGACTAGCGGAATTCAAGTTTCGTCGGCAGGTTCCTATCGGCATCTACTTCGCAGACTTCGCCTGCTACGACCGCCGGCTCGTCGTGGAGCTTGACGGCAGCCAGCATGCCGGCTCGGCCCGCGACAAAGTCAGGGACGCCGAGCTCGACCGGCGCGGCTTTGCGGTGCTGCGTGTTTGGAACAGCGATCTGCGATACCGTCGCGATGGGGTCTTAAACGCGATCTGGCACGCGTTGCAGGTGCAGGAAGCCCCCTCATCCGTCTCGGCTTCGCCGAGCCACCTTCTCCCACGAGGGGAGAAGGGAAGTTTGCCACAGCGGTTGCCGCCTCTGCCTTCTCCCCTCGTGGGAGAAGGTGCCCGAAGGGCGGATGAGGGGGTGGCCACTTGAGCGAAACGTCCAA
>JBKJTB010000442.1:0-13861 GCA_046594305.1 Devosia sp. | reverse complement strand
TGTCACCCCCGGCGGGGGGGGGTTTGCGGGGGATTTTGGGCAGGGTTTTGGGGCCGAGGGGGTGGTTGGCGTGGGGGTATGGGTGGTGATGGTGGTCGTGGGGGTGATCGTGATCGGATGAACCGGCGCGCGTGGCCTCCCCCTCATCCGCCCTCTCTGTCGCGCTCTGTCCGAGCGATCCTAAGGGGGCTCGTTCGGCCAACCGCTGGAGTGCACCTTCTCCCACGAGGGGAGAAGGCAGAGGCGGCGACCAATGGGGCAGACCTCCCTTCTCCCCTCGTGGGAGAAGGTGGCTCGGCGAAGCCGAGACGGATGAGGGGGTGGCCGCACCGGCCGCCGGTGCGTGGGAAAGCCCCCACCCACTGACCCCCGGATCAAGTCCGAGGGCGGTCCCCACTCCCCGATGGGAGGGATAACCGACTGCCGGCTTCGCGAGGAGGGCATGCGCCGAAGGAGCGTGCGGATGCGCGTGATCATGGTCGTGCGTGTGGAGCGGGGTCCACGGGAGACTGTGCTTCAGGCAAAATGCCTCGTCGCGGCAGGAGCTGTCGCAGTCGCCGGCGCAGGGGCAGTTTTCGAGGCCGCCGCCGATGCCTTCGACGTGGTGGTGGTGGGACTCCTGTTTGAGGCCGACTTCGGCTTCAAAGCCGAGCACCTGCTCGCGGTATTTGCACATCGCGCAGTTCATCAGGTTCTGGCCGACCAGCATTTCGCGGATGCGGTCGAGGAAGGTGTCGATGACCAGCGGGTGGTCGTCGAGATAGGGGGCGTTGAGGATTTCGATGTGCGGGTATTTTGCCTGCGCTTCGTCGGCGGCATCGTAGATGCGTTTGACCAGCACGCCGGTGAAGAGGAAATACGGGAACACGACGATGCGGCGGTAGCCGAGCTTTGCGGCGTGGTCGAGCGCGGGGGTGACCAGCGGGAAGGTGACGCCGGAATAGGCGACCTCGCCCCAGCCGAAGCCGATCCCTTCCCACAGCATGCGCATGACTTTCGCGACGTTGGAATTGGCATCGGGATCGGACGCGCCGCGGCCGACGACGAGCAGCAGCGTCTCGGTCAATGGGATATCGCGCGGCGATTGCGCGAGGCCTTCGCGGATGCGGTCGCTGGCGGCGCGCAGCATTTTGAGATCGACGCCGAGTTCGCGGCCATAGGTGATGCGGAGGCCGGGATGCGCCGCCTCATAGGTTTTGAGTACGGCTGGAATGTCGTTCTTGGCGTGGCCGGCGGCGAACAGCATGCCGGGGACGGCGAGGACGTGTTTGACGCCCTGCGCGGCGAGACGATCGAGGCCGAGATGAATCACCGGATTGGCGAATTCGAGATAGCCGTATTCGACCGGCACGCCGGGCAGCCGGCCCTTCAATGATTCGGCGAGGCTGGCGAATTCGCCGACGGCGAGCTGGTTGCGGCTGCCATGGCCACAAAGCATGACTCCAGTGGCCGGCGGCAACATAGGCAGATCAGTCATTTTCCCTCCGCGAGCTCCGGACTTGGTCCCCTGATTGGGTCGACCGCACCGGACATGTGTTTCAGCCGCATAGCTGGGCTGCCGCGCGAGCGGCTATGTAGTCGGAGGCAATCCGCGTGGTCAATCAAGCACTTGCTGATCCTTTGGCATGATGCGAATGCGGTTGGAAATCATTCGCAGATTCAGGGACTTGCGCACTTTGGGGCACAGCCTTATGTGGCTCGCGAGGGCTCGTTTGAGCTCTGTCCGATCGATCCCAAGGGGGCTCGCTCGGCCAACCGGGGATGGGGCGGCGGTTGATGGCGAACGACTCGACAGCGTCGACAGTGGCACGCGTGGCGCTGGGCAGCCTCGGGGTCGGCCTCACCGTGCTGGCGCTCAAGATTGTCGCGGCGTGGCTGACGGGTTCGATCGCGCTTTATTCCGATGCGCTCGAGAGCATCGTCAATGTGGTGACGGCGATCGTGGCGCTGGTGGCGGTGCGGCTCGCGGCGCGGCCGGCCGATGCGGCCTTGCCCTATGGCTATGGCAAGGCCGAGTATTTTTCCGCCGTCATCATCGGCGTGTTCATCGCGCTGGCGGCGATTTTGATCTTCACCAAGGCGTGGCAGGGGTTCGTCGCACCGGTGGCATTCACGGCGGACCCGGTGGGGCTGGGTGTGTCGGCGGCGGCGACAGTGCTCAATGCGCTGTGGGCCTGGTACCTGATCCGGGTCGGGACGCGGGAGCGCTCGCCCTCGCTGTCGGCGGATGGCAAGCACCTCGCGACCGACGTGATCTCGACGATCGGCGTGCTGATCGGCGTGCTGCTCGCGGTGGTGACGGGCTATCACCAGCTCGACGCGATGCTTGCCGCGCTGGTGGGCCTCGCGATCCTGTGGTCGGGCTGGCGGCTGATCCGCGAGAGCGTGATCGGGCTGATGGATGTGGCGGTTGATCCAGTGACACTCGGGACGATCCGCGAGGTGATCTCCGCCAATGCCGAGGGGGCCATCGAGGCACACGATATCCGCACGCGGCAGGCGGGACGCTCGATCTTCATCGATTTTCATCTGGTGGTCGCGGGGGCGATGAGCGTCGAAGATGCGCACGCGATCTGCGACCGGATCGAGGCAAAACTGCGCGAAGTGGTGCCCGATGCGCAGGTGACGATCCACGTGGAGCCGGAGGAGAAGGCGAAGCATACGGGGATTGTGGTGGTGTGACGATTCCGTGGGTTGGGCCAGCCCCCACCCACCGGCTTCGCCGGTCCCCCCTCCCCGCTCCCTATGTTGCGCGCTACGCGCCGCCGTGGGGAGGGATGGGCTCCACTCAAGCGGAGTAATCTGGCGTATCCCTCCCATCGGGGAGGGGGGGACCACGCGGAGCGTGGTGGGTGGGGGCTGGCCACACGCTCTAGGCCTGCGGATTGGCTCGCAACATCGGCTCGAGGTGGTCCTCGAACAGCAGGCCGGGATTCGTAGCCACGGCCTCGCCATAGCTCTCCTCGGCCTTCAGCGATATGCGCAGGAACGCCGCCATGCCCGCCGGTCCGCTTGCATCCGCCATCGGGTAGAACGCTGTTTCAAGCCGGCGCAGCATTTCGCGTTTGGAGCGGATCATCTTCTCGGTGACGCCGGGGCCGTTGCTCATCGAGACGCTCAGCTTGAGGTAGTCGTGCAGCGGGGTGCCGAGGTGCCAGCTGCTCTCTACCGTACGGTAGAGCTGAAACAGCAGTTCGAGATCGGTCATGTTGGTGAGGGTGAGGTCGTAGCGGGCGTCGGTTTTGCGGCGGTCCCACAGGATCATCGAATCCATCGACAGCGAGGTCCATTTGTAGACAGCCGGCGAGAGCTCCTGGTCCGGGCCGTCGCCGACAAGGCGGAGACGTGCGCCGGTTTCGTCGAACTCGTCGAGGGCGACGGACACGATGGCGTGATGCTGGAGGGCGGCCACGGCCTGCATCAGCTTGTCGGGCTTGAAGCGGTCGTCGGCGTCGAGGATGGCGGCGTAGGGGGCGGTGAGCTGGTCGAGGGCGACGTTGCGGGCGCGGGAGGCACCGCCGCCTATTGTGCCCGAGGAGACGAATTTCTGGCGAGGATCGCGGAGGTTCGCGGCGGCGAGCAGCGGCTCGTAGTCGACCCCGTCGTCGGAAATGATCCAGTGTTCCCAGTCGGAATGGGTCTGGGCGAGGACCGAGCGAACGGCAGGGCCGATCCAGCGCTCGGCCTTGTGGCAGGGGGTGATGATGGCGACGGTTTCAGAGGTTTGGGACACGGGCGACGCTCAATCTTGAAGGAAGCGGGCAACCGCCCCATATTTCGGCTGTCCGGCGGTGCCGCTTGAAGGTTTCCTGAAACCTGGGCCGTCGGGACGCGTTGCTTAATGAAGGACGGACACAATGTCTCGTGTCTCGATGTTTTCGGCGCCGTTTCTCCTTGGCTTTGACGCCTATGAGGAGCGCATCGACCGGCTCAGCCGGGCCGCAGACGGCTATCCGCCCTACAATATCGAACGCACCGTCGAAGCGGACGGCAGCGAGAGTTTCCTGATCTCGATCGCGGTGGCGGGCTTTGCCCTGACCGAGCTCGAAATTACCCAGGAGGACAATCAGCTGCTGGTTCGTGGCAGGCAGAAAGACGATCCGGGCCGGCAGTATCTCCATCGCGGGATTGCTGCCCGGCAGTTCCAGCGGAACTTCCTGCTTGCCGATGGAGTCGAGGTGAAGGGCGCCGTGCTCGAACACGGCATGCTGGTCATCTCGGTGATCCGACCCAAGGCTGACAAACTCAGCCGAAACATCGAAATCCGTTCTGCCTAGAGAGGGGAACATCATGCAAGACACACCAGAAGAAGCCCAGTTCGACAACCCGCTCCGGCACCTGACCGCCGCCCAGTTCATGGCGCTCGGCGGCAATGCGGTGGTGTTCATCCGCTCGATCAAGGGCAAGAAGCTCGGCGAGTTCATGGAAGAAGTGACCGACGACGCAGCCGACGAGGATTTCCAGCTCGTGGTGTCGGCCGATGGCCAGCCGCTGCTCGTGGCGGACAGCGAAGACGCGGTGACCGACTGGCTGTCGGACAAGAATTTTGGGATTGTGGCGCTGCACTAGCGCCTCAACCATCGCACACCCCACCGGGTCATTCCCGCGAAAGCGGGAATCTCAGTTCCTCGGAAATTGGTGCCGTACGCAGCGGGGAAGAGCCGGGCGACGCCCGGCCCCGACCATCATCGATCATCTCGAAATCGGCCAACGGAGATTCCCGCTTTCGCGGGAATGACCCCGTGGGTGGGCGTCGTGCGGTCAGGCCGCCTTGTGCGTCTCGAGCGGGTGCGTGAGGGTGGCGTAGAGGCGGGCCGGGTCGTTGGCGCGGCGGAGGCTTTCGGCGACGGAATCGGTGCGCAGCACGCGGGCGACGCGGGCCAGGGCTTTGAGGTGATCGGCGCCGGCGCCCATCGGTGCGAGCAGCATCATCACGAGGTCGACCGGCTGGTCGTCGACCGAGTCGAAATCGACGGGCACGCTGAGCTTCATGAAGACCGCGATGACACCCTTCAGACCGGCGAACTTGCCGTGCGGCACGGCGATGCCGTTGCCGAGGCCGGTGGAGCCCAGCGACTCGCGATCGTTGAGGGCTTCGAAGATCTCTTCGGCGGGGTGACCGGTGCGCTTGGAGACCTGGCTCGCAAGTCGTTCGAGCACGTCGCGCTTGGTCTTGATGTCAGTGCAGAAAAGCACTGACTCCTCAGGGAGGATATCGGCCAGTTCCATTACAAATATACCCTAGATTTCGTCTCGGCGTTGCTGGACCGGTCTTTGATCTGCTCGCGCTTCCGAACCAAAAAACCGCTTCGCACTTTTTCTGGAAGCGCTCTAATTGGCCCTGAGGGCCGGGTCGATCCAGCCTATGTTACCGTCGGCGCGGCGGTAGACCACATTCAGCCCGCCGTGTCCAGCATGCCTAAACATGACGATATCGGCCTGTGTAAGGTCGAGTTCCATGACCGCTTCCTCAACGCTCATCTGCTTCAGGTTAGAGGTGGTTTCAGCGATCACCGGGGGCGAATAATCGTCCGCCCATTCGTCGGAATCCTCGAGCGAGGCGAGCACATAGCTCTGGGCCGTGTTGGTGTCGTCGCCATTGACGTGGCGGCGGTGGGATTTGAGCTTGCGATTGTAGCGGCGGAGCCGCTTCTCGATGGTCTGGCTCAAGATCTCGTAGGCCGAGATGGCGTCGCCGCCGTACGCGGTCGACTGCAGGATGGCACCCGAGTCGAGGTGCACCATGCACAGCGCATTGAACCCCGAGCCCTCGGGCTCGAGCGTCAGATGGCCGGTGTAGCCGCCATCGAAATACTTCTTCACGACACTGTCGAAATGTCCCTCCGCCCTGGTTCTGAGTGCATCGCCCACATCCATGTTCTTGCCTGAGACGCGTAGGGTCATGGAAATCCTCTTGGTGGGTTGAACCTCCCGGCCCGCAACGCCCTGCGGACGCTGGCCGGGCATCCCGAGTCTAGACCCGGGGACACACAGGGGCAATGCGCATCACCGCCATCTGGTTCAGTAGATTTTGACCTGTGGATGAGGAAAAAATGCTTGCAATCTTCACGGCTTAGCACCTCAGCGTTTCTTCGAAACGCCGAAGTGCTCCACTTGTCTATTTGTCGCGTTCCGATCCTCGGGTCGGAGAGCCCGAGGCGGAAAGCCGCGGCACACCTTTGCTGGAAACGCTCCTTAGCGCGCGGCGACGAGCGAGCGCTTCTGCCGGCGGCGGATCACCGAGGAGGGGATGTTCATGGCCTCGCGATATTTCGCCACGGTGCGGCGAGCGACCTCGATGCCCTGCTCCTTCTGCAGCGTCTCGGCGATGGTGTCGTCCGAGAGGATTTCTGCATGCGGCTCGGCATCGATGAGCTGGCGGATGCGGTGGCGCACGGCTTCGGCGGAGTGGTCGGCCTGGCCGGTCGAGGAGGCGAGCGCGGTGGTGAAGAAGTACTTCATCTCGAACAGGCCGCGCGGCGTCGCGACGTATTTGTTGGAGGTGACGCGGCTGACGGTCGATTCATGCATGTCGATGGCGTCGGCGACGAGCTTGAGGGTCATCGGCCGGAGGAAGGCGATGCCGCGGTTGAGGAAGGCGTCCTGCTGTCGGACGATCTCGGTCGCGACCTTGAGGATGGTCTGGGCGCGCTGGTCGAGACTCTTGGTCAGCCAGTTGGCGGTCTGCAGGCTATCGACGAGGAAGCTCTTTTCGACGCTGTCGCGCGCCTTGCTGGTGACGCTGGCATAATAGGTGCGGTTGACGAGGACGCGCGGCAGGATGTCGGAGTTGAGCTCGATGATCCAACCGGCCGGTCCCGGCCGCACGAAGACGTCGGGCACCACCGACTCCACGGGTCCGCGTTCGAACGCCCGGCCGGGTTTTGGGTCGAGCGCGCGCAGCTCGACCAGCATGTCCATCAGATCGTCGCGATCGCAGCCGACGGCGCGGGCGAGCGCGACGAGATCGTGGTTGGCGATGAGATCGAGATGGTCGAGCAGGCGCTGCATCATCGGATCGTGCCGGTCGCGCTCGCGCAGCTGGATGGCGAGGCACTCCTTGACCGAGCGGGCGAAGAGGCCGACCGGATCGAGGGTCTGCAGCTTAACGAGCACGGCTTCGATCAGCTCAATGGCGGCCCCGAGCTGTTCGGCGACGGCGTCGAGCTCGATGCCGAGATAGCCCGCTTCGGTGAGGCCATCGGTCAAGAAGCGGGCGATCAGACGCTCGGCCGGATCGGTCAGCAGCATGCCGATCTGTTCGTTGAGATGGTCGCTGAGCGTCGGGCGCGCCGCGATGTACTGATCGATGTCGGGGGTCTCGCCGCCATCGCCGCCGCTGCGGCTCGAAAAGTCGGAGCCGAGGCGGTCTTCGCTGCGCTGTTCGGGGAAGACGTTCTCGACTTCGGTGTCGTAGGAGCCGGCGATGGCATCGGCGGTCTGCGGGCGATCGACCCCCGCGGCGGTGTCGTCGAACGGGCTCATCTCGATGGGGGCTTCGGGCGCGTCGCCGGGCTCGCTGCCGTCCTCGCGCTCGAGCAGCGGATTGCGCAGCAATTCGGCTTCGACGAAGGCGTTGAGCTCAAGGTGGCTCAGCTGCAGCAGCCGGATCGACTGCATCAGCTGTGGCGTCAGCGTCAGCGATTGCGACTGCCGGACTTCGAGCCGTGGCCCCAGCGCCATACCAAACCTGTTCAAGCTTCCCAGCACCGCCGGAGAGGCGGTGCCGGGCGACCATGCAATATTCGGTCCGGCAGGGCAAGAAGCGTGCCAGAGAAGGTTAAGGGGCCGATGAGGGTGTCGTTCCCGCGGCTAGCCCCCACCCACCACGCTTCGCATGGCCCCCCCTCCCCGATGGGAGGGATACGCCAGATTACGCCGTTCGAGTGGAGCCCATCCCTCCCATCGGCCATCGGGGAGGGGGGACCGGCGAAGCCGGTGGGTGGGGGCTGTCGCTAAACCGAGAAACTTTCGCCGAGATAGACGCGGCGGGCTTCGGGGTCGGCGGCGATCAGTTCGGGCTTGCCCTGGATCATGACGCGGCCGTCGTGGATGAGGTAGGCGCGGTCGACCAGCGACAGGGTTTCGCGCACCGAATGGTCGGTGATGAGTACGCCGATGCCGCGCTCGGTGAGCTGGCGGACCAGCATCTTGACCTCGGCGACGGCGATCGGATCGACGCCGGCGAAGGGCTCGTCGAGCAGCATGAACACCGGATCACCGGCGACAGCGCGGGCGATTTCGGCGCGGCGGCGCTCGCCGCCCGAGAGCGCCAATGCGCTGACATTGGCGAGATGGGTGATGCCGAACTCTTCGAGCAGGATGTCGAGCCGCCGTTTGCGCTCGGCGCGCGAGCGGACATGGGATTCGAGCACGGCGAGGATGTTGCCCTTGACGCTGAGGCCGCGAAAGATCGAGGGCTCCTGCGGCAGGTAGCCGATGCCGAGGCGGCCGCGCTGGAACAGCGGCAGGCGGGTGATGGGCTGGCCGTCGAGCCGCACCTCGCCCTTGTCGGGCTTCAATAGCCCCATGATGATAGTGAAGACCGTGGTCTTGCCGGCGCCATTGGGCCCAAGCAGGCCGACGGCCTCGCCGCGGCGCACCGCGATCGAGACGTCGTGCACCACGGTTTTGCTGCCGAAGCGCTTGGCAAGACCGTGCGCCACCAGCCAGCCGGTCTGATCGACGCGCTTGCCGAGGTCCTCGGTCATTTCGTGGTGAAGACGCCGGTGACGCGACCGCCCGTGCCGCCGCCCGAAAAGACGGTGCGGTTGGTCTTGAGGTCGATCACGAGGTCGGGCCCGCCGACGGTGCTGGAGCTGTTGATGACCATGACGTGGCCGGTGATCTTGAGGGTCTGGGCGACCGGATCGTAGATGGCGAAATCGCCCGTCGCGTCCTGTTCGTCGGTCTTGATGCGGACGCCGCCGCTGGCGACGAAGCTCTTGATGCTGGAGGGGCCCTCGGCGCCATATTCGACGACGACTTTGGGCGCCCAGACGGTCAGCGAATTGCGCTTGACCACGACCTTGCCGGTGAAGGTTGCAACGCTCGCGGCGTCGTCGACCACGAACTGATCGGCGGTGATGTTGACCGGGTCCTTTTCCACCGCGCCGACCGGCAGCGTCAGGGCGAGGAAAGCCGCGAGCAGCAGAGGCAGGAGCCGCATCATGGCGCGACACCGTCCGCGGCCGCCGGCAGATCGGGGACGATTACGGTGGCCTGGGTGAAGGTCCACAGTCCGGCCTTGCCGTCGCGGACCATGGTGCCGGCGACGATGGTGGTGCCGTCGGGGAGGAGCAGATCGACCGCCCCGTGGCTGGTGACGAAGCCCGCGTCGCTGTCGACATCGATGTCGGTCAGGGTGCCTTCGAGGCCGTCGCTGCCGGTGACCGTCACCAGACCCGGCGCGACGATTGTGTTGGCGGCCGTATCCATGGTGGCGGTAGCGGATTTGGCGAAATAGGACGTGCCACTCGACTGCAGCAGTTCGAGGGTGGCGTCGGTCATCTCAATCATCGTGGTCCTGTCGAGCGGCGTCCGCGCCTCGCGGGCGGAGACCAGATAGCGTGAGCCATCCGCTCCCGTGCCCGAATATTTGGGCGCTTCGACGACCACCGCGCCACGATCGATCCGAATGCCGGAGATGCCGTACTGGCGGGCCAGATTGGCGATGTAGATCTGGGCGGCGAGCACCAGGAACGCGACGACGCCGATGAGCGGCACGACGATGCGCAGCGCCGTGACGACGCGGTTGCGGGTGAGGATGCGCCCCAGGATTTCAGCGCGCTGGTCGTAGGTGTCGGCGCGGCCAACTGCCATCAGGAGTGCGCGAAAATGTCCTCTTCGTCCCAGCCCAGGAGATCGAGTTCGATCCGGGTCGGGAGGAAGCGGAAACAGGTTTCGGCCAGTTCGAGCCGCCCTTCGCGCCGCAGCATGCGGTCGAGATGCCGCTTGATGTCGTGGAGATAAAGGACGTCGGACGCGGCGTACTCCAGCTGCGCGTCGGAAATCTTGTCGGCGCCCCAGTCCGAGCTTTGCTGCTGCTTGTTCATGTCGACGTTGAGCAGCTCGCGCGCCAGATCCTTGAGGCCGTGCCGGTCGGTGTAGGTGCGGCAGAGCTTGCTGGCGATCTTGGTGCACCAGACCGGCCCGGTGACGACGCCGAAGCGGTGCTTGAGGACCGCTATGTCGAAACGGGCATAGTGGAAGATCTTGGTCCGGTTGGGATCGGACAGCAGCGCCACGAGATTGGGCGCGTCCTTGAGGTCGGCCGGAATCTGGACGACATCGGCACTGCCGTCGCCCGGCGACAACTGCACGACGCAGAGCCGATCGCGGCGCGGGTCGAGCCCCATGGTTTCGGTGTCGATCGCCACTTCACGGCCGTAGCGGGACAAGTCCGGCAGGTCGCCCCGGTGTAGTCGGGTCGTCATCGCGCCCTCAAAATCAGAGTCAAATGGTCTCGTATCGGGCGTGGTGTGCCACAGCATGTTGGCGATGGAAAGGCCGTCCCGCCCACGATACTGCCCGAGGACGGGCGTTTTAGTTGACAGCGGCAGGAAAGTTCGGCCAAGCCAGCAGCGCCATTGTTGATCGGGAAACGGCGTGGACGAGCCGGCAGGACAGCAGAAAAAGAGCAGGCGGCGCGCGCACGACCTTGCCTATGTGCTGGGCGAGGGCGCGTCGGTGGGGCGCAACCGCGTGCTGCAGGACGCCCTGTCGGTGGCGCCGCTGGTGCTGCTCAACGCGGCGCTGGTGGTGGTGATCTACGTCATGGTGATCGCCCGCGGCTCGAGCCCCAATTGGGGCGCGTTCGGCATCGTCGCGCCGTCGCTGGCGGCGGTGCCGGTGGTCATCGCCTTCGTCCTCGTGTCGCTGCGCGACCATGAGCAGCCGGTGACGGTCGCGACCTTCGTGACAGCGGTCACCATTGCCATGATGATCGCGATCCTTTCGGCGCTGCGCGTGTTCATGAGCTATTCGGGCGTGCTGTTCTCAGCCATCCCGACCGGGCTCGTGATGATCGTCGTGATGATGCGGCTCAAGCAGGCGCAGACCGAGCGCGTCGCGATCCTCGATTTCCCCGGTGCAGCGGCCGCCGCCAAGAAGCTCGGCGGCAATCTGCCTGTTATCCGCGGCGCCGATGCGGAGCTGGGGTCGTTCGACCGGTTCCTGATCGATGTGGGGACGCACTATTCCGACAAATGGTCGCGGTTCCTGCTGCGCTCCTATATGCGCGGCGTGCTGGTGACGCCGTGGATCCAGTTCCTCGAGATGCGCCGGGGGCGGGTGGACATCCACGCGTTCGATCTCAGCGACATCGTGCTGAGGCCGAGCCAGATCCTCTATTCGCGGGTCAAGCGGGTGCTCGATCTGTTCGGGGTGTTGGTGGCGGTGATCCCCGGCCTCGTCGTGGGGGGGCTCGTCTACCTCTACATTCTGTTCCGCGCCGGCCGTCCGGTGTTCTTCCGGCAGGAGCGGCGCGGCTATGGCGGCCGGGCCTTCACTATCGTCAAATTCCGCACGATGGAACACAGCGACGCGAAACACTCGGCGACCGACAACGACAAGCGCATCGTGCCGGGCCTGAAGCTGGTGCGGAAACTCCGGTTCGACGAGATCCCGCAGCTCTACAATATCTGGCGCGGCGAGATGAGCTGGATCGGCCCGCGCCCGGCCTCGGTCGACGTCGCCGAAGCCACCGAGGCGGTGGAGCCGAAGTTCGCGAGCCGGCTGCTGGTCAAGCCCGGCCTCACCGGCTGGGCGCAGGTCAATTGGGGCTATGCGAGCACGGTGGACGAGGAAGTCGAAAAGCTCGGCTACGACCTCTACTACGTCAAGAACATGAGCTTCGACCTCGACCTAGTGATCATGGCCAAGACGGCGCGGATATTGCTGTTCCGGACCGGGGCGAAGTAGGAAAATGCGAGCCCAGCCGGTGGGCTGGGCTCGCGATTTGGCTTAGACGATGTCGATGTAGTTCTCGACGATTTGAATGTCGTTCTTGCTGATCGAGGAAACACCCTGCAGCCAGGCGACGGCTTCGGCAGCATCGCCGCCCTGACCGTCCTTGTCGAAGTACAGCGTCTCGTCTCCCGAATTGAAGAAGAACTGCGACTTGTGGGTCGAGTCGGACGAGCTGCCGTTGTGGAAACGGACCACATCATCGACACCGTCGATGTAGAATTTATCGATCAGGATCTTGTCCTTGCCCGTCGTGAAGTCGGTGATGACGTCCTTGAAGCCGTTGCCCTGGAAGTTCCCGAAGATGAACTTGTCCTTGCCGAGGCCACCGGTCAGCGTGTCGTTGCCGGGTCCGGCAAGGAACTCGTTGGCGGCAGCATTGCCGATGAGCGTGTCGTCGTTGGTCGACCCCACGATGGCTTCGATGCTGGTGACGCTTTCGGTATTGCCGTAGCCATCGTCGATGATCTGACCCGAGCCGAGGCTGAGGTTGATATTGACGGACCCGGTATTGCCGTTGTCGAAGTGGACCCAGTCGATTCCCTTGCCGCCGTCGAACGTGTCGACACCCCCTTGACCGGGGTTGAAGTGGTCGTTGAGCCTGGACCCCTTGTAGGAGTCGCTAAACTCGGTGCCCTCGACATGGCGGACGTTGATCGTCTTGTCGGTCTGGCCGTATCCATCCGTGATGGTGCCCTTGACGTCGACCTTGCCGTTCTTGACGCCGCCCAGGTCAACGACGACGCCGCGCTTGCCACCGTTCCAGTGATCCTCCTCATAGATGACCCACACATTCGAGTCGTTCACGAGCTTGAACGTGTCGGCGCCGCGGCCACCCTTGAAGCCGGAGAACGTGCCCGGGTCATCGGTTGGCCCGATGAGAGTGTCGGCGAAGCGCGACCCGGTGAACATCTCGATGTTCTTGAACGTGTCCGTATCGCCGTAGGCGTCAATGGTCTTGCCGGTATCAAGGTTGATCTCAACGCCCTGCCGCGGGGTATTCGACCACAGGGTGTTGTTGAAGCTCAATGTGTCGAAGCCATTGCCGCCGTCGACCGTGTCGTTGCCGGCCCCGACCTCGAAGTAGTCGTTGCCGCCCTTGCCGTTGTATTTGTCGTTGCCGAAATCGTCATGGATGCCGAACTGATCGTCGCCGCCGGTGCCGGTGAAAATGTCGTTGCCGCGCACCAGATATTCCATGACGACGTTGTGGTCGGCTTGCGGACCGTTACCGTCGTTGATGTTGACGATGTAGGGATAGATATCGCCGATATCGGCTTTGACGTCGGTGATCTTCATCACCAGATTACCGAGATCGTCGCGCACTTCGACCGAGCCGACCTTGCCGGACACGGCCTCGCTGAACCCGGCCTCGCCAACGCTGTACTTGAAATTTGAGCCTGCGGCGGCCTTGTAGGTGACGCTCCAGCCCTGAATGTCGGCTGGATCATTGTAGTCATTGGGAAACTGGAACTTGATGTTCTTGTTGTTCTGCAAGACCGCGTCGTCGCGGTCGAAGCGACCGAGCAGGCCCACCGTCCAGTTCTGGTACGGCTGTGAAAATGTCAGTTTTGCCATTGAAACTTCCCCCTGGTTGTTGCGGTCTGACGATCTGACGCACCGATCCGACCCTCATCAACTTTAGGAGTGAGTCATCGGCTCGCCTATAGTTAAGTTTGACTATATTGACTTGGCAATTGACCACGCGCGACTATTTAGAGCGGAATCTTCGTCGAAGATGCCACTGCACATGCGGTGGTCGCTGCTTGGAAATGTCTGTGGCCGATTGGCGTTCGTCTATGCGGTCTGCAGGCGGCCGTGGAATCCCACTGTGAACTCGTTGGCGATGCTGTGGCCAAGGCTGCGGCGTGACTGGCCGAGCCCCAGTTCGGGG
>JBKJTB010000282.1:0-8120 GCA_046594305.1 Devosia sp. | reverse complement strand
ACCCGTCCACCGTCCGTGCTTAGCGCACGGCGTGCGAACGCTTCCTCACAGTCCCCGCAAAAACTCCGAACAGTTCCGGCGTGGCGACGGCCTTCATATTGCGGACTACCCGCGTGGCTGAAGCCGCGCCGGACCCGCCCGACTGCCTCAAATCCTGGAGCCGGATGGCCGCCGGGCGCTTCCCCCTGCCCGATTTCATGCTATTAGCCCCCGGATCATATTTTCCGCGCCGCTGAGGAGCTTACGCATGGCCAAGATCAAAGTTGCCAACCCTGTCGTCGATCTCGACGGCGACGAGATGACCCGCATCATCTGGCAGGCGATCAAGGACAAGCTGATCCTTCCCTACCTCGATCTCAACATCGAGTATTACGATCTCTCGGTCGAGAACCGCGACGCCACCAGCGACCAGGTGACGATCGATGCCGCCCACGCCATCCAGAAGCATGGCGTCGGCATCAAGTGTGCCACCATCACGCCTGACGAGCAGCGCGTCGAAGAGTTCAAGCTCAAGAAGATGTGGAAGTCGCCCAACGGCACCATCCGCAACATCCTCGGCGGCGTGATCTTCCGCGAGCCGATCATCTGCAAGAACGTGCCGCGGCTCGTCCCCGGCTGGACCTCGCCGATCATCGTCGGCCGTCACGCCTTCGGCGACCAGTACCGCGCCACCGACTTCCTGTTCCCCGGCAAGGGCAAGCTCAGCATCAAGTTCACCGGTGAAGACGGCAAGGTGACCGAGCACGAAGTGTACGACGCGCCCGGCGCCGGCGTCGCGATGGCGATGTACAACCTCCACGACTCGATCCGCGACTTCGCGCATGCCTCGTTCAACTACGCGATCAACCGCAAGGTCCCGTGCTACCTCTCGACCAAGAACACCATTCTGAAAGCCTATGACGGGCGCTTCAAGGACATCTTCCAGGAGATTTTCGAGCGCGACTACAAGGCAAAATTCGACGAACTGAAGATCTGGTACGAGCATCGCCTGATCGACGACATGGTGGCCTCTGCACTCAAATGGAGCGGCGGCTATGTCTGGGCCTGCAAGAACTACGATGGCGACGTGCAGTCCGACATCGTGGCGCAGGGCTTCGGCTCGCTCGGCCTCATGACCTCGGTGCTGATGACGCCCGATGGCAAGATCGTCGAAGCCGAAGCCGCGCACGGCACCGTCACCCGTCACTACCGCCAGCACCAGCAGGGCAAGGAGACCTCGACCAACTCCACCGCCTCGATCTTCGCCTGGACGCGCGGCCTCGCCCATCGCGCCAAGCTCGACGGCAATGCCGAACTGGCGAAGTTCGCGACGACGCTCGAGACCGTCACGGTCGCCACCATCGAGGAAGGCAAGATGACCAAGGATCTGTCGCTCCTCGTCGGCCCCGATCAGCACTGGCTCTCGACCATCGGCTTCCTCGACGCCATCGACGCCAATCTGCAGAAGGCGATGGCCTGACATGTCCGGCGCCGGGGTGCTGATCGCGACAGCGAAACCACGGCTCCTCGCCTCCGTGCGCCGCCAGGCGAGACCTGACACCATCGGCAGCCTGATCCGGACCTCCGGTGTCTGGGACCTGATGAAGGCCCGCAACATCAAGAGCACCGGGCACAATGTCGTCGTCTATTGGGACGAGCCCGGAGCTAACCTCATGAGCTCGCCCATCGGCATTCCTGTCGACGTCGGAGCCGAGATCACCGAACCATTCACTGGCGACGCAGAGCTTGCCTGCACGAGCACGCCCGCGGGCCGCTTCATCTCGGTCGTTCACGTTGGTCTCTATGACCGCCTCGGCGAGGCCTACGATACCCTGATCCAGTTCGCGCGCGCCGAAGGCCTTCAGTTGGCCGGTCCCTACTGGGAGTTCTACGGCCACTGGACCGAGGACCCCGCGCAACTCGAAACCACCATCGGCTACGCGCTCGCTTGATTGTTCAGCGGCGGCACACCAGATGCTGCTGACCGGAGGAACCGTCCCATGCAGCGTCACCTGATTGCGGCTCTCGTCGCCAGTGCCTTTCTTCTTCCCTCTCTCGCCTTCGCGGAGAGCAAGGCCCTCGACGTCGCCAGCTTCCACGGCGTCGACGCCTCCTCGGGCATCCGCGCCATCGTCAGCGGCGGCAAGCCGCTCTCGGTCGTCGCCGAAGCGAAGGATGCGCGGGATCTCACCGACCTCCGCTACCAGGTCCGCGATGGCGTGCTCCACCTCTGGTACGACTGGACCATCGGCGACATCTTCGGCTCGCCCGGCCGCGAGGTCACGGTGACCATCGGCACCGAGCAGCTCGACGCGCTTGAAGCGAGCGCCGGCGCCTCGGTCGAGGCCTCGGTCCTTATGGGCGAGGATATCGCCCTCGAAGCGTCGAGCGGCGCCAGCATCGTGACCGACGCCATCCAGGGCATGTCCTATTCGATCGAGTCCAGCAGCGGCGCGAGTATCCAGACGTCCGGCGCCTGCACCGATGCCGCGATCGAAGTCTCCTCCGGCGCCTCGGTCGCCGCGAAAGCCCTCGACTGCGCCAAGGTCAGCTTCGAAATTTCCAGCGGGGCCTCGCTTGAAGTCACCGCCAGCGAAAGCATCAGCGCCGAAGTGTCGAGCGGCGGCCACGCCAATGTCTATGGCAAGCCGAGCGTCGACGATCTCGAAACCTCGAGCGGCGGCTCGGTCGATTTCCCGAGCTGAGGCTTGACGCGGCGTAACATTGGCGTTACGTAACGCCAATGTTACACAGTCAGGCGGCCGCACTTCCCGATCTTGCTCTCGAGGCTCTTGGCAACGCCGAGCGGCGGAAGCTGGTTCTCGCTCTCTCGGCCGGCCCGCGCAGTGTCGGTGACCTAGCCGCCGAATTCCCGATCAGCCGCCCCGCCGTCTCCCGCCACCTTGCCCAGCTCGAGCGGGCAAAACTGGTCGCGCACCGGGCCGAAGGCACGCGGAACGTCTATTTCCTCGACAAGGCCGGCTTGGAGGCAACGGCCGACTGGCTGAACCGGTTTTGGGACGAGGCCGAAGCCCGACTCCGCATGGTGGCCGAAAACACGACGCCACGGGAGACGCGCCGTGGATGAAATCCTGACCCGCACCATCTCCCTCAATTGCAGCATCGAGCACGCCTTCGACGTCTTTACCGGCAAGATCGACCTCTGGTGGCCGCGCGGCCATCGCAAGCACCGCGACGGTGCGCTTCGCCTTGATGCGGGCGCTCTCATCGACCGCTCTCCCGACGGCAGCGAGTGGACGATGGCGACCGTCGCCGAGATCGACCCGCCTTCCCTGCTGCGCCTCGACTGGTATCCGGGCTCGCCCGACACACCGACGGCGGTCGAGGTCCAATTCAGCGGCGATGACACGCATACCGACATCGTCGTTACCCATCGCCCGCTGCTCGAGACCAAGTCGATCTGGCCGCAGCGGGTCGAACTGTTCGAACGTAGCTGGAACAGCGTTCTTCCGGCGCTCAAGAGTTTCATCGAGGAGGCATAGATGGCCAAAGGCACCAAGGACGATCCGTGGAAACTGAAGACCCCGCCGGGCACGTCGGACGTGACGCTGTGGCGCGATCCCGACGCCACGCCCCCTGCCCTCGTCTGCTTCGCCAGCGGCACGGAGCTGCGCTACCACATCAGCGCGCCCGAGGATCTTGCGGCGATGCTCAAGGCGCATGGCGACTGGATGGAGTTGGGCAATACCGATGAGCAGAAAGACGCCAAGGCCGGCACGATCGAGGCCTGGGCACGCTCGCCCGACAACCCCAAGAAGGGCTGGTACGGCCTGAAGAAGGGCCTCCGCGGCCGCTTCGCCAATTACGTGACGCCGCTGGCCGAGGCGCTCGGGCTCGTCGAACTCGAGCACAATCCCAAGAACAATCGGGCCCGCGCCAAGTAGTTGCCGCATTTGGCTGCACCTTCGCCTCATTGGGCCAAGGGCGGGCAAATGTTTAAGAAGATTCTCATCGGCTTGGCCGCATTCATTGCGGCTGTCTATCTGTGGAATGCGTCCTGGCTGGCGCCGGCGCAAACCGGCGAGACGCGCTTCATCGCGCATCGCGGCGTGCATCAGAATTTCGACCGCACCGGCCTCACCAACGACAGCTGCACCGCGACGATGATCCGCGAGCCGATCGTCGACGAGATCGAAAACACCATCCCCGCCATGCAGGCCGCCTTCGCCGCCGGCGCCGATTTCGTCGAGCTCGACGTCCATCCCACCACCGACGGCAAGTTCGCGGTGTTCCACGACTGGACCCTCGACTGCCGCACCGAAGGGATTGGCGAGACCCGCTCGCACGACATGGCCTATTTGAAGACGCTCGACGTCGGCTATGGCTACACTGCCGATGGCGGCAAGACCTTCCCCCTCCGCGGCAAGGGCGTCGGCATGCTGCCCGAATTGTCGGATGTCTTCGCCGCAATGCCCGGCAAGCGCTTCCTTGTGAACTACAAATCCAACGAAGAGCGCGAGGGCGATATGCTCCGCGCCTTCGTCGAGGCCAACCCGCAATGGGCCGACTCCATCTGGGGCGTCTATGGCGGCGACGCGCCGACCATGCGCGCCAAGACGCTGCTGCCGGACGTCGCCGCCTGGTCGCGCAAGGGCCTCATGGCCTGCCTGCTGCAATACGAAGGTTATGGCTGGACCGGTATCGTCCCCGCCGCCTGCCACAACACCATGGTCATGGTGCCGATCAATTTTGCCGGCTGGCTCTGGGGCTGGCCCAATCGCTTCATCCAGCGGATGAAGGATGCCGGCTCCGAGGTCATCCTGATCGGCCCCTATGCCGCCGGCGACCCCGGCACCTCGGGCATCGACACACCGGAAGACGCCGCGCTGGTCCCGGCGAGGTTCCCAGGATTGGTGTGGACCAACGAAATCGCGACAATTGCACCTTAGTCGGGGCAGAAACTAACATGTCAGCTATCGACGCGACTCCGTGAGGTGTCTATACGTCGAGCATTCCCCGCGACTCTTCTCGGATACTCCCCCAGATGCCGCCCGGCGTCCTTTTTGCCTTCAGCGCCTACGCGCTCTATTCGTGCTGCGACGCCATCATCAAGGGGTTGGGAGCCGGACTGTCGGTCTATGAACTGGCGTTTTTCACCACGCTGTTCTCCCTCGTCCCAGTCTTCCTCACCACCCCCAAGGGCGAGAACTGGCTCTACTTCTGGAGGCTGAAGAACCCGAAGCTGGTGCATCTGCGCGGCCTCAGCGGCGTCATCGGCAACGCCTCCATCATCTATGCCTTTGTGACGATCCCGCTGGCGGAGGCGTACTCGATCGCCTTCCTCGCGCCGATCTTCATCGTCCTGATCTCGGTGACGATCCTAAAGGAAACCGTGAGCCTGCAGCGCTGGCTGATCCTCGCCGCCAGTTTTATCGGCGTGCTGATCGTGGTGCGGCCGGGATTCCGGGAACTGCATCCGGGCCATATCGCGGCCCTGATCGCAGCTCTTGCGGGCGCCGTCACCACGACGGTGCTGCGCCGGGTGGCGAAGGAAGAGACGCGGGTGAGCCTGATCGGCATGGCGTCGCTGTACATCCTCGTGGTCAACGGCACGCTGATGCTCATTACGCGGGACGTCCACTGGCCGACCTGGACCGAACTCGGCTGGCTGCTGGTGATCGGGGCGTGCGGCGGGACCGGCAACATGCTGTTCATCGCGGCGACGCGGGCGGTCCCGGCAAGCCAGATTGCGCCGCTGCAATACTCGCAGATCTTCTGGGCGATCTTGTTTGGGGCACTGTTCTACTACGAGTACCCCGATGCGGTCGGCGTCGTCGGGCTGTTCGTGATCGTGGTGGCCGGCATTCTCAATGTGCTGAGCGGCGGGGCACGGCTGCGGATCTTCTCGCGCAATGCCCCGGCGGGCGCCGGACCATCGACGCTGCGCGAAGCGGAGCGGGCAGCGCGGCTGGCTCCCGATACGCCGCTCGAAGACCCCATTGCCGGGGCCCCCGAAGCGACAACCTCAAAGGGCTGAACGCACTGCGGCGATCGCGTCGTCGGCTTTCGATCCATCCGGCCCGCCGCCCTGCGCCATGTCGGGGCGACCACCGCCACCCTGCCCGCCAAGCGCGACCGTGGCGTGCTTGATGAGTTCGGCAGCGGAGTGCTTGCCGACCAGATCGTCGGTAACGCCGATGGCGACGGTGCCCTTGCCGTCCTCGCCCTTCAAGACCAGAGCGACGACGCCGGAGCCGAGCTTCTTCTTTTCGACATCCACCAGACCGCGAAGATCCTTGGCGGCAACCCCCTCGACGGTGCGACCGACGAAGGCAGTGCCGTTGACGATCTCGGCCGCGGGAGCAGCCGCAGCGCCGGACGAACCGCCCAACGCCAGCTTCTTCTGCGCTTCGCTGAGTGCGCGTTCGGACTTCTTCAGGTTGTCCTGCAGCGCCTCGATGCGGTTGAGGATTTCGGCGGGCGTGGTGCGCAGCACGTCGGCGGCGCTGGCGACAAGATTGGTGTTGGTGCGCGCATGATGGCGCGCGCCCTTGGCGGTCAGCGCCTCGATGCGGCGCACGCCAGAGGACACGCCGCCCTCGCCGAGCACGGTGATGAGGCCAATGTCGCCGGTCCGGTTCACATGAGTGCCACCGCACAATTCCACCGACCAGCCCACGGCGTTGCCGGTGGGATCGCCCATCGACACAACGCGCACTTCGTCGCCGTACTTCTCGCCGAACAGCGCGCGGGCGCCGGACTCCTTGGCTTCCTCGACGCCCATCAGCCGCGTCTCGACCTTCGAATTCTGCAGCACGATGTCGTTGGCGATTTCTTCGATCTGCGCCATCTCCTGAACTGTGATGGGCTTGGTATGGACGAAGTCGAAACGCAGGCGGTCGGGCGTGACGAGCGAGCCCTTCTGCGCGACGTGATCGCCCAGCACCAGCCGCAGCGCCTCATGCAGCAGATGCGTTGCCGAGTGGTTGGCGCGGATGGCCGAGCGGCGCGCGTGATCGACATTGAGCACGAGGCCGTTGCCGACGGAGATGCCGCCGCTCGCGACCTTGACCTTGTGGCCGAAGACGCCGTGGTGCTTGACGGTCTCGAGCACGTCGAACTTCAACCCGTTGTCGCCCAGCAGCACGCCGGTGTCGCCGACCTGGCCGCCGCTTTCGCCGTAGAATGGTGTCTGGTTGAGGACGACAAAACCCTCATCGCCCACACTGAGAGAGTCGACCATCTGGCCACCCTTGACCAGCGCCGTGACGACGCCTTCGGCGGTCTCGGTTTCATAGCCGAGGAATTCGGTCGGCCCGACCTTGTCGGCGACCGCAAACCAGACTTTGTCCTCGCCCGCTTCGCCCGAACCGGCCCAGCTTTTGCGCGCTTCGGCGCGCTGGCGCGCCATCGCATCTTCAAAGCCCGAGAGGTCGACGTTGATCTCGCGCAGGCGCAGCGCGTCCTGCGTCAGATCGAGCGGGAAGCCGTAGGTGTCGTAGAGCTTGAAGGCGGTGACGCCCTCCAGCATGTCGCCCTTGCCAAGGCCGGCGGTCGCCTCGTCGAGAAGCAGGAGACCGCGCGAGAGGGTCTTCATGAACCGCTGCTCCTCGAGGCGCACGGTTTCCTCGATCATCTGCTCGCCGCGAACCAGCTCGGGATAGGCCTGCCCCATCTCGCGCACCAGCGTCGGCACGATGTGGTGGATCGACGGCTCGTTCGAGCCGAGCAGCGTCGCGTGGCGCATGGCGCGGCGCATGATGCGGCGCAGTACATAGCCGCGGCCCTCGTTCGACGGCAGCACGCCCTCGGCGATGAGGAAGCTCATCGAGCGCAGGTGATCGGCGATGACGCGGAGGCTCGGCGTGGTCGGGTCGCCGGTGAAGCCGGTGGCCTGCATGGTCGAAGCGGTGAGCGCCTTGAACAGGTCCGTCTCGTAGTTGTTATTGGTGCCCTGAAGGACGGCGGCGACCCGCTCGATCCCCATGCCCGTATCGACCGACGGCTTGGGCAGCGCTGTACGGCTGCCATCGGGCAACTGCTCGAACTGCATGAAGACGAGATTCCAGATCTCGACGAAGCGATCACCATCTTCCTCGGGCGAGCCCGGCGGGCCGCCCCAGTATTTGTCGCCGTGGTCGTAGAAGATTTCCGAGCACGGGCCGCAGGGGCCGGTGTCG
>JBKJTB010000445.1:0-5105 GCA_046594305.1 Devosia sp. | reverse complement strand
CCGTGGAAGAGACGGCCGCAGCCCTCGAGCAGATCACCACGACGGTCAAGGATAGCGCCCGCCGCGCCGAAGAGGTCGGCCAGCTGGTTGCCCGCACCCGCGCCGGTGCCGAAAAATCCGGCGAAGTCGTCCGCAATGCCGTCAACGCCATGCAGGGCATCGAAAAGTCCTCCGGCGAAATCTCCAACATCATCGGCGTCATCGACGACATCGCCTTCCAGACCAACCTCTTGGCGCTGAACGCCTCCGTTGAAGCCGCGCGGGCGGGTGAGGCCGGCAAGGGTTTTGCCGTCGTCGCCGTCGAAGTGCGCCGCCTCGCTCAGTCCGCCGCCAAGGCAAGCTCCGAGGTCAAGGGCCTCATCGAGCAATCGGGCACCGAAGTCACAGGCGGTTCGCGCCTCGTCGCCGAAGCCGCGCAGAAGCTGGTCGTCATGCTCGAATCGGCCAAGGAGTCGTCCTCGCTGATCGACGGCATCGCCACCGCCAGCCGTGAGCAGGCTTTTGCCATCGATAAGGTCTCGGAAGCCGTCCGCGCCCTCGACGAGATGACGCAGCACAACGCCGCGCTCGTCGAAGAAACCAACGCCGCCATCGAGCAGACCGAAGCGCAGGCGAGTGAACTCGACCGGGTGGTGGACGTGTTCCATCTCGAGGAAGACGAGGGTCGGCGGCGCGCTGCCTAGCTGCACACGCGGAATCATGGGCGAGCGGAAGCGTTCGTTGGCCATGTGACCTCCGGTTCGGGCCTCGGATAAGAGGTGGACGGAGCCCCGAGGCGCGTACGCCTCGATGTTTTAGTATGTGAGACGCACTCGCCTCGGGGCGCGGGATTTCAGGATCACGTGCGCGATCGGGCTGGGCATTCACCCAGTACTGCCACCGCACGGCCCAGGGAAGCCGCGAAGCTTCCCCACCCGCTGGTCCATCGCGTCGTTCGCGTCGACTACCGTCCGTGCGATGAACTGAAGGGATATTAGCACAGGCCGGAAGTACCGTGGATAAGTCGGAGAAATAAGCTCGGAGAGGCCTGTGTTCTCAGGCGTCTCCGGGCGAAACTTTTGGTTTCTAAAGTGCGGCTGCGACCAGCGCTTTGGCGTGGAGATCGGTGGTGTCGTAGGTCGGCAGCGGGCTGACGCTGTCGTCGATCAGCATGCCGATCTCGGTACACCCCAGGATCACCGCTTCGGCGCCCCGTGACGCGAGCCGTGCGATGGCTTCGACGTACACCCGCCGCGACTCGTCGCGGACGATGCCGAGGCACAGCTCTTCGTAGATGATGCCGTTGAGATTGGTGATCCCCACATCGGGCACCAGCACCTCGAGTCCGCGCCGCTCCAGTTCGTCGATGTAGAAGCGCTTCTCCATCGTAAAGCGGGTTCCCAGGAGCCCGACCTTGCCGATCCCATCCGCCAGCAGCGCATCGGCCGTCGGCGCCGCGATGTGGACGAACGGCACGGCAAGTCCGGCGACGATCTGCGGCGCGCAGATGTGCATGGTGTTGGTCGCAAGCCCGATCACGCCGCAGCCCTGCGCTTCGAGCGCTCGGGCAATCGCCGCGAGCTGCGCACCGGCGCCATCCCAGTTGCCCGCGCTCTGCATCGCCGCCACTGGCGCAAAATCCACCGAGTGGACGATCACCGGGGCCGAGTGCAAGCCGCCCAGCGCCTTTGCCGTCTCGCGATTTAGAATGGCGTAATAGTGCGCTGTCGATTCCCAGCTCATGCCGCCGATGAGGCCGATGGTCTTCACTTGCGGCGGAGTTTGGCGGGCAGGTCGCGGAAGGCGGTTACCACCTCGAGATAGGCCTGCTTCTTGAACGGCACGATGAGGCTGGGCAGCCGCTCCAGCTCCTCCCAGCGCCACATGTCGAACTCGGCCGGCATGCTGCCGTCGCCGGGTTCCGTGACATTGATCTCGCTGTCGCTGCCAATGAAGCGGTAGGCGAACCAGCGCTGGCGCTGGCCGCGATATTTGCCCTTGAGGGCGGTGCCCAGCGCCTCGTCGGGCAAATCGTAATAGATCCAGCCCGGCGCTTCGGCGACCAGTTCCACCGAGCGGATCGAGGTCTCCTCGAACAGCTCGCGGAGCGCGGTATCGCGCGGCTGCTCGCCCTTGTCGATGCCACCCTGCGGCATCTGCCAGGGCGCGCCGGCCTCGCTCGTATCCTCGGGGTCTTCCTCGGGCTTGCGGCGTCCGATGAACACCTTGCCCTCGCGGTTGAACACCGCGGTGCCCACGCAATCGCGATAGGGCATCGCCTCGCGGTCGAGCGTCTTCATGTGCCGGCCTTCATCAATGCGCTGACGGGAACGATGGCAAACCCCTTACGCTCGGCGGCCGCGGTCCATTCGGCCAGCGTCTGCACCGAAACGGGCAGCGCCGAGATCACGCCGATCGCCTGGCCGGTGTCGGTGGCGCGCGCTTCGAGCGCAGCGAGCTGTTCGAGGATGGCGCTGCGCGAGGGGGTCTGGTCGAGCACCATGTCGGCGCGTCCGAAAGCGACGCGATTGGCGGCAGCGAGCTGTGTCGCGACCGACCGGTTGGAACTGCCGTCGTCGATATAGCCGAGGCCGCGCGCGCCGAGCTCTTCCATGATCGGCGCGAAGTCGGCGGTCGAGGAGGTAAAGCGCGCACCCATGTGGTTGATGAGCCCGATATAGCCGCCGAACTTGGCCATCACCGTGAACAGCTTGTCGAGATTGTCGCGCGGCGCCTGGCCGGTCAGCAGCGTGTCCGGGCCGGGGTCGCTGTCGGGGTAGTCGAAGGGCTCGAGCGGCATTTCGAGCAGGATTTCGTGGCCGCCGGCGCGCGCCGAGGCGACGGTGCGGTTGAGCGATTTGCCATAGGGCGCAAAGGCCAGCGTGATCGCATCGGGCAGGGTGTCGATGGCGTTTGCGGTGCCGGTCTCATTGAGCCCCAGCCCGGTGACGACGATAGCGATCAGCTTCTTGCCGTCGGCGGTCGCAGGGTTGAGCGAGGGCCGCGCATAGGCGTCGAACGGCGTTTCACCGGTCGCGGCAATGCGGGGGATTGGTCCGTGCTCGGTCTCCTCGAGCAGATCGGGCAGCAGGCCATCGGCGTTGGCGGTTGTTCCGAGCCCCATCGCCTGCGGGTCGCCATCCGGCACATCGTCGCCGACGATGGTGACGCCCAAATTCGCCGCTGGCACTTCGGGCTCGGCGGTGATGGTCGCGTTCCCGGTCGGCGCCACGGTATCGGCGATGGCGTTGGCGCCGCCGGCATTGACGTCGATCGTCGTCACCGGCCGGCCGCCCATCGGGTCGTTGACCAGCAGCACGCGGGCCCCGACGCCTGCCACGATCAGCGCCGCAACGCCGAAGGCGATGCGCGCGAGCGGCAGCGACGTCGGCTTCAGGTTGAGGTTCCTGCCCGGCTTGGCCGCACGTTTGCGGCCCAGTGGTGCGCTGAGGTCTTCGGCCATCGCTCAGGTCATCCCCGGACGACTCAATCGTCCGTCGTCATGTCCCGAGCGATAGCACATTTGCCGTTCAGCCCGTCGCCTTGGGCGGGTAGGCGTCGTTCTTCTCGGTGCCGAGGATGAGCTTGATCGCGTATTGGAGCTGCGTGTCCTCGGTCTTGTCGGTTGGCACATAGACCGACGAGCCGGTGGTCGCCTGCTGTTCGGTGCCGCCGCCGATCTGGCCGTTGAGACCGGCCTCGCCAAGGATCTCGTCGCGTCCGGCAAACTCGGCCGGCACGTTCTCCTTGATGACGATGTCGGGGGCGATGCCCGCCGCCTGGATCGAGCGGTTCGAGGGCGTGTAGTAGCGCGCCGTGGTCAACCGGATGCCGCCGTCGGGGCCGAGGTTGATGATCGACTGCACGCTGCCCTTGCCGAACGAACGGGTGCCGAGGAGCGTCGCGCGCTTGTGGTCCTGCAGCGCCCCGGCGACGATCTCGGCTGCGGAAGCCGAGCCGCCATTGATCAAGACGATCAGCGGCACGTCGGCGAGTTTCGCATCGAGGTCGTCGGGCTTGGCGTCGTAGCGCGTCGCTTCGTCTTCGTTGCGGCCGCGGGTCAGCACCACGGCGCCCTGCTTGAGGAAGGCGTCCGAGACATAGACCGCCTGATCGACAAGACCGCCGGGGTTGTTGCGGAGGTCAAGGATGAGGCCCTTGGGGGCGACGCCCTTGCGCTCCTCGTAGATGTCCTTGATGGCCTTCTGGATGCCCGGATAGGCCTGCTCGGTGAAGCGGGCGAGGCGCAGCACGGCGACGTCGCCTTCCATCGTGTAGCGCACCACGCGCTGCGCGATCACATCGCGGGCGAGCTCGAAATAGAGCGGCTCGGTAGCGCCTTCGCGGATCACGGTGATCTTGATCTTGGAACCAATCGGCCCGCGCATCAGCTTGACCGCGTCGTCGAGCGCCATGCCCTGCACGTTCTTGCCGTCGAGTTCGACGATGAAGTCGTTGGCCAGCACGCCAGCGCGCGCCGCGGGCGTATCGTCGATGGGCGAAACCACCTTGATCACACCCTCCTCCATCGTGACCTCGATGCCGAGCCCGCCGAACTGGCCGGAAGTATCTTCCTGCACGTCCTCGAACATCTTCGGATCGAGATAGCCCGAATGCGGATCGAGCGAGGTCAGCATGCCGTTGATGGCAGCCCGCAGCAGGGTCTGCTCGTCGGGCGCATCGACATATTCGCGGCGGATACGGTCGAACACTTCGCCGAAGAAGCTCAGGTCCTGGAAGATTTCCTCGTCGGTGCGCGGCGTGCGCGGCGGCTCGGGAACAGGGACCGGATCATCGGGCGTCGGGTCGGTGACGGGCTCGGCGCTGGAGGGCGCCGTGGACGGCGCTTCCATTGAAGGCTCGCTGCTGGGCGCGCTCGATGGGGCGCTGTCCTGGGCGAGGACGAACGGCACCGCAGTGCCCAGCATCAGGAGCGCGGCGAGCACGGCGCGCGAAGGAGTCAGACGCATCAGGGTCTATCCACTCTGGGTAGTGTTTGTGGGAGTAGCCCACCATCCGGTCGGATCGATGGGCGAAGTGTTGTTTCGCAGCTCAATATAAAGGGTCGGGTTTGAAGCACCAGCGCTGGTCGCCACCGTCCGCCCAATTGTCCGTGATCCCATTGT
>JBKJTB010000369.1:0-3606 GCA_046594305.1 Devosia sp. | reverse complement strand
GAGCCGCACATCGTGAACACCGTGCGCACGCTGCGCTTTCATGCCGGCGAGATGGCGCAGGCGGCGCTGGCCGAGAAGGTGGGAGTGACCCGCCAGACCATCGTCGCCATCGAACAGGGGCGCTATTCGCCCTCGCTCGAGGTGGCGTTTCGGATCGCGAAGGCGTTCGGCGTGCCACTTGAAACGGCGTTTCAATACGACGATTAGGGGCGCACCGCGCAAGCGGCTCCCCCCCTCGACCACCCTTCGGGTGGTCCCCCTCCCCCGCAGGCGGGAGAGGATTCCCGACTGCTGCATAGGAGACTGAAATGAAAGCTGCTTGCATTGACCGCTACGGCCCGCCTGAGGTGATTGTGATCCGCGACAGGCCCGCGCCTGTACTGGGCGCGACTGACGTGCTGATCCGGCAGGCCGCATCCTCGGTGTCGCCGGCCGACATCGCCATGCGCTCGGGCGATCCGTTCCTGATCCGGTTCTTCATGGGACTGACCAGGCCGAAGGAGCCGACGCCCGGCGGTGCTGTGGCGGGGGTGATCGAAGCCGTGGGGTCCTCGGTGACGCGGTTCAAGCCGGGCGACCGGGTGTTCGGCACGACCGACCCCACACCGGGCGCCATGGCGGAACTGGTCGCGGTGCCGGAGAGCGGGGCGCTGGTGGCGATGCCCGACGCACTGGACTTCGGCGAAGCAGCGGGGCTGACCTACAGCTTTCTCACCGCGATGCCGTTCCTCCGCGACGAGGCGAAGCTGGAGCCCGGGCAGACGGTCCTCATCAATGGGGCCGCAGGCAGCATCGGCACGGTGGCGGTACAACTGGCCAAGCACATGGGCGCGAGGGTTACAGCGGTGTGCAGCACGCGGAATATCGAGCTGGTGAGATCGCTGGGCGCGGACGCGGTGATCGACCGCACGGTCGCAGACTTCACGACGGCGCGCGGCGCCTATGACGTGATCTTCGATACCGTGGGCAAGAGCAGCTTCGCCGAGTGCCGCACCACGCTGAAGCCTGGCGGCATCTACCTCACAACCGTGCCGTCATTCGCGATCCTCATCCACATGCTGCGGCGCAAGCGGGCCGACGGAACGCGGGCGAAGCTGGCAACGACGGGGCTCCGGGCCACAGCCGATAAGGTCAAGGACATGGCGGTGCTGAAGCAGCTCGTCGAGGCCGGCGTGCTGCGCGGTGTTATCGATCGGACCTATCCGCTGAGCGAGATCGCGGCGGCGCATCGCTATGTCGAAACCGGCACCAAGGCCGGCGACGTGATCATCGCGATCGGGTGAGTGACCGGGCGGTTTGGCCGCCCGGCATGATCCGGATCAGCCGCGCGTGCGGTGCAGCGGGGCCTCGGCGTTTTCGCGCGCCACGGCGGTGCGGCGGGCCGGGGTGACGCAGACGGCGTCGCCGGGGAACGCTTCGCGCCAGACGAAGCCGGCGATGCACGAGAACGGGCCGTAGGCGCCGGCTGGATCGATGCGGCTCAAGGCGGCGGCGTTCTCCCGCGCCGCGGTGGTGCGCGAGGTGGGACGGACGCAGACGCGGTCGAACGGCTGGGCCTCGCGCCACACATAGCCGGTGCGGCAGGTGTCGGGGCCGTAGGCGAAGTCGTCGGCGAAGGCAGTGGAAGCCGGGGCGAAGGCCGCGGCGAGAAGCGAGACGGTGATGGCGGCAGCGAAGCGGTTCATTTTGAGTTCCCTCATGTTGGGCCGAGACAACCCACCCAATACGAACCCTAGTGGAACGCCGCTGCACTGCTGCTGACGCCGCCGTTTAGCTGGCGTTCATGCCGCCAATACGGTTAACCGATTGCGGCGCTAGGGCAGCGGCCTCTGCCGGACGACGCCGATCCAGCCGAGCCCGTCATACTCCTGGTAGCCATGAGTGCGGGCGAAGGCGACGAGGCAGCCGTCGCGATCGACATAGGAGCCGCGCTTGCCGGGATCGTCGATTGCAAAGCTGGTGAACAGCCGAGTCGGGTCGGACGAGGCGATGACGCGGTTCTTGCCATCGATCAGCAAAACCTCGGTGCGGGTCTGCTCGGCGGGCGACAGCGCGATCTCGTCGGAGACAATCGAGGCGCCCTGCAGCTCCCAATCGAAATAGACGCCGAGCGCTCCCAGCGTACGCCCGCGCGTTTCGCCGCGCTCGCGCACCGCGGTGCCATAGATCAGCACCTGCCGGCCTGATTGCGAGCGGGAATTGCGAACATCATCGGCAACATACTCGTCGCCGGACTGGAGCGCGATGGCGCGCGGGAACCAGGCGGAGGTGAGATAGTCGAGGCCGCGGACCCGGTCGCGATAGACCGGATTGGCGGTGGCGATCGCCCTGCCCTTGGCGTCGATGAGGACGAGATCGGAATAGACGGAGTAGTAGCGATGAATCACGCCGAGCCGGTCGGTGGCGATGCGGATGTTTGCCGGATTGGGATCGTAGAGCGCCTGCCACAGCGACGCATCGGTCGCCCACCAGCGGACGTCGGCGGTACGCTCGTAGAGATTGCGCACGATGAGCTGGACCAGCGATTCCGCCAGATCGACGAGGCGCGCGCCTTCGAGTTCGCCCACCAGCTGCCGGCTGGTGCCGATGCGGTGCTCGACCTTGCTCTGAAAGCTCTCGGCGGTCTGCGCGGCTTGCGCGGCAAGGCGCTGCACTTCGTTGGCGACGACGGCAAAGCTCTTGCCCGACTCTCCGGCCCTGGCCGCTTCGATGACGGCGTTGAGGGCGAGCAGCTTGGTCTGGGTCACGACCTGGCGGTTGGCGGCACCGAACCGCTGCAGATCGTCGTTGATCTGTTCGATGACATCGCGCACGCCAACAGGCTTGGTTGCAGGCAGTTCGGCGTTCACGAATCCCCCAAGGCGTACGACATCCCCAAAGCGGAGCTTGACGCAGTTTGCGGAACTGACCAGTCCCCAAATCCGACAGACGGGCTGGGTTGCGCCGGGGGCATGGCCGGTGAACGGGATGTTAACGGCGAGCGGAGGCTAGCCGTCGCTCACTTCGTCGAGCAGCCACTGCCCGATCGGCCACATCGCGGTGTAGTGTTTCAAGCAGATGTCGGCGAGTTTCGGCTTCGTGGCGGTCTCCGCCGGCAGCGTGAGAGAGACGTAGAGTCCCTCGTAGAGCAGGTAGTCGGCGCGGTCGGGGTCGGCTTCGAAGCCGCGCGGCTTCAGTTTTCGGGTCTTGCCGCCGATCTTGTATTTCCCCTTGGCCTCAACCGCCGCCACTGTCGCGAGCAGCGCCTTGCCCGACCGTGGGTGGATGACCGACTGGCGGAACGCGTCGAGCGCCTCGCCCTGCAGCATGTAGATGCCGACGCCCAGTTGCAGGTGCTGCGGGGTCAGCTCGAACCAGAAGCCGGGCACGTCCCACTGCCGCTTGTCGCCGTGCCAGAACCACAGGCCCAGATGTTCCTTGTAGGGCCGCTTGTCCTTACTAAACCGGATGTCGCGATTGATGCGGCTCATCGAGCCGTTGACCTTGGGCTCGTACTGCACGTTCGGCGCAATGGTCTTGAGCTTCGGGCCGAGCTCGTCGACGAAGGCGCGCGCCGGAGCGACGTAGCCAGCCTCGTAGAGCGGCCGGTTGGCGTCGAACCACGCC
>JBKJTB010000317.1:0-2745 GCA_046594305.1 Devosia sp. | reverse complement strand
GCGATCGGCATGATCGCGGTCGTGATGATGGTATCGAGGCTGCGCGTGATGTGGCGCAGCGACCGTCCGAGAAGGACGGTGGTATCGGCAAAAAGATGCGTGCTCATTTCTGTTCCTTCCGTGCGGCGCTCAGGGCCGAATTGTCGTTGCTGCCGGCACCGTCCTTGCCGACGAGGGCAAGGAACACGTCCTCCAGCGTCGGCTGCTTCTCGACGTACTCGACCTTCGCGGGCGGCAGCATTTGCTTCAGCTCAACCAGCGTTCCGTTGACGATGATCTTGCCCTTGTGAAGGATCGCAATCCGGTCGGCGAGCTGTTCGGCCTCGTCGAGATATTGCGTCGTGAGCAGCACGGTCGTCCCCTGCGCCGCGAGCGTCTTGACCGCCTGCCACACCTCGAGCCGCGCTTCGGGGTCGAGCCCTGTCGTCGGCTCATCGAGGAAGATCACCGGCGGATTGCCGATCAGGCTCATCGCGATGTCGAGCCGCCGGCGCATGCCGCCCGAGTATGTCGACACTTTCCGCGCTCCGGCCTCAGTCAGCGAGAACCGCGCGAGCAGCTCATCGGCGACCATCCCCGGCTGTTTGATATGCCGCAACTGCGCCACCAGAACGAGGTTCTCCCGTCCACTGAGAATTTCGTCGACCGCGGCGAACTGCCCGGTGAGGCTGATCGACTGCCGCACGCTTGCGGCCTCGGTGCCGACATCGAAGCCGCTGACATTGGCCGCGCCCGCATCGGCCTTGAGCAGCGTCGACAGGATCTTGATGACCGTCGTCTTCCCCGCCCCGTTCGAGCCGAGCAGAGCGAAGATGCTGCCCCGCGCCACGTCGAAATCGACGCCCTGCAGCACATGCAGCTTGTCGTAGGATTTCTCGAGACCGCGCACGCGGATCGTCTGGGCTTGCTGGTTGGTCATCATTTGTCCTCTCCCGCGGCGGTCTTGACGGCGTCGGCCAGCCGCTGCCGCTCGCGGTTTCTCCAGTCCCCCTGCGGGTAGTTGCGGATCATTTCTTCGATGAACTCGACCGGGTCCTGCCCGACGATCTCGCGGATCGGCGTTCCATCCGCCGCGCTCTCCTCGAACAGATCGGCAAGGTTCTCGAGCAGCGACGCCGCGCTCTCGCCGTCTGAAATCCCGCCCGAGACCATCAGGTACCTCTCGAATGCATCGACCGTGGCGCGATAGGGCTCGGGCAGCTTGCCGACGCGCGCCTTGTACTCGCGCCACCGCCGCTTCTCGCCGATCACCATCGAGGCAAATTTTGCGAGGGACATGATCATTCTCCGTCTTTGAGTTGGTTGAGCCGTTCGGTGAGGAAGCCCCAGTTCCTCCAGAATTCTTCGAGGTACTCGCGCCCCTGGGCGTTGAGTGAGTAGACCTTGCGCGGCGGCCCCTTCTCGGACGGGATTTTCTCCACATCGACGAAGCCGCGCTGCTCGATCCTGACGAGCAGCGCGTAGACCGTGCCCTCGGCAATGTCCGAGAAGCCCCGGTCCCGCAGCCACGCGGTGATCTCGTAGCCATACGCCGACCGGGTAGAGAGGATCGCGAGGACAATCCCCTCCAGCGTTCCCTTGAGCATTTCCGTAATCTGCTTGCCCACAGGCCAGCCTTTCGCTATCTATTCAGTGACACTGACTACCGGCACTTAGTATCGCTAAATAGCAATGTCAACACCGAACTAGGCAGTCGGCGCGATCCTCCCGCGAAGCCGTCAGTCCGATCCTCATTGAGCCCCCGCCCCCGTTGACGTATACGTCAACCCACAATGAACCCCGTCACCGCCAACCGCCGCCACTATGAGGATCTCGCCGTCGGAGAGGTCATCGACCTCGGCGCCACCAGCGTCAGCAAGGACATGATCGTCACCTTCGCCCGCGAGTTCGACCCCTTCCCGTTCCATCTCGACGAGGACGCGGCAAAAGCCTCGCTGCTGGGCGGCCTCGCCTCCTCCGGCTGGCAGACGGCCGCCCTGACGCTGCGCATGCTCGGCGACACGTTCCTCAACACCATCGCCTCGATGGGCGGCCTCGGCTTCTCCGACCTCAAGTGGAAAAAGCCCGTGATGGTCGGCGACACCATCACCGGCACCGGCACGATCGCGAGCCTCCGCCGCTCCCGTCGCCACCCCGAGCGCGGCATCGTCACCATCGACCTCGATATCCGCAATCAGGCCGGCGAGCCGGTCATGACCATGCGTCTCGCCAACCTCGTCGAACTGCGCGATCCGTCTGCGCCGCTGCTCGAGGGCGAAAACCCATGACGCGCTGGTTCGAGGACATCACGATCGACGAAATCTTCCCGCTCGGCAGCCACCACTTCACCGAGCCCGAGATCATCCGCTTCGGCCAACTCTACGACCCGCAATATTTCCACGTCGATCCGGAAGCCGCCAGGCTCAGCCATTTCGGCGGCCTCGTCGCCTCCGGCTGGCACACCGTCAGCGTCGGCCATCGCCACATGGTCGATGCACTGTTCGCCGAAGAGGATCGCCTGCGCGGCCTCGGCAAGGAGCCCGGCGTCTCCGGCCCCTCCCCCGGCGTCAACAGCATGGAGTTCAAGGTCCCCGTCCGACCCGGCGACACCGTTACCTACACGCTCGTCGTCACCGGCAAGCGCCCGTCCAACTCCATCCCCGGCTGGGGCCTCCTGTTCAACACGCTCGAGGCCACCAACCAGCAGGGCGAACTGGTCTATCACGCCGAACTCGTCGGCTTTTCGAAGCTCCGCGACTACAAAAT
>JBKJTB010000309.1:0-6939 GCA_046594305.1 Devosia sp. | reverse complement strand
GGTGCCGGGCCTGGTGAGCCCCTTGGCCTTGGCCAGCTTGATCCATTCGTCCGGGGTGACACCGGTTTGCGTCTCGATGTTGTCGAGATAGGCCTGAAAGGTCATCGGATGTTCTCCGTTTTGTGCGAATGGGCGACATTGCGCCATTTCGCGCAAGGGCTTATCTGACGGAGCAAATGAGCAGTTTTCCGCGCAAGCACACAATCGGGGTCAATGTCGGCGGGGTCGTCGTCGGCGGCGGTGCGCCCATCGTCGTCCAGTCGATGACCAACACCGACACGGCCGATATCGATGCGACCGTCAAGCAGGTGGGCCAGCTCTGGCGCGCCGGCTCGGAGCTGGTGCGGATCACCGTCGATCGGGACGAGAGCGCGGCGGCGGTGCCGCACATCCGCGACAAGCTTTTGGCGCGCGGCATCAATGTGCCGCTGATCGGCGATTTCCACTATATCGGCCACAAGCTGCTGACCGATCACCCGGCCTGCGCCGAGGCGCTGGCGAAATACCGGATCAATCCGGGCAATGTCGGCTTCAAGGCGAAGCGCGACACGCAGTTCTCGACGCTGATCGAGCTGGCGCTGCGCTACGGCAAGCCGGTGCGCATCGGCGTCAATTGGGGCTCGCTCGACGAAGAGCTACTGACCAAGCTGATGGATGAGAACGCGGTGTCGGCGACGCCGGTATCAGCGGCTGCGGTACAGCGCGAGGCGATCATCCAGTCAGCATTGCTGTCGGCGGCGCGGGCGGAAGAGATCGGGCTCGGGCGCGATCGGATTATCCTGTCGACCAAAGTTTCGGACGTCCAGAATCTGATCGCGGTCTATCAGGAGCTGTCGGCGCGCTGCGACTACGCGCTGCATCTCGGGCTCACCGAGGCGGGCATGGGCTCTAAGGGCATCGTCGCGTCCTCCGCTGCGATGGGCATTTTGCTGCAGCAGGGGATTGGCGACACCGTCCGGGTGTCACTGACGCCCGAGCCGGGCGGCGACCGCACGCAGGAAGTGCGGGTGGCGCAGGAACTGCTGCAGACCATGGGCTTCCGCCAGTTCATCCCGATCGTTGCAGCGTGCCCGGGCTGCGGCCGCACCACCAGCGAGACGTTTCAGGTTCTCGCCAAGGAGATCCAGGACAACCTCTCCTCGTCGATGCCGGACTGGAAAGAGCGCTATCCGGGCGTCGAGCAGCTCTCGGTCGCGGTGATGGGCTGCATCGTCAACGGGCCGGGCGAATCCAAGCACGCCGACATCGGCATCTCGCTCCCCGGCACCGGCGAGACGCCGGCCGCGCCGGTGTTCATCGAAGGCAAGAAGGTCGCGACGCTGCGCGGTGCCGACGTCGCCGACCAATTCAAGGTGATGGTGGCGGAATATATAGAACAGCGGTTTGGCGCCGGGCAGAAGACCGCGGCGGAGTAGGGCCGAGGGGCCCTTGCCTCGCGCGCTATGCGGGCTGTGAAGCCACCGCCACGTCGCACGCATCGGCCCACTGGCCGCCGCACAGTTCCACCAATCGTGCCAGGGGCAACCGCACCGACGCGTGCGTGTCGCCGCCGGCAGGGATCACCTCGTCGTAAATCTTCAGCGACACATCGCAGTAGATCGTCAGCGGCGCCGGCAGGCCGAACGGGCAGACGCCACCCACCGCATGCGACGTGAGGCGCAGCACGTCGTCGGGGCCGAGCATGCGCGGGCGGCCGCCGAAGGCCGACTTCGCCTTTTGGTTGGAGAGACGGGCGTCGCCGCGGGTGACCAGCAGGAATTCGCGGTCGCCGACCCGGATCGCCAATGTTTTGGCGATCTGACCGGGTTCGCAACCATGCACCTCGGCGGCCAGTTGCACGGTGGCGGTGCTGGCCTCGGTGACCATGACACGCAGGTCCGGCGCGCGGGCCGCGAGGTCGGCCTCGACGGAGGCTAGTGTCATTTCGGATGGTCCATGAGCCAGCGATAGACATTGGCCGTGACGGCAACCGCGAGGATCAGCAGCGCGAGTGCCATGACGATCGAGCAGACGATCGAGACGATGCCGGTGGTGCTCACCGTGAACAGCAGGCCGAGGAGGGTGACGGGCAGCAGCGGCACCGTGACCGCACCGACGACGAACCAGAAGCGGCCGCGCGTCTCCTGCCAGGCGGAGCGGAAGCCGGTGTCGAGGCCGAGTGCGGCGGCCGGCAGCAGCGTGATGGTGCGCGTGGTGAAGATCCACATCGCAACCAGCAGCAGGAACGTGCCCCAGACGAGGAGCATCATTTCGGGATTGTCGGCAGTCTCGGGCGTCAGGCCCGGCGGGGCGAAGGCGGCGAAGACGTAGCCGGGTGCACCGGTGATGAACGCCAGAACGGCGCTCCAGCCGAAGAAGTGCTGCGCCGCGACGGTGCCCCGCAAGGCGGCAGGCGGCACGGTTTCCTTGGTGAGCAGCAGGCGGTAGAGACTCACCAGATAAGGCGAGGCAAGCCAGATGCCGGCAACGCTCGACAGCGTGCCCGCGACCTGCCGGCCGAGCGCCGTCTTGATGATCTGATCGGCGCCGAGGCTGACGAAGCCTGCTGCCGCGAGGATGATCACGGCGATGGCCACCGTGCCGCCCGCCCGCTGCAGCAGGCCGAAGGCATCGCGATAGGATTGGCCGGCGAGGCTCCAGATCGCGCCCATCAGTTTTCCCGCGTCGCGAAATAGCGGGCCGCTTCGCGCAGCGTATCGGCTTCGGGGCCGAACGGCGTGAGGGCGGTGATCGCGTCATGCACCATGGTGCCGAGGTGCCTCTGCGCGGCCTCGACGCCGATGCGAGCGACGAGCGTCTGCTTGCCCTTGCCGGCGTCCTTGCCGGTCGCCTTGCCCATCGCCGCCGCTGAGGCGGTGACGTCGAGCACGTCGTCGGCGAGCTGGAAGGCACGGCCGGCAGCTTCGGCATAGGCGGTGAGGTGGCCAAGGGCGTCATTGTCGGCCCCCCCCAGGATCGCGCCCATGCGAACCGAGGCGCGGATCAGGGCGCCTGTCTTCATCGCCTGCATGCGGGCAATGCCGGTGTCGGTGAGGCCCGTGGTCTCGCCTTCGATATCGGCCATCTGGCCGCCGACCATGCCGCCGGTTCCGGCGCTGGCCGCGAGTTCGACCACCAGCCGCGCGGCAAGCGCGCCGTCGCCCGCGGCGCCGTGCTCGGCGAGGTGGCCGAAGGCGAGGGTCAGGAGCGCATCGCCGGCAAGGATGGCGCTCGCCTCGTCATACGCTTTGTGGACAGTCGGGCGGCCCCGGCGGAGATCGTCGTCGTCCATCGAGGGCAGATCGTCGTGGATCAGCGAGTAACAGTGCACAAGCTCCACGGACAGTGCGGAAACGAGGCTACTTTCTACCGCCTTTCCGAACATATGCGCTGTCTCGCGCAGCAAAAACGGCCGCAACCGCTTGCCGCCGGCGAGCGTGCCGTGGCGCATGGCGGCGAGCAGCCGGTCGGGCGGCTGGCCGGGACCGCTGAGCCGATCGGCGTGCAGCAGCGTATCGAGCGCACGCTCAATGTCGGCGGCGTTCTGCTGGAGTTTGGCGTCGAAACTGGTCATCGGGCGGGCTCTAGCCCAGATGCGCGTTGGGCGCTACTGCGGCGCATGGCGGCAGGGCTATTTTGGCCTAGCCAAACGGGGATTTCTCCACTATAGAGCCCCGACTTTTCCCGACAGACCCCGAGCTGTCGCGCCGAAATCCTCGGCGAAACTGATGAATTACGGAGACTCCGATGGCTGTTCCGAAGCGCAAAACCTCGCCGATGAAGCGCGGTTTCCGCCGTTCCGCCGATGCCCTGCCCGCCAACGCCTATGTCGAGGACAAGGATTCGGGCGAGCTTCGCCGTCCGCACCATGTCGATCTCAAGACCGGCATGTATCGCGGTCGTCAGATCCTGGCGCCCAAAAAGGCGTGACGCAGGCCTGATCGGGCCCCTGGGCTCACTTGAACTTTCCAACGGCCAGTCCCAAAAGGGCTGGCCGTTTTGCTTTGGGAGCTCTCCTTGACTTCGATCCGCGTCGAATCCGACTCGATGGGCACGATCAACGTGCCGTCCGACAAGTATTACGGGGCCCAGACGGCCCGCTCGCTGGCCAATTTCGATATTGGCGGCGAGAAGATGCCGACGGAGATCATCCACGCTTTCGGCATCCTCAAGAAGGCGGCGGCGCTGGCCAATTTCAAGCTCGGGCTGATGGACGAGGCGACGCGCGATCTGATCGTCAAGGCGGCCGATGAAGTCATCTCCGGCAAGCTCAAGGACCATTTCCCGCTGGTCGTCTGGCAGACCGGCTCGGGTACGCAGTCCAACATGAACGTCAACGAGGTCATCTCGAACCGCGCCATCGAGCTGGCCGGCGGCACGATGGGATCGAAAAAACCGGTCCATCCCAACGACCACGTCAATATGAGCCAGTCGTCCAACGACACCTACCCCACGGCGATGCACATCGCGGCGGTCGAGGCGATCGAACATTACCTCGTCCACCGCGTCATGCTGCTGCGCGACACGCTCGACGGCAAGGCCAAGCAGTTCATGGATGTGGTCAAGATCGGCCGCACGCATCTGATGGACGCGACGCCGCTGACGCTCGGGCAGGAAATGAGCGGCTGGGTGGCGCAGCTCGATCTGGCGCTGCAGGCGATCCGCGCGACGCTGCCGCAGCTCTACGAACTGGCGCTGGGCGGGACGGCCGTCGGCACCGGGCTCAATGCGCATCCGAAGTACGGCGAAACGGTCGCGGCCGAAATCGCGGCGCTTACCGGCCAGCCGTTTGTGACGGCGCCCAATAAATACGCGGTGATGGCGGGGCACGACGCGTTCGTCGGCACCCACGGGGCGCTGAAGCAGCTCGCGGTGGCGCTGATGAAGATCGCCAACGACGTGCGCTGGCTGGCCTCCGGTCCGCGCTCGGGCTTGGGCGAACTGACCATCCCCGAGAACGAGCCGGGCTCCTCGATCATGCCGGGCAAGGTCAACCCGACGCAGTCGGAAGCGATCACCATGGTCGCGGTGCAGGTGATGGGCAACGACACGACCGTCGGGGTCGCGGCCAGCCAGGGCAATTTCGAGCTCAACGTGTTCAAGCCCGTGATCGCCTACAATTTCCTGCAGTCGGTGCGGCTCCTGGCGGACGGCGCCAAAAGCTTCAACGATCACTGCGCCATCGGCATCGAGCCAGACCGGGCGCGAATCAAGGAACTGGTCGACAAGTCGCTGATGCTGGTGACCGCGCTCAGCCGCAGGATCGGCTACGACAACGCCGCCAAGATCGCCAAGAACGCACACAAGAAGGGCACGACCCTGCGCGAAAGCGCCATCGAACTGGGGCTGCTGACTGGCGCCGAGTTCGATGCCGAGGTGCGGCCCGAGCAGATGGTCGGGCCGCTGAAACTCTAGTGCTGGCGCGTCTGCGCGACTGGGCGCGGGGCCTCAAGCGCGATGTCGTGGCGATCTGGCTTGCGGGTCACGATCCGCGGGTGCCGTGGGCGGCGAAGCTCCTGGCGCTGCTCGTTGCGGGCTATGCGCTGTCGCCGATCGATCTCATCCCCGATTTCATCCCGATCCTCGGCTATCTCGACGATGTGCTGCTGGTGCCACTGGGCGTCCTGCTGGTGATCCGACTGATCCCACCGGAACTGCTGGCCGAGCATCGGGCCACAGCCGCGACGATCATCGCGCGCCCGGTGAGCAGGCGGGCGATGGCTGTGATCGTCGTGATCTGGATCGGACTGGCGGCCGTTTCCGGCTGGCTCGTCTGGCGCTGGTTCGCGGCGCGCTAGCGGCGGCGCGCGGTGCCCCGGGCGAGGATGCCGAGGCCGACGATGATCACCATCAGCGGCCAGAACTTGTCCCATTCGAGGTCGAGGAAGAGGATCAGGGCCGTGGTGAGCATCAGCACGCCCACTGTCACCGCTCCTGCGACACGGCTCGAGAAGCGGCCATCAAGGCGGAAATAGCGAGCCGCCGAAACGAGCGCCGCGGCCGCGGGGACGAGGATGAAGATCGCCCACCAGCGATCGGGCAGGGGCAGATCCATGCCGAAATTGCGGGCAAGGAACACCAGCCCGACGGCGACGACGGCAAGGCCGACAATCGGGACGCCGGGCCAGTTGCCCTCATGCGATGGGTGTTGGTTGCGGCGGCTCTCGCTGCTGGTCGGATCGGTCATGACAGTTCCCCCGTTGATACCGTCCATATTGTGGCCCGATGCGCGGAGCGCAAGCAGGGACTGGCGGCGCGGCACGCACTTTGCCATTGTCGGGCGCACCTGACTTGATGGGAGTTGCTATGACTGAGACCGTGATCTTGCCGCCCAGCGGCCGCCGCGCGAGCGGGGGGAGCTTCATTCCGCCGCTGCTGATCATCCCGTTCGTCCTCTACAACATCCTGGCGCTGACACTGATGGGCTGGAATCCGGCCGGCTGGTCGACGCAGTTGTTCACCATCCCCATGGTGTCGAACGTCACCTGGTCGCTGACCTGGAGCGATGTGTTGCTGGTGGTGGGTCTGATCTGCCTGTTCTTCGAAGTGATCAAATCCACCAATACCGGCCGCAACTCGGTGATCGAGCATATGGCCTCGACCGCGCTGTTCGTGGTGTTCCTGATCGAGTTCCTGCTGTTCGCCCCGGCCGCGAGTTCGACCTTCTTCATCCTGATGGTGATGGCGCTGGTCGACGTGGTCGCCGGTTTCACCATTTCGATCACAGGCGCCGGCCGCGACGTGACAATGGGGAACTAATCCTCCCCCGTTCCCACCGAACGGCGAAGGCTCAGTATCTTTGGTTGGTCGCGTTCGAACAGCAAAGGCGGGTCCCACTTTTGCTGGGAACGCTCCTAGACCTCGATGTCGGTCTGGTAGCCGGGGGGGATGCGCAGAACTTTGAGCTTCCCGCCGGCGTCGTAGATGCGCAGCACTTCGAGCGGCGTCGCCCGCCGCTTG
>JBKJTB010000305.1:0-10930 GCA_046594305.1 Devosia sp. | reverse complement strand
CCCGGCTGAGCGATCCCGATCCGCTGGTGCGCGGCGCGGCGGTGTGGGCGGTGCGGCGGCTTGCCCGAGAGGAGAAATCGGACCGATTGGCGCTGGACTTTCTGCCCAGCGAGTCCGACACAGCCGTTCGTACAGAATGGACGCAGAGCATCTGATGGGCGTGTTCTTTTTCGGCATGGGTTTTTCGTCGCTTGCGACGGCCCGGGCCATTCACCAAATCATCGGCAAGGATTTGCCGATCTTCGGCACGAGCCGGACCGAAGAGGGGATCGAGGCGTTTGCGGATAGCCCGTATCGGGCGCACCTGTTCGACGGCGAACATCCGGGCAGTACGCTCGTGCCCGACCTCAAGCGTGCCACGCATGTGGTGCTGTCGATCCCGCCGGGCGAAGCGGGCGACCCGGCGCTGAGGATGCATCGTGCCGATCTCGATGCGGCGCCCGATCTCGAATGGCTGTGCTATTTCTCGACCGTCGGCGTCTACGGCGATTTCGGTGGGGCGTGGATCGATGAGACTGCACCGACGCGACCGATCAACCAGCGCAGCGCGCATCGTGTCGAGGTCGAGCAACAGTGGCAGGATTACGCGACCGATCGCGGTGTGCCGCTGCTGATTTTGAGGCTCGCCGGCATCTACGGGCCGGGCCGCTCGGCCTTCGACAAGCTGCGCGAAGGGACGGCGCGCCGTATCGTCAAGCCGAACCAGGTGTTCAACCGCATCCATGTCGAGGACATCGGCCGCGTGACTGCGCTGGCGGCGCAGCGCAAGCTTGCCGGTACGTTCAATCTCGCCGACGACGAGCCGGCGCCGCCGCAGGATCTGATCGAGTACGCCGCGAGGCAGATGGGCGTTCCGGTGCCGCCCGACATTGCCTACGAGGATGCCAACATGACGCCGATGGCGCGCAGTTTTTATTCGGACAACAAGCGGGTGTCGAACCGGGCGATCAAAACGGCGCTCGGGATCGAGTTGCTCTATCCAACCTATCGCGCCGGGCTCGACGCCATCGGCAAGGTGACGGCATGAACGGGCCCTCGCCTGCCCGGTTGCCTGAGCGCGTGGTGCTCGACGGGCGCTATGCGCGGCTCGAGCCGCTCGGCCCGCAGCATGTCGCCGACCTTTTCCGCGCGACCGTTGATCAAGAACAGCGTTTTACCTATTTGTTCGAACCGCCTCCGGCGTCCGAAGAGGCGATCGCCGACTGGGTGGCGAAAGCCGGAGCCAGGGATGATCCGCTGTATTTTGCGGTGATCGACAAAAGCACCGGCCGGGCCGAGGGCCGGCAGGCGCTGATGCGGATCACGCCCGAGCACGGCGTGATCGAAGTGGGGGGGATCTACTGGGGCCCGCGCATGGCGCGCAGCCGCATCGCGACCGAGGCGCTGTATCTGCATGCCCGTTACGTCTTCGACGAACTCGGCTATCGCCGCTTCGAGTGGAAATGCAACGACCTAAACGAACCTAGCAAGGTTGCGGCTCGCCGCTTCGGATTCAGCTTCGAGGGCGTATTTCGCCAGCACATGATCATCAAGGGTGCCAACCGGGATACCGCGTGGTTCTCGATGCTCGACACGGAGTGGCCGCGGATCAGGGACGGTTTCGAGCGCTGGCTCGATCCGGCCAACTTCGACGCACTGGGTCTCCAGATCGCTAGACTATCGTTCTAAGGTGCTCGATTCCGAACCAAAATTTGTCCCGGCAAACGCCTGAGAAATCCTGGCGTCTCCAGCGTTATTTCTCCGACTTATCAACGTCCTCCTGGACCCATGCTAGTATCCCCCCGTCGTCACCGACTACCGCGCGTACTGACGAGGTGCGGGTGACGATGATGGGATGGCCGTGGTCGCACGGTCTGGGGTTCCTCGCGGGACTGCCGTGGCAGCAATGACCACGGCGCTCACCGCTGGTGCCCGACACCCCCATCGCGGAGCGCGCGGAGGTGCCGATATCGGCGCTCTCCCTTTTTCGGAGGCGCTTTCCGCGCGCTCCGTCCGTGGCCCCACTTGCGCCACGGCAAACCAGACCCTGGTGCCGCGAGGCTGCCGGAAGCCTCGTCATGCCTAGTCGATCAGTAGCCCCTCGATCGTTCGCTCGAGCAGCGCCAGATCCTGGTCGCGGCTCAGGCGGTGGTCGCCGTCGGGGACCAATGTGACCGTCACCGGGTCGTTGACGATGTGCTGCACCAGTTTGAGCGCATGCTCCTTGGCCACGTCCTTGTCGCGCGCGCCCTGGAGGATCGTCACCGGACAGCCCGTCTCGATGACGCGGCCGAACAGCAGATGCCGCCGGCCGTCCTCGATCAGCGACAGATTGATCCGGTACGGGTCGGGGGAATAGTCGGAGGGCTCGTCGACATAACCCTGCTTCAAGAGCAGCGTGCGGTACTTCTTGGGCATCTGCGCCAGCATCAGTTCGGTCATATCGGTGGCCGGGGCGATGAGGATGAGGCCGATGACACGGCTGTTGCCCTGCCGGCGCAGTTCGCGGATCAGCAGCAGCGCCAGCCAGCCGCCCATCGACGAGCCGATGACGATCTGCGGGCCGGTGGTCGTATCGAACACCGCCAGCGTCTCCTCGAGCCAGCGGGTGACGGTGCCGAGGTCGAAATCGCCGCCGGTCTGGCCGTGGCCGGAATAGTCGAATCGGGTGACGGCGAGGCCGTGCTCCATGCCGAAGCGATCGATCGCCATGGCCTTCGATCCAGCCATGTCGGAGCGGAAGCCGCCCAGCCAGAACAGCCCGGGCTGGCGCCCGGCGCGCCGCTCCACAGCGATGCGGCGTTCGCCGACGGGCAGGAATTCGGTCAAATTGCTTGCTCCACGCAACCTCGCAACAGGCCACGACATTTGCATTTCTAAGGAGGTGAGCGCATTGACTTCTTCGTGCCGAGTCATGATTTTAGCGGCGCTTTCCGCCCCGACCCTCAACAATTGAAGGACCTCTGCCATTCGCAGACCTATGAGACCCGTGCAGCCCCAGAAGGATGGGCCGCTTTCTAACGAAGATATCACTTCCCCCGACGTCCAGCTGATCGACGCCGAAGGCGTCAATCAAGGCGCGATCAACACGCGTGTCGCGATCGCACAGGCCCAGGAACTGGGCCTTGATCTGGTGATTATCGCCGCCAATTCGACCCCGCCCGTTGCCAAGATGCTCGATCTTGGCCGCTTCAAATATGCTGCGCAGAAGAAAGCCAACGAGGCGCGCAAGAAGCAGAAGGTGATCGAGGTCAAGGAAATCCAGATGCGGCCGAATATCGACACGCACGATTACGAGACCAAGATGAAGGCGGTGCACCGCTTCCTCGAGGATGGCGACCGGGTGAAGGTCACCATGCGCTTCCGCGGCCGCGAAATGGCGCACCAGGACCTCGGCATGCAGTTGCTGGTCAAGGTGCAGACCGAACTGGCCGAAAAGGCCAAGATCGAGTCATCGCCGCGGTCGGAAGGCCGCCAGATGGTGATGGTACTGGCACCCAAGTAGGTTATAGCCCCGTTGGATGAAGTAAGGGCGGCTCGTTGGCCGCCCTTTTGTTTGCGCGTGTGCCCGAAAGTCAGGCGGCGAGATTGAGCCAGGCCGGTGCGATCGCGGCGCCGCGGCCGAGGCCGTAGGCAAAGCGGATGTTGAGCATGCCGACCGGCTCGAGCAGGCGGGCGCCATCGAGCTTGCCGGCCTTTTCGACCGCAAAACCGGCCTTCTGCGCCAGATCGGCCACGGCGTCGACCGCCGCGTCGTCGTTGCCAGCGAGGAAGATCGGCACATTGGCCGTGCCGGCGGCAGGCGTCGCGAACAGAGTCGCGAAAATCGTGTTGAAGCCCTTCACGACCTTGGCTGATGGTGCGGCCTTCTGGATCTCTTCGGCGGCCGAGGTGGTGTGGCCGAGACGCAGGCCCGAAAAGTCCGAGGTCACCGGATTGGTCATGTCGACGACCACCTTGCCGGCAAGGTTCAGCGTCCTGGCGGCATCGATCGCGGCGTCGTAGGGCAGCGCGAGGACAACGATGTCGGCCTTGGCGACGGCGTCGGCGTAGCTCAACTGGCCGGCCTGGGGTTCACGCGCGCCGAGCACGAGGTCGGCCTTGCCGGTGAGGCGGCTGGCGAGGCCGGCGCCCATGTTGCCCTGGCCGAGGATTGCGATGGTCATTTTGAGTCTCCGTGGGGTTCGAATTCAGTACCCGACATGTAGCCCGATACAGACCGTTACAGAATTGCTTGTCGTGGCATTTCAGTGTACCGGTTTTGTATCGAATGGCTGACCTGGACACATTGGCGACATTTGCAACCGCGGTGCGGACCGGCAGCTTTGCAGCCGCGGCGCGGGTGCTGGGCATCACACCGGCGATGGTGGGCCGGCGCATCCAGGGGCTCGAACAGCGCTATGGTGCGCGGCTGATCGAGCGGACGACACGGGCCCAGCGGCTGACGGAGGCGGGCGAGACGTTCCTTGCGCGGGCCGAGGCCGTGCTCGATGCGGCAGCCGAACTCGACGATGCGATGAGCGCCGGACCGGGCCGGCTCGAGGGCCGCATCCGCATGACCGGGCCGGCGACGCTCGGCGTCCACAGCCTCGCCGGGATCGTGGCACGCTTCCAGGCGGCCAATCCGGCCGTCACCGTCGAGATGATCCTCGCGGACCGGCGGATGGACCTGATCGCCGACGGGTTCGACTTTGCGGTGCGCGTCGCCGAGCTCCAGAGTTCGTCGATGATCGCCCGGCGGATCGGCACCTACCGGCTGATGCTGGTCGCCTCGCCGGCCTATGTCGAAAAGTACGGCGCGCCGGCGTCGCCGGGCGACCTGTCGTCGGCGCGGTGCCTGATCAATCTCAACATGACGCCGCGCAACCGCTGGCCGCTGAGCCGAGGCGGCGAGCAGGTGATCGCCGAGGTCGAGGGCGGGCTGCAGATCGACAATGGCGAGGCGCTGCTCGTGGCGACGCTCGAGGGCGCCGGCATCTCGTACATGCCGACCGACCTGGTCCACGAAGACCTCGCGGCCGGCCGGCTCGTTCCTGTCCTGGCCGGGTGGCAGATGCTGACGCTGCCGATCTATCTGGTCCACCCATCGCGGCGCGTGCCGCGGCGCGTGTCAGTGCTGATGGAGACACTGGCAGATCAGTTGAAGCAGTCTCACCCTATCTAGGCCAGCCTCCGCAAATCAGCTACATAACGCCTTATGCAGATTGATCAGCGCGCGATGATTGGCTTTCAGGCAGCACAGCTGGCGCGGCTCGTGTCGCTGCGGCTGCGCGATCGTCTGGCGCCGCTGGGCCTGATGCCGGCGCAGGCGTCGGCGCTGATCGAGATCGGCCAGAAGCCGGGGCTGACGCAGAAGGAACTGGTCGAACGGCTGGAAGTGGAGCAGCCGGGTGTCGCGCGCACCCTCAACGGGCTCGAATCCGAGGGCTGGATTTTCCGCGAGGCCCGTGCAGGCCGCGCCCAGGGCTTGTTTCTCAGCGATCGGGCGGCGGGCGTGGTCTCCGAGGCCGCGAAGGTGACGGCCGAGATCAACCGGCGTGTGCTGTCGGAATTGAGCCGCACCGAGCAGGCGAATTTGCTCGACGCGATCGAAGAGCTGATTCACGACCTCAAACGCTTGCCTTCCTAGGCCTGCCCCATTATAGACGCCGCTTCTAAACCGGACCGCCCGGCCGACAGGCATGCCGTGGCAGTTCAGAATGCGTGCTCTTCGGAGCGACTAACAGGACCGCAAAATGCCAAAAATGAAGACCAAGTCGGGCGCCAAAAAGCGCTTCAAGATGACCGCGTCTGGCCGCGTCAAGGCCGGCGTCGCGGGTAAGCGTCACCGCCTCCTCAGCCACAACGCCAACTACATTCGCCAGAACCGGGGGACCAAAATCCTCTCGAAGGGCGATGAGAGCCTGGTCAAGTGGTACATGCCGTACAATCGCTAAGGAGAGCTGACAAATGTCACGAGTTAAACGCGGCGTAACCAGCCACGCCCGCCACAAGAAAGTTCTCAAGGCCGCCGAAGGTTTTTACGGCCGCCGCAAGAGCTCCATCACCGTTGCCAAGGCCGCTGTCGACAAGGCCGGCCAGTACGCCTACCGCGACCGCCGGAACAAGAAGCGCAGCTTCCGCGCTTTGTGGATCCAGCGGATCAACGCCGCGGTGCGCGAGCACGGCCTGACCTATGGCCGATTTATCGACGGCCTCCTGAAGGCTGAGATCGCGGTGGACCGCAAGGTCCTGTCCGATATCGCCATCACCGAGCCCGCCGCCTTCGCCGCCCTCGTGGCGCAATCGAAAGCCGCGCTCGCGTATCTTGGCGAGATCGAAAAGACCACCGCAGAGCGCGTCAGCGCCTGATCTACTAGCCTTCACCGAGGCCACAAGCTAAGCCTTGCGCCGCCCCCAAACGGGGGATGGCGCGGGGCTTTTTGTTTGCCGTCGCGAAACCGAGATTTGTCATGAGCCTTGAAGACGCTATCGCCCAGTTGAAATCCACCCTAAACGCGGCAATCCGCGAGGCAAATGACGAGCAAATGCTCGACATTGTTCGCGTAACCGCGCTTGGGAAGAAAGGCTCGATCTCGGCCTTGCTGGCGACGCTCGGGACGATGGCCCCGGAGGAGCGCAAAAGCGCGGGTCCGGCGATCAATGGGCTGAAGACCGAGACCGCCGCGGCGATCGAGGCCAAGGGCAGCGAACTGAAGGGCGCGGCCCTCAATGTCCGCCTTGCGGCCGAAACGGTCGACGTCACCCTGCCCGTGCGCCCGGCGCCGACGATTCAGGGGCGCATCCACCCGATCAGCCAGGTGTGGGACGAAATCACGGCGATCTTCTCCGACATGGGATTCAAGATCGCCGAAGGTCCCGACATTGAGACCGACTGGTACAATTTCACCGCGCTCAATTTCCCCGAGGGGCATCCGGCGCGCGAGATGCACGACACGTTCTTCCTCAACCCGGGGCCGGACGGGACGCGCAAGGTGCTGCGCACCCACACCTCGCCGGTGCAGATCCGGGTGATGAAGCAGACCAACGAGCCGCCCGCGGCGCCGTATCTCACCCCCGCCATCGAGCCGCCGATCCGCATGGTGATGCCCGGCCGCACCTACCGCCACGACAGCGACCAGACCCACACCCCGATGTTCCATCAGGTCGAGGGCCTCGTCATCGACAAGAGCTCGCACATCGGCCAGTTGCGCTGGGTGCTCGAGGAATTCCTCAAGGCGTTCTTCGAGATTCCCAACGTCACGCTGCGCTTCCGGCCGAGCTTCTTTCCCTTCACCGAACCCTCGATGGAGGTCGACGTGCAGTGCGACCGCTCAGGCCCGGAGATCAAGATCGGCGAGGGCCAAGACTGGCTCGAGATCCTCGGCTGCGGCATGGTGCATCCCAACGTGCTGCGCAATTGCGGCCTCGACCCCGACGTCTACCAAGGCTTCGCCTGGGGCATCGGCATTGATCGCATCGCCATGCTCAAATACGGCATGAGCGACCTTCGCGCGTTCTTCGATGCCGACAAGCGCTGGCTCGACCACTACGGCTTCCGCGCCTTCGACATGCCGACGCTGTTCGGGGGGCTGAGCAGCTGATGGAAGAGCCCAGCATGATCGACGGGCACCATTGCTGGTCGTTCGGCGACAGCCCTGCGCTCGCCGACGACCTGCTGGCGCTCGTCCTTGCGGGCGACAAGACAACGACCTGCGGCGCGCTACGCGACTACGTCGCCGAGGGCGTCCCACTGCCCCATGCGGGCCGGCAGGACATCGTGCTCGATGGAAGCGGCAAGCCGGCGGCGCTCATTGAATATACCGAAGTCAGCCAGCGGCGCTTCGCCGAGGTGCCCGAGGATTTCGCGCTTGCCGAAGGCGAAGGCGATTTCGCCGCGTGGTGGCAGGGACACAAGGATTATTTCGAGCGCAATGGCGGCTGGTCGGCCGACATGATGCTGGTGTGTGAGCGCATCCGCCTCGTCGAGGTGCTGACCGCATGAGCGCCGCGCCGCCGATCACCACCTTCGTCGTCACTGACATCGAAGCCGACGGGCCGAGCCCGCTCGGCAACTCCATGCTGAGCTTCGCCTCGGTCGCCTGCGACGTCACCGGCAAGGTGCTCGGCGAGTTCGAGGCGACGCTGGAACCCCGTTCCGACCGCCAGCCCAATGTCGACACGATGGCGTGGTGGCAGACCGAGCCCGCCGCCTGGATCGCGGCGACCGAAAATCCCGAGCCGGCCGAGCTCGTCATGCCGCGCTATGCCGACTGGGTCGAAACCCTGCCGGGCCATCGTGTCTTCGCCGCCGCGCCGATGATCTTCGACGGCCTCTGGATGGACCACTATCTGGAGATCTATGCCGGCACTCGCGCCTTCGGCGGCCCGTTCAAGACCCGCCAGATCTTTCGCGGCGGCGGCGTCTGCCTCTACACAATGGCCGGCACGCTGCGCGGCGCCGACTACCTCGATTGGGGCATGCAGTACGCGCCCCCCGAATGGTTCGGCCACATCGAGCATACCCATCGCGCCATCGACGACGCCCGCGGCTTCGCCAATGTGCTCGCCAAACTTTTCGAGATCGCGGGCACGCTGCCCAAGGTCGAAGCGACCGGAAGTGTCTACACATGAAGTTCACCCTTGAGTGGCTGAAGGATCATTTCGAAACCACCGCGACCGCCGAGGCGATCGGCGAGGCGCTGACCTCGATCGGGCTCGAGGTCGAAAGCGTCGAGGACCAGGGCAAGGCGCTCCGGCCCTTCGTCGTGGCGCTCGTCGTCTCGGCCGAGCCGCACCCCAATTCCGACCACCTCAAGGTCTGCAAGGTTGACGCCGGTTCGGGCGAGATCCTCGACGTGGTGTGCGGCGCGCCCAATGCGCGATCCGGCATGAAGTCGGTGTTCGCCTTCGCCGGCACCCACATTCCGGCCAAGAACATCACCATCAGCAAAGGCGTGATCCGCGGCCAGGTGTCGAACGGCATGCTGTGCTCGGGCATGGAGCTCGAACTGAGCAACGACCACGACGGCATCATCGAGCTGCCCGACGATGCGCCCATCGGCATGGCCTATGTCGACTACGCCGGCATCAACGGCGTGGTGATCGACATCTCGATCACCCCCAATCGCGGCGACGCCACCGGCATCTACGGCGTCGCCCGCGACCTCGCGGCGTTCGGGCTGGGCACGCTCAACCCGACCGACGGCTACATGGCGGCGGTCCCGTCGCAGGGCCCGAGCCCGATCCCGCCGCTGCCGCAGCAGTTTGGCCCGGATGAGCCCAAGGCGATCCGCAAATTCGCGGGGCGCTACATCGCCGGCGTCAAGAACGGCCCGTCGCCCGAGTGGCTGCAGCATCGGCTGCGCTCGGTGGGGCTGCGGCCGATCAATGCGCTCGCCGACATCACCAATTTCGTCTCGCAGGGCTGGGGCAGACCGCTCCACGCCTATGATCCGGACAAGGTCGTGGGCACCATGCTGCTGCGCAATGCGCGGCCCGGCGAAACGCTCGACGGCCTCGATGGGCGGACGCACGCGCTCGACGCCGGCATGTGCGTCATCGCCGACGATCAGGGCCCGCTCTGCCTAGGCGGCATCCTCGGCGGCGAGCGCTCGAGCTGCACCGACGGCACGGTCAACGTCTTCATGGAATGCGCCAGCTGGGACCCCGAGCTGATCGCTCGCACCGGCCGCAAGACCGGCATCGTCTCGGACGCGCGCTACCGGCTCGAGCGCAATGTCGATCCGGCGCTCACCGAGCCCGGCCTCGAACTGGCGACGCGCCTCGTCATGGAAATCTGTGGCGGCACGCCGATGCAGCCCGCCATCTCGGGCGAGGACGTGTTCCCCAATACCGTCATCGATTTCCCGCTGAGCGAAGTGCGGCGCCTCACCGGCCTCGACCTCAGCAGCGAGCGTATCGTCGAACTCCTCCAGCGCCTCGGCTTCGCCGTCGGCGGCACTGGAACGACGCTCCAGGTCAAGGTGCCGTCGTGGCGCCCCGACGTCACCATGAAGGCCGATCTGGTCGAGGAAGTGATGCGCATGGAGGGTGTCAATACCGTGCCCCTCGAGCCGCTGCCGCGCCTCTCGGGCATCGCGCCGCGCATGCTGACGACGCTGCAGAGCCGCCGGCGCACCGTCAGGCGCGTGCTCGCGGCGCGCGGCCTCGACGAAGCCGTCACCTGGTCGTTCATTTCGGCGACCGAGGCCAAGCGCTTTGGCGGCGGCGGGCCCGAGCTGCAGCTCGCCAACGCCATCGCCGCCGACCTCTCCGACATGCGCCCGTCGCTACTACCCGGCCTCTTCGCCGCTGCTCGCCGCAACGCCAATCGCGGTTACTCCGATCTCGGCCTGTTCGAAGTCGGGCAGGTGTTCCTCAGCGACCGCCCCGAGGGCCAGCACACTTACGCCACCGCCATCCGCACCGGCACCACCGGCCGCAACTGGCAGGGCGGCGGTGCGGTCTCAGTGTTCGATGCCAAGGCCGATCTTGCCGCGGCACTCGATGCGCTCGGCCACGATCTCGACAAGCTCCAGCTCGTCGACGAGGCCCCTGCGTGGTCCCATCCCGGCCGCGGCGGTCGCGCGCAACTGGGGCCGAAGATCGTCATCGGCTGGTTCGGCGAACTCCATCCGGCGTGGGCGGCCGAGCTCGATATCGATGGGCCCCTTGTCGCCTTCGAACTCGACCTCGACGCCATCCCCGAGCCACGTCGCAAGCCGACGCGTTCGAAGCCGGCGCTGAAGCTTTCCGACCTGATGCCGGTCGAACGCGACTTCGCCTTTCTCGTCGATCGCACCGTCTCGGCGTCGGCGCTGCTGAAGGCCGCGCGCAATGCCGACAAGGCGCTGATCACCAGCGTCGATATCTTCGATCTCTTCGAGGGCAAGGGCGTCCCCGAGGGCAAGAAGTCCGTCGCCGTCCGCGTCACCCTGCAGCCGACCGACAAGACGCTGACCGACGAGGA
>JBKJTB010000265.1:0-8187 GCA_046594305.1 Devosia sp. | reverse complement strand
CAGAACGTTGCTCCAACGCGGTGCAATCTGTGGCACGTCTACATACGCAACGATCGACAGAAGCAGAAAGGTCAGGAGCAGAGGTTCCGTTCCATACAGGAAGCCATCGGCGAAATTGGGAATGCCCAGAAGCAGGGCGCTGCGGAAATATCCCTGCGACGCAAAAAGGAAGACGCCCGTCCACGTGAGCATGCCAGCCGCAGCGACGAGCGTGAAGGCCCGAAGCCGAACGCCCATGATGAACAATACCAGAGCGACCGCGAACAATCCTCCGCCGAGCAGGCTCGTACTGACGGCCTGACCGAGTTCCTCGGCATCGGTCGCGCGATCCGTTTCAACATAGGCATTCGCCCGCAGGGCGGCGAGGCCCGAAAGACCGACAAGGACGGTCTTGCCCTCGATAGCGCTGCGCTCGAAGCGAAAGACCGGCTCCCGCCCGTTCAGATCGGCGAAGTGGAGCGGATCGTCGAACGACCAGCCGTATTCCCGGAAGGCATCCCCATCCACCACGACGAGGCGGGCGCTTATCGTCCGGTAGTCGTCGATCCGGATGTTCCAGCTCGTTTCGCTGGTCGACAGGCTCGGCACGACGAAGGCGAACCACAGCGTGCCCCCTTGGTAATATCGGAAGCCCGCATTGGGCATGATGCCGTTGGCCGACAGCATCTTCGACCTCAGCGAGCCGTAGGTCGATACATCGAATTTGCCGATCGACTCGTAGCTCACCACGTAGTCGACGGTCTCTCCGACATGCACGGACTCTACGGGGAACGCCGGCTTGGGTAGCCCAATATCGATGCCGATTTCCGCTCCCAGAAAGACGACGAGGGCGATCCCCACCACGAACGCGATACCGATCGCCCAGCGCCAGCGCGTCATTCCGGTCTCCCTTGCCGACAGCAACCTAGTTTTGCCGACGGGTCAAGCTTGGGACGGTGGTTGCAGTGACCGGCATCGAGCTCGTCTTGGACTGTACGAGCGACGGAGATCCTGAATTCAGGCAAGCGGGTGTCTGCTTTGGCCAAAAGCTGCCGTACACCCGATATCCGTTTCGCGCCAAAAACGGTGAACGACGCGCAGCCTCTAGGAGTACAATTCAGGCATTGACGAAATCGGGCACCGAGGTTGTTCATCCTGCGCCTTGAGTCTCAGTGTTTGGTCTCGGATCAAGTGACCCAAAGCCTCCTCAAAGCCGAGGAAAACTCCGGCCCAGGTCAGATGACTCATCCGTCCCGCTCCTTAGACATTGGGTCTTCAACTCATCGAGAAGGCAGCCGATTCCGCATCGGTCACTATCGCTGAATATCCGAAGACACTTTCCGATAATCGTGAGAGTTGGGGTGGGAGGGCGATCCGGTCGACTTGATGCACTGGCCAGCGCGACGTGAGCCGCGGAAAGGACGAGGTCGGGACCTGACCCCGAGCAGCTCAGGCCCTCGCACTCCGCAAGCGGGCGGTCACAAACCATTGGGTCAGAGCGCCGACTATCGAGATAATCACCTGACCATTTTGGATCATGATAGTCGCGGCACACGGCTCCCTCGACACGACAACGAGGGATCGCCGTTCGCCTCCCCTCCTCCTCGATCGGCGATCGGGGGCGCCGATTATCGAGATAATCATCTGGCCAATCACCCACCAGTTTCGACATAATGATCGGCGGCACACAGATGCCCTCGACGGTGACTTGAGCGAACACGGGACGCACGGACGGATGCTCAAGCAGGATCGGCTCATCGAGCGACCGGATGCCCTTTGTCAATTGTGCGGCCGATAGCGCCGGTCAGCGCCCGTCGTCCCCGCAGTTGCGGCGAACTCAGCAGATTGGTCTCTGGCGGACCGAGGAGCAGCCGTGCTTCCGGTGTGAGGAACAGGGTCTTCCCCGTGCGGCTCAGGAGCGCCGCGGCGCGCCGGAGGCGAGGTCAGGATCTCGTAGACGGTCGTTTGCAGCATATCGGAGATCGTGGTGGTCGCAGCCGCATCGCGGAGCGGGCGAGGTGTGTTGAAGGTCATCGACATGCCGTCGATGCGGAGCGGCCAGACGATTTCGACGGGCTTCAGGCTCCGCAGCGGCTCGCGCGCGGTATCGAGGATGTCGATCGACACGTCCTCTAGATCGCGGAACACCGAATTCCAGGACGCGGTGTGGATCTTGAAGTCGCCGCCGAAGCGCGTGAGATATTGGTTCATGCCCGCGACCGGCTCGCTCGTGCGCTCGGTGCGGCGGGCGGAGGTCGCCGCCCCAATCTTCGGTATCGTCGACGTCACGGGCGGCGATGATTATCCGGCAACGTCTCCGTCAGAGATGGATCTGGTTTTCGCGCGCCACATCCTCGGCCCCTTCGCTCTCGGCCGTTTCTAGGGTGAGCCCGATTTTGATGATTGACGGCAGGTCGGGGGCAAGCTTCTTGCGGTTCGCCGTGTAGGCAAGCTTTGGCGCCGCTTTGAAATCGTTCACCAGCCGTTGCCGAGCCGTCTGCTTGAGGTTGCCGGGCCAGCCCGCCAGCCAGGCGGTAAGATCGGTTTCGGAGAGGTGGTGTAGCGCCGCCTCCGCGATCGGAGCTGCGGTGATCGCTTCCCGCGTCCCGCTCGCAGATCGTCCGATGATATGCTTGCTCAAGCGGCCCCTTGCGTCGGAATTGACCGCGCGCCCCGCCCGTCGAGTATCGCGCGCGTCGCGCTCCGCCACGTAGTGACCGACGGCGCCGCTGACGGTCAGCGCTGGCCCCGCTGCCATTGCCGCAGCGTCCTTGCGCTTGCCGGTAACAACGGCCTTGCCCGCCTTCGAAGCAGCCTCAAAGCCGAGGGAACCCTCGGCGAGCACGTCATCGGCGACGCCCAGCGGCTCCTGCTTGTAGCCTTTGCCTTCGCGCCAGCGGACGAGCCACGCACCGCCGGGGTGACCCTTGCAGTAGCCCATGAACCTCGCGATCGAGGCCACGCCAATGCAGACCCTCAGCCAGTTTCGATCGTGCGTTTCGCGTGGGTAAGTTGGGCCTCGATAAGCGTCCTCGCACTTTTCAGCTCCCCACGCCGTCGATTATTCACCAAATATATGTCCGCGAGAGGCGGATCGAAAGCTTTGATCCTCTTACGGTTTTGGGCATTGGCTATCACCGTCCGAGTGTTTAGGAAGCTGGCGAAGGATGTTGTCCCACCGGGTCAAATCCTCTATCAACTGGTTCGAGGTCGTGCCGTCTAGGCGCACCAGAATCCCCCAAATCGACGCCGAGGTGCCTGAGATGCCGAACTCCATTCAGGATCGGATCGCCGTTTCCACTTGGTCGCTGCACCGGCATTTGGGAACGACCTATCCACATATTCTGACGACGACCCAGATCGGTCCGGTCGAGGAGACTTACGGCGACGTCACCGAGTCGCTGCTCGACCTGCCTTCGGCGCTCAACAATCACGGCTACAGCCGCATGGAACTCGTCTCGTTCCACCTCCCCAGCCGCGACCCGGTTTACCTGGGCGAACTGCGGGACCAGTTGGCGACGTGCAACGTGACGTTGCAGACCCTGCTGATCGACGCAGGAGACGTGACTGATCCCGTGAACGGCGCCCGCGACGAAGCGTGGATCGCCAGCTGGATCGAGATCGCCAATGAGCTTGGCGCCGAAAACGCCCGCATCATCGCCGGCAAGCAGGCGCCCTCGCCCGAGGCACTCACCAGGTCGGTTGCAGCGCTCAGCGCCCTCGCTGACGGCAACGCCGGCTCCAGCGTGCGACTAACCACCGAGAACTGGTTCAACCTGCTGCCATCGGCCGAACAGGTCGGCTATGTGCTCGACAAGCTGGACGGCAAGGTTGGGCTGCTCGGTGACTTCGGCAACTGGAAGGGCGCGCACAAATACGACGAGCTCGCCAAGATCTTCGGCCGCGCCGAGCTTTGCCATGCCAAGGCCAGCTTCATCGATGGCGACCTCGATGCGGAAGACTACGGCCGCTGCGTCGATCTCGCCGAGGCCGCCGGTTACACCGGGCCGTACACGCTGATCTTCGACAGCGAAGTGCCGGTCAATGAATGGGACGGGCTCGCGATCGAGCGAGATTTCATCGTCAACCGGGTCGGCGCTTAGCGCCCCTGCCCTTCGACGAAGCAGAGATTCCAGTCCCAGTCGGTCCGGCAGGTGAGCTCCGCCGCCATGTTGGCGATGAACTGGCCCTGCCATTGCGCCGCGTCATTGCAGCCGATGGCGCGGAGACGCATGCCGTCGGCATAGGAATCGTCGGTATTGGCGGCGAGGCACTTGCCGTTCTTGGTCTTGAAGCTGGTAAAGCCCGTAGCCGAGGAACTGATCGAGGCATTGAGCCTTTCCCATCCGGCCTCGTTCCCGCTGTTCGAGCAGGCGATGGCCGTGGCGCGCGTCGCCCCTACCGCAACGCACCAGGCGCTCGAGCGGCTCACCAGCCTCACGTCGAGACCCTCGCCAGCATGGCCCTGAAAATCGCACTGCGGAGGAAAGGTGTTGAAGCATTTGTCGATGATGCCTTCGAGCGGACCGTGGCCGGTAACGGCCGGGCTCGTCGGATAATCCGGCTGCACGATCGCCCACATCTGCGTCGGATCGCCCGAGCGGTAGCGCTGGAGTCGGAGGCCGTTGCTGGTCTGCGTCAGAAAGAGCACCGGGGACGCGTCGTTGGGCTGCATCACCCGCACCGTGTACCAGCCCGTCTTCTGTTCGAAAGCCTGCGACTGGGTCGCGGCAATCAGAGGCAGCAGGACGGCGATGAGGGTAGTCACGAAGTGAGCGATGCGCATTTCATTCCCCTTGTCCGGTGTTGAACCTTGACGACGGAGAGCAGGCTGGACGCCTGCGGATGAACGATCGGTGAACCCGGACAGCTAAATGCGGGGCCGACTGCATCTCGCCCGATGACACGTTGGCTTCGCGGACGGCGACTAGGCTGCAGCGCTCACCGGAACACCGGCGCCGGCATTGCTGCTGTTCCAGATGATCCAGTACTTGCCTGCGCCATCGGGGACCATGACCTGGCTCGGCCGGTCCAGGTGGGCCGAGAACTGCGCCTGAGCGCGGGCTTCGAGCGCGGCCGCTTCGCGCGTGTCGTGCGGACCGTGGGAATGGCCCTCGAAGTCCACCCACCACTTCCCGCGGCTCTTGATCACTATGTAAAGTGCCGTCGACACGCCAGGCCCGCCAAAACCCACACTACGTCATCAAACTATCACGAACGGACAAAGTTGCAGACTGTGCCGTGGGTTACGCACAGGCCCGTTTGCCGATGTGGATATCCGCTGCCGCCACCTTACCAAAACTTAGGCTAGCTTACTGAACGATAACATTACTTCGCCACGCCGACGATTCATATTGAGGCTTGGGCGCCACTCCCCTGGGCGCAGGTTTGCTTGGGTCCCGTGATGCGAAAGCTCTTCGTCTGGATTGCACTTGTGGTCGTGGTGGCCGGTGGTGCGACGTTCGCGGGGCTGCGCTACTGGGCGCCTTCCCAGGCGGCGGTCGAGCCCGCGACGGTCTTGGTCGAGCGCGGCGACGTGGAGCAGACGGTTCTCGCCTCGGGCGCATTGCAGGCCAACGCCATGACCAGCGTGGGCGCCGAGGTCTCGGGCACGATCAAGGCCCTGTCGGTGAAACTGGGCGATGTCGTCGCAAAGGGCGATCCGATTGCCGAGATCGACTCCGTCAATCAGCAGAATGCGGTGAAGTCCGCCGAGGCCTCGCTCGCCAACATGCAGGCGCAGCTCGGTGCCAAGCAGGCCGACCTCAAGACCGCGCAGGCGGCGCTCGATCGAAGCGACAAGCTCAAGGCGCAAAATCTGCTCTCCGACGCCGATCTGATGACCGCGCAGGCGGCGGTGATTTCGGCCCAGGCGGCGATCGCCTCGCTCGAGGCCCAGGTCAGCCAGTCGGAACTTGCAGTGGAGTCGGCGCGCCTCGATCTCGAGCGCACCAATGTCACGGCGCCGGTCAGCGGCACCATCGTCGCTGTGCTCGTCACCGAGGGTCAGAGCGTCAACGCGGCGCAATCGGCGCCAACCATCGTCAAGATCGCCGACCTCGATACGATGCTGATCAAGGCGCAGATTTCGGAAGCCGACATCACGCGCGTCAAGCCCGGCCAGGGCGCGACGTTCACCATCCTCGGCGACCCCAAAACGAAGATCGACGCGACGCTGCTGTCGGTCGAGCCGGCGCCCGACGCCATAACAACATCGGACACGGGCCTCTCCACCGCCGACAACGCCGTCTACTACAACGGCATCTTCTCGGTAGCGAACCCCGATCACCAGCTGCGCATCGCCATGACGGCGCAGGTGACCATCGTCATCGAGCAGCGCAAGGGCGTCCTCCCCCTCCCCTCCTCCGCGCTCGGCTCGGCCGGACGCGACGGCCTCTATCGGGTCGGCGTCTATGACGAAGCGACCAGCAAGACGCGGATGGCCGAGGTGAAAATCGGGCTCAACAACAACATCACCGCCGAAATCGCAGAAGGTCTCAATGAAGGCGACCGGGTGGTCGCGGGCGCCAATGTGGTGTCATCGCGCTCCGGCACGGGCACCGGCGGCACGCGAACGGGTACAGGCATCCCCGGCCTTGGCGGCGGCAGTGGAGTCTTCACCGGCCCGCGGGGCGGCTGAGCATGACCGCCCCGCTGATTTCGCTGCGCGGCCTGACCCGCCGCTTCGTTACGGGCGCCGAAACGGTCACCGTGCTCGACGACGTCAATCTCGATATCCAGGCCGGCGAGATGATCGCCATCGTCGGCGCCTCGGGCTCGGGCAAATCGACACTGATGAACGTCCTCGGCTGCCTCGATCGCGCCAGCGCAGGCACCTACCGTTTCGGCGGCCGCGACATCAGCAAGCTCGGGCCAGACCAGCTCGCGGAGCTGCGGCGCGAGCATTTCGGCTTCATCTTCCAGCGCTACCAGTTGCTTGCCGATCTCGACGCTGTCGAGAATACGGCGATGCCCGCGATCTACGCCGGCGTCGACGGGGGCACGCGGACGGCGCGGGCCAAGGATCTGCTGGTCCGGCTGGGCCTCGGCGACCGGCTGAGGAACCGCCCGGGAGCGTTGTCGGGTGGCCAGCAGCAGCGCGTCAGCGTGGCGCGGGCGCTGATGAATGGCGGCGAGGTGATCCTCGCCGACGAGCCGACCGGCGCGCTCGATTCCAAAAGCGGCGCCGATCTGATGGCGCTGCTCAAGGAACTACACGCCGAAGGTCACACCATCATCATCGTGACCCACGACCACGCAATCGCGGCGCAGGCGCAGCGCATCATCGAGATCAAGGACGGACGGATCATCGGCGACACGCGCGCCGACAACGCCATGTTCGCCGCCGCGCGCCGCCCCACAGTCGGGATGCATCGCGGCCCGCTCGAATGGCTCGATCGCGGTTTCGAGGCGTTCCGCATGTCGATCCGCTCGATGCTGTCGCACAAGCTGCGCACCTTCCTCACGATGCTCGGCATCATCATCGGCATCGCCTCGGTGGTCTCGGTGGTCGCACTCGGCCAGGGCACGCAGCAGACCGTGCTCGAAAACATCGCCTCGATCGGCACCAACACGATCAACGTCTACCCCGGCACTGGCTTCGGCGATCGCGGCCAGAACCGCATCCGCACCCTGTTGCCCACCGATGCCGAGGCAATTGCCGCCGAGCCCTTTGCCGACAGCGTCACGCCGCGCGTCTCGACCAACGCCTCCGTGCTGTTCGGCAACCTCGCCGCCAATGCGCAGATCAGCGGCGTCGGCGTCGACTATTTCCGCGTCAACGGCTCGACCCTCACCATCGGATCCAACTTCGACCAGACCGCGGTGGACGACCGCGCCCAGGTCGCGGTGATCGACACCAATGCGGTGACGGCACTGTTCAAGAACGGCGAAATTCCCATCGGCCAGGTGATCCAGCTCGGCAAGGTGCCGGTGCGCGTCATCGGCGTCGTCGCGGTCGCCTCCACCTTCGGCCCCGGCAACTCCAATCCCAGCATCTATGTGCCCTACACCACGGCGATGGACCGCATCCTCGGCCAGCAATATCTGAGCCAGATCACCGTGCGCGTCGCCGACGCGGCGGACATGGATTCGGCGCAGACGCAGATCACCGATCTGTTGGCGCGGCTCCACGGCAAGGAAGATTTCTTCCTCCAGAACACCAACACCATCCGCGAGACCATTCAGTCGACGGCCCAGACGCTGACC
>JBKJTB010000337.1:0-5495 GCA_046594305.1 Devosia sp. | reverse complement strand
CCTGGGCCGTGCGGTGGCAGTACTGGGCAAGAGCCCAGCCCGATCGCGCACGTGATCCTGAAATCCCGCGCCCCGAGGCGAGTACGTCTCACTAAAATACACATCGAGGCGTACGCGCCTCGGGGCTCCGTCCACTAACTCAGCCCGCTGGCTGCGAAACCAGAGGCACATGACCGATGGAGGCTTCAGCTTGCCTTGCTTCTGGGATGCGCCGCCCGATAGGCGTCGAGCAGGCGCTCCGTGTCGACCGCCGTATAGATCTGCGTCGTCGACAGCGAGGCGTGGCCGAGCAGTTCCTGGATGGCGCGGAGGTCGCCGCCGCGGCCCAGCAGATGCGTTGCAAAGCTGTGGCGCAGCGCATGCGGCGTCGCGCTCGGGGGCAGGCCGAGAGCGCCGCGCAATTGCGCGACCCGCAGCTGGATCAGCCGCGGCGACAGCACGCCACCTTTGACGCCGCGGAACAGCGGCTGGCTCGGCGTCAGCGGAAACGGGCAGAGTCCGAGATAGGTCTCGACGCTGGCGCGGACGTTGTCGATCAGCGGCACCAGCCGCGTCTTGCCGCCTTTGCCGGTGATGCGCAGCGTCGGTCCCTCGAGGTCGGTGCGGCTCAAGGCCAGTGCCTCCGAGATACGGAGGCCCGCCCCGTAGCAGAGCGACAGCACCGCCATGTCGCGCGCCGCCACCCAGGGCCGGTCCTCGAGTTCATCGGTGGCGGTGATCGTCGCCTTGGCCTCGAGCACGGTCAGCGCCTTGGGCAGCGATTTCTTCGCCTTGGGCGTCCGCACGATATTGAGCGCTTCGGTCGCCAGCACGCCCTCGCGTTCGAGGTAACGGAAGAAGCTCTTGATTGCCGACAAACCGCGCGCCAGCGAGCGGGCTTCGATCCCGTCTTCGCGCCGGGTCGCCATGAAGGCGCGCATGTCCGCCCCGCGCATCTCGCGCAGTGTCGTCAGCGACACCGCGCCGCCGGTGTGGGGCCCGAGGAAATTGAGGAACTGGCCGAGATCGCGCTGGTAGGCTTCGAGCGTTTTCGGCGCGAGCCGGCGGACGCTGCCCATGTCGCGCATCCAGCCGGCGACGTGGGCCATGATTTCATCGTCGGCGATCAGGGCGGTGGACATGGGACGAGACTAGGCATTGCATGTGAACGATGCGTTGAGGGAGGTCCTATGCCGATTGCTGATGTGACGTTGCCGGACGGCAAAACCGTGCCGGCGCTGGGGCAGGGCACCTGGAAGATGGGCGAGCAACGCAGCCGCCGAGCCGACGAGGTGCGCGCGCTGCAGCTTGGGCTCGAGCTCGGCATGACGCTGATCGACACTGCCGAGATGTACGCCAATGGTGTCGCCGAGGAGATCACCGGCGAGGCGATCACGGGGCGGCGCGACGAAGTGTTCCTCGTGAGCAAGGTGCTGCCGTCGAATGCCAGCCGGGCGGGGACCATCGCGGCGTGCGAGCGCAGTCTCAAGCGGCTCGGCGTCGAAACCATCGATCTCTACCTCCTCCACTGGCCCGGCAGCCATCCGCTGGAGGGCACCGTCGCCGGGTTCAAGTCGCTGCAGCAGGCGGGCAAGATCCGGCAGTTCGGCGTTTCCAATTTCGACGTCGGCGATATGGAAGAACTGCTCGCCGTCGGTGGCGAGGCGGTCGCGACGAATCAGGTGCTCTACAATCTGAGCCGGCGCGGCATCGAATACGACCTCGTGCCGTGGCAGGCGCAGCATCGTATCCCCATCATGGCCTATTCGCCCATAGAGCAGGGGCGGCTGGCGCACCACCGGGCGCTCAGCGACATCGCGGTCCTCCACAACGCCACGCCGGCGCAGATCGCGCTCGCCTGGGCGCTGGCGCAGCCCGGCACCATCGTCATCCCCAAGTCCGGCAGCGAGCACCACGTCCGCGAGAACCGTGCCGCCGCCGATATCGTCCTTACGCCCGACGATTTTGCCGCGCTCGACGCCGCCTTCCCGCCGCCGCGGCGGAAGTCGTCGCTGGAGATGATCTAGGGCGTCACCGGTGGTCGCAGAATCAGCTTGCGCCGCCTATATCCCACGTGAACAAAGCGTGGACGAATGAGCGAGTTGCCCGACATCGTTGCGGTGATGGTGAGTGTGTCCGTCGACGGGCCCTACTCCTATCGCGTGCCCTACGGAAAAACCGTGGTGCGCGGCTCGATCGTCGCCGTGCCGCTGGTCGGCCGGCTGACGCTGGGCGTGGTCTGGGGCGAGCCCAAGGACAATTTCGCCCACAATCGGCTCAAGGACATCGAGATCATCTACGACGTCCCGCCGCTGTCGGACGAACTGCTGAAGACCATCGACTGGGTTTCCCGCTACACGCTGGCGCCGCCCGGCCTGGTGCTGCGCAGCGTGCTGCGCTCGACCGAAGCGCTCGAGCCCGACCGCCCGGTCATTGCCTATCGCCGCACCGGCCGGGAGCCCGAGCGGCTGACCCCGGCGCGCACCCGTGTGCTCGACACCGTCGCCGACGGCGAAGCCTGGACCAAGACGCTGCTGGTCGGCACTTCCGGCGTCTCGCCCTCGGTGATCGACGGGCTGGAGCGGGCCGGGGCGCTCGAACGGCTCGAAATCCCTGCGCCGCCCATCGTCCTCACGCCCGATCCCGAAGCCGCGCCGCCCACTCTGTCCGCCGAGCAATCCGCCGCGCTCGCGCAAATCCGCGAACTCGATCCGCACAGCTTTGGCGTTGCCCTGCTCGATGGCGTCACCGGCGGCGGCAAGACGGAAGTGTTTTTCGAGGCCCTCGCCGATACCCTGCGCGCTGGCCGCCAGGCGGTCGTGCTGCTCCCCGAGATTGCGCTGACCGGCACCTTCCTCGACCGCTTCGCCAAACGTTTCGGCACCCGCCCGGCCGAATGGCACTCCGATATGACGCCGGCGCAGCGCACCCGCACCTGGCGCGGCATCAATGACGGCACGGTGCGCGCCGTGGTCGGCGCCCGCTCGGCGCTGTTCCTGCCGTTCCACGACCTCGGCCTCGTCGTCCTCGATGAGGAGCATGACGGCGCCTACAAGCAGTCCGATGGCGTCAATTATCACGCCCGCGACATGGCCGTGGTCCGCGCCCGCTTCGCCCAGGCCCGCGTGATCCTGTCGTCCGCCACGCCCTCGGTCGAATCGCGCAACAACGCCAACACCGGCCGCTACAAGCACGTGCTGATGACCTCGCGCTTCGCCGCGCAATCGCTGCCCGACATCACCGCGCTCGATATGCGCGAGGAGCCGCCCGAGAAGGGCCAGTGGATCGCGCCGCGCCTCGCCCGCGAGCTGTTCGCGACCCTCGATCGCGGCGAGCAGGCGCTATTGTTTCTAAACCGCCGGGGCTACGCGCCGCTGACGCTCTGCAAGAGTTGCGGGCATCAGTATCAATGCCCCGATTGCGATGCGTGGCTGGTCGAGCACCGCTTCCGCGGCGTCCTGATGTGCCACCATTGCGGCTTCGAGAAACGCCGCCCGAAAGTGTGCACCGAGTGCGGCACCGAGGATTCGCTGATCCCTATCGGCCCCGGCATCGAACGCATCGCCGAAGAGGTGTCGCTGCGCTTCCCCGAAGCGCGCACGGTGATCCTAAGCTCCGACATGGGCTCAAACGCCCAGCTGCGCGAGCGCTTCTCCGAGATCGAGCGGGGCCAGTACGATCTCATCATCGGCACGCAGCTCGTCGCCAAGGGCCACCATTTCGAGAAGCTGACGCTGGTCGGCGTGCTCGACGCCGACCTCGGCCTCGCGCATGGCGATCCGCGCGCCGCCGAGAAGACGTTCCAGATCCTGACGCAGGTGACCGGGCGCGCCGGCCGCGCCAGCAAGGCGGGCCGCGCGTTCCTCCAGACCTATCACCCGACCCATCCGGTGATGGAGGCGATGGTGAAGCAGGATCGCGAGGCCTTCTATGCGCACGAACTGGAAGTCCGCGAGGAGGGCCAATTGCCGCCTTTCGGCCGGCTTGCCGCGCTGATCGTTTCCGCCAATGAGCACGACGACGCGACCAATTTCGCCCGCAAGCTTCTGAGTGCCGCGCCGCAAGCCGACGGCCTCCGCCTGTTCGGCCCCGCCGACGCCCCTGTCGCCATGGTCCGCGGCCGCCACCGCGTGCGCCTCCTCGTCCAGAGCGCGCGCGACTTCGACCTCAGCGGCTACGTCCGATTCTGGCTCACTTCCGCCGAGCGGGTCAGTGGGAATCTGCGGGTCCAGGTCGATATCGACCCGATGAGTTTCTACTGATGCAAGAGACCTCGCCTCGCCCTGCGACAAACACACGCGAAAAGCCCGGTTCCCGCGCCTTGCGCACCGTAAAGTCGCCGTGGTAGAGGGGGCGCGATTTCGGGGGCCGGGGTCTGCTTCCGAACGACTTCAACGCGCCGTGTGCCCAAGCTTTCCGGGCTTTAGAGCGCGACCAGCGACAGGGATGAAGCGGCATTGGCAGAGCAGAGTGGTGTGCTGACCCAGATCGCGCGGCCGTATGCGGCGGCGCTGTTTGATCTGGCCAAGTCCGAGGGCGGCCTCGATGCTGTCGAATCGGGCCTCGCCGATATCCAGAAACTCGCCGACGAAAGCGACGATTTCCGCCGCTTCCTCCGCTCCCCGGTGATCGCCGCCGACGTCAAGGCGACCGCGGTCGATGCGATCCTTGCCAAGGCCAATGCCGGCAAGACAGTCACCAATTTCGTCAAGGTCGTGGCCCGCAATGGCCGGCTGTTCGCGCTGCCCGCCATCATCAAGGGGTTTCAGGCGCTCGCCGCCAAGGAACGCGGTGAAATCTCCGCCGACGTGACCTCCGCCGTGGCGCTCTCGGGCGCCCAGCTTAAATCTCTCGCCGACACGCTCAAGACCAAGATCGGCAAGACCGTTACGCTCACCGAACATGTCGATCCGTCGCTGATCGGCGGCCTTGTGGTCAAGGTCGGCTCGCAGATGATCGACAGCTCACTCAAAACCAAGCTCCAAGCGATGAAGATCGCGATGAAAGAGGTCGGATAATGGACATCAAAGCCGCGGAAATTTCTGCGATCCTCAAGGACCAGATCAAGAATTTCGGCCAGGAAGCCGAAGTTTCCGAAGTCGGCCAGGTGCTCAGCGTCGGCGACGGTATCGCCCGCGTCTATGGCCTCGACAACGTGCAGGCCGGTGAGCTCGTCGAGTTCCCGGGCGCCATCAAGGGCATGGCGCTGAACCTCGAAACCGACAATGTCGGCGTCGTGATCTTCGGCAATGACCGCGGCATCAAGGAAGGCGACACGGTCAAGCGGACCGGCTCGATCGTCGACACCCCGGTCGGCAAGGGCCTCCTCGGCCGCGTCGTCGACGCGCTGGGCAACCCGATCGACGGCAAGGGCCCGATCCAGTTCACCGAGCGTCGCCGCGTCGACGTGAAGGCCCCGGGCATCCTGCCGCGCAAATCCGTGCATGAGCCGATGTCCACCGGCCTCAAGGCCATCGACGCGCTGATCCCGATCGGCCGCGGCCAGCGCGAGCTGA
>JBKJTB010000295.1:0-35371 GCA_046594305.1 Devosia sp. | reverse complement strand
CCGCGATACATGGCGCCGAGCTGGCCGATGGTGACGTGGCTCTCGTCGATGAAGACGAGGGCGTCGTCGGGGAGATATTCGAACAGGGTCGGCGGCGGCTCGCCGGGTTTGCGGCCGGAGAAGTAGCGCGAATAGTTCTCGATGCCGGCGCAGGAGCCGGTGGCTTCCATCATCTCGAGGTCGAAGAGAGTACGCTGTTCCAGCCGCTGGGCTTCGAGGAAGCGGCCGGCGCCGTTGAGCTCCTGGAGGCGGGCGCTGAGTTCGGATTTGATGGACTTGATGGCGGACGTGATGGTGGCGCGGGGCGTCACGTAGTGGCTGTTGGCGAAGATGCGCACGAAGGTGAGGTCGGAGCTTTTCTTGCCGGTGAGCGGGTCGAACTCGACGATCGATTCGATCTCGTTGCCGAACAGCGTGATGCGCCAGGCGGCGTCTTCGTAGTGGGCGGGGAAGAGCTCGATGGTGTCGCCGCGGACGCGAAACGTGCCGCGGACGAAGCCGGTGTCGCCGCGCTTGTATTGCAGGTCCGAGAGGGCGCGGAGGACGGCGCGCTGGTCGATGGTCTGGCCCTTGCGGAGGTCGAAGGTCATGGCGGTGTAGTCTTCCACCGAGCCGATGCCGTAGATGCATGAGACGGAGGCGACGATGATGACGTCGTCGCGTTCGAGCAGGGCGCGCGTCGCCGAGTGGCGCATGCGGTCGATCTGCTCGTTGATGGTGGATTCTTTCTCGATGTAGGTGTCGGTGCGCGGCACGTAGGCTTCGGGCTGGTAGTAGTCGTAGTAGGAGACGAAGTATTCGACCGCATTGTCGGGGAAGAAGCCCTTGAACTCGCCATAGAGCTGGGCCGCGAGGGTTTTGTTGGGCGCGAGGATGAGGGCCGGGCGCTGGGTGCGCATGATGGTTTGCGCGACGGTGTAGGTCTTGCCCGAACCGGTGACGCCGAGCAGCACCTGGTCGGTCTCGCCGTCGTTGACGCCTTCGACGATGTCGGCGATGGCGGTGGGCTGGTCGCCGGCGGGCTGGTAGGGCGTGGTCAGGCGGAACGGGATTCCACCTTCGGACTTTTCGCGCGGCGCGGGGCGGTGGGGCATCCAGGCGGTGTTGCCTTCGACCTCCTTGCGGCCGTGCAGGATGATGTCCTCGAGGGCCTTCACGGTAGCCGAGATGCCGACGGTCTGCGCGCCGGTGAGGTCCTGGCCCGGGAGTTTTACTTTCTTGCCGGGGGTGAGGCTGCCGGGCGTTTTGACCTTCTTCGCGGTCTCGGCCGCACCGGCGAGCGCGGTGCGCATCTGCTCCATGACGGCGGGGTCTTTGGCGGCGGCGCGGGAGATGTCGCGGGCGGTGATGCGGCCGGTAGAGGGGACGTGGCCGAAGCCGGCCTGCTCGGTCTCGCCCATGCCGTCGAAATTGATACGGTCGACGGAGTTGGCTTTGGACTTGGGCGCCTTGAGCTGCATGCCGGTGGCGGCCGAGCGGTCGGATGCTTTGGGCTTGGGCTTTGGCATTGCTTCTTTGTGCTCTGTCCCAGCGGTTCCGCGCGCTGAGCGCGCTCCAGCCGCTGTTCCAACCGCTCTGGCTGACGGATCGGGGGTGGAGAGGGGCATCGGCCCTTCCGACTTCTTGATGAGGGGCTGGGCCACCAGCTTGCCGGTGTCGCCGGCTTTTTCGGCGGCGCGGCGGGCGGCGTTGTCGAGCTGGCGCTTGTTGCGCAGGCGCTCCTGCGGCAGCCGCTTGTTGAGCGTCTCGGCTTCGGCCTTCTCGATCTCGCCGATGAACTCGTCGATGGAAAAGCTGGCGGGTTCTTTGGCCATGGTGCGCTCGCAGACGGATTTGTGTGAACGCAGCCTATGTAGGTGCGCTGTCAAAAAATGTCAGTGGTTCGAAGACGTTCCGAGTCCTAGCACGGCTGGAACGGAGAGGGAACGGGCGGTGGCCGCCAATTGCCATGCCTCGGCCCCGGATTCTGCTACGCTGAGGCCCGGATCGAGGAGGAGGCGCGTCGTGCGAGTCGTTCCGCGCGCGGCCGTGGCGATCGGCACCGGGCTGCTCTACGGGCCGATCTTTGCCGGCTTCATGATCGCGTCGGGCGTCAAATATCCCGTCATCGCGGCGAGCGCCGACAGCCTCATGCGATCGGTGCTGGTTCCGGATGCGGTGCTGGGCGTGCTGCTCGTCATCCTGGTGACGCGGCTCGGCTGGTGGCGAGAGCTGTTTCGGGATGATCGCCGCGCGCCGCGGTGGCTGCTGGTGGTGCCGGTGGTGTTCGGGCTGGCCCTCGTTGGCGGCGTGTTCGAGAATCTCGCGGCGCTTGTGGCCCTCGACCGCTCATTTCTCCTCGCGGTTTTGGTCACGACGCTGGCCGTCGGCTTCTGTGAGGAGTTGACCTATCGTGGCATCGCGGTGGTCGGCCTCCGCGGGGCGCTGCCCGAGTGGCAGGTGTGGCTGGTTTCGACGCTGCTGTTTGCGCTGCTGCATGGCTGGAATTTCGCCGCGGGGCAGGAGCTGGCGCCGACGCTGTTCCAGATGGCCGTGACCTTCGGCATCGGCAGCATCTGGTATGCCTGCCGGCGGGCGACGGGCGGACTGGTGGTCTGCATGGTGTTCCATGCGGCGTATGATTTCGTGATCCTGACGACGGGGAGCGGCGTGCTGGGGATCGCGGTGATCGTGCTGGTGGTGGTGTTCGCGGTGGGGGCGGTGCCGCTGTTCGTGAGGGATGCGCGGGAGGCGTCGAGCGCGCGCGCCGGTCGAAAGGGATTAGGCGGTCTTGGGCCGGTGGATGCGCGTGGGCCGGGTGGATGGCAATGACCCGGTAGACCAGGGTGCTCGCAACCAATATTCTTCGGCCACGGGGGATTCATGCCAATTAAGACATTATCAGAAGCGGTGGCGCAGTTCGGCGCGGCGACGACGGCGAAGCTGTCGAGCCCGGCGATCACTGGCGCACCTGAGGATCAACTGCGTGGTCCATTGGAAGCGCTGATGCTCGATTTGGCAGGCTTGGCCAATCATGCCGCACATTCGGTGCCCTGATCGGCGAAACGACGCTGTCGGAGGATCGGACCCGACCGGACTATGCCGTTACGGTTCGGAACGCACTCGTCGGCTTCATCGAGGTGAAGGCGCCGGGCAAGGGAGCTAATCCGCGGACCTTCAAGGACAAGCACGACAAGGGTCAGTGGGAGCGGCTGAAGTCGCTGCCCAATCTGATTTATTCGGACGGCAACAGTTTTAGTCTTTGGCGCGACGGCGATCGCGTCGGAGATATCGTCCATCTCAAGGGGGACGTGGAGACATCAGGCGCGAAGCTGGCAGCGCCCGAAAGTCTCGTCGGGCTGGTGGAGGACTTCCTCAACTGGCAGCCGACTTCGCCGAAGAGCCCCAAGCGCCTTGCCGAGATCAGCGCCCGACTGTGCCGGCTGCTGCGCGAAGAAGTCGCCGAACAATTGCGCAAGGGCAATGCGAGCCTCTCGAGTCTTGCTGTCGACTGGCGGCGGTTGCTGTTTCCCGAGGCCAACGACGCGAGCTTCGCTGATGGTTATGCGCAGGCGGTCACGTTCGGCTTGCTGATCGCGCGGGCGCGAATTATTTCGCTCAAGGGCGGAATCGAACAGGCCGCCACGGAACTTCGCAAGACCAATTCGCTCATCGGCACGGCGCTACGATTGCTTACGGACGATGCCGAAAGCATGAAGGCGCTGGAGACGTCGCTCGGCACCATGCTGCGCGTGTTCGACGAGGTGGACTGGGCTACACTGAGCAAGGGCGATGTCGATGCCTGGCTCTATTTCTACGAACACTTCCTCGAAGTGTACGACAACGATCTACGTAAGTTGACCGGCTCGTACTACACGCCGCCCGAAGTGGTGAACGCGATGGTGCGGCTGGTGGACGAGGCGCTGCGGGGGCCGCTGTTCAACCGGGCCGAAGGACTTGCCTCAGGTGATGTGACGATAGCCGATCCGGCCACGGGCACAGGGACGTTCCTCCTCGGTGTGTTGCGGCGCATCGCCCAAACGGTCAGCGACGATCTTGGGCCGGGCAGCGTGGCGGGTGCCTTGGAGGCCGCGGCGGAACGGTTGATCGGTTTTGAGATGCAGTTCGGACCCTTCGCGGTGGCGCAGCTACGGCTGCTGGCCGAGTATGCCGAGCTCACCAAAGACGCTGGTGCGATCGGCGACCTGCCCGAGCTCAAGCTGTTCATCACCGACACGCTTGGCGACCCGTTCGTCGAAGACGACTACATCCCGTCGATGATGCAGCCCGTCGCTCAGTCTCGGCGTGCGGCGAACCAGATCAAGAAGGGCCAGCGTATCACGGTCGTGATCGGCAATCCGCCATACAAGGAGAAGGCCGATGGGCGCGGAGGCTGGATTGAGGACGGCTCGGTGGGACGACAACCGCCGATGGAACGCTGGCGCCCGCCGGCCGCGTGGGGCGTGGGCGCTCACACCAAGCACCTCAAGAATCTCTACGTCTATTTCTGGCGTTGGGCGAGCCTCAAGGTTTTTGGCGCCGGTCAGTTCGACGCCACAGGCCTGCCGGACGCGGACGAGGAAGGGATTGTCTGTTTCATCAGCGTTGCCGGCTTTCTCAACGGGCCGGGCTTCCAGCAGATGCGGGCCGATCTGCGCGCCAGTTGCAGCGATATCTGGGTCATCGACTGTTCGCCAGAAGGGCACCAGCCGGACGTGGCAACGCGTATTTTCCAGGGGGTTCAGCAGCCGGTATGCATCGTGCTTGCGGCGCGGCGGCAAGGCAAGGATGCGAACACGCCGGCGCGGGTGCATTTCCGCGCGCTGCCGGAGGGTCGGCGGGAGCAGAAATTTGTTGCGCTGGCCGCGTTAGGGCTCAATGACACGGGATGGGTTGAGGGCGCCGCGGACTGGCGAGGCGCCTTCCTGCCGGAGGCGACGGGACTATGGGCGGACTTTCCTCCGCTCAAGAGCCTGTTCGTCAAAAGTAGCTCCGGCGTTCTTTCAGGGCGTACTTGGGTCGTTGCTCCAGATCAACAAACGCTAACTCGTCGCTGGAACGCTCTGATCAGCGAAACCGATGCGGCCCGAAAGGAAGTCTTATTTCATCCGACCCTTCGCCACGGACAACTAGCGGATCGCCACACCAACAAAGTTGTGCCCGACGGCCTAACTGGACATGACCTGCGCAAGGTTACCGTCGCACAAGACGTGGGAGTCGCTATTGCACCTGTGCGCTACTCCTACAGAACTTTAGACCGTCAGTGGATCATACCGGACAACCGGCTATTGCTCTCAGCTCGGCCAGCTCTGTGGGAACTGTATTCTGACCGACAAGTCTTTCTCACAGGGTTGGAAGCGAGTTCGCCTACTGCCGGGCCAGCTATCTCCTTTGCTGGCCTCATGCCGGACTATGATCACTATCGCGGCTCGTTCAACGGCAGAGCCTACCCCCTGTGGGCAGACGCTGGTGCGACGCAGCCCAATGTCTCCGCCATCGTCCTCGCCCACCTCTCCGAGACATTTGGCAGCACTGTCGCCGGGCCAGATTTGACGGCCTACATCGCGGCGCTGTTGGCTCACCCCGCCTTCACCGCGCGCTTCGCCAGCGACCTTAAGCAGCCGGGACTGCGCGTGCCGATGACGGCAAATGCCGATCTGTTCGCCCGCGCCGTCGAACTCGGTCGTGAGGTGGTCTGGCTGCATACCTACGGCGAGCGCTTCGATGACGCGGGCGCAGGGCGGCCGAAGCAGGCGCCGCGGCTGCCCAAGGAGCAATCACCAGTCATTCCAGTAGGCGGGGCCATTCCCGGTGTGCCCGAGCCATTGCCCGAGGCCATGGACTACGACCCCGCGACGCGGCGGCTGACGGTCGGCAAGGGCCATATCGACAATGTCATGCCCGAAATCTGGGCCTATGAAGTGTCGGGCAAGCAGGTGGTCAAGCAGTGGTTCAGCTACCGTCGGCGGGACCGTACACGGCCGGTGATCGGCGATCGGCGGCCACCGTCGCCGCTCGATGCCATCCAGCCCGACCATTGGCTCGGCGAATACACCACCGATCTCATGAACCTGCTGCATGTGCTGGGGCGGCTGGTGCTGCTGGAGCCGGCGCAGGCGGCGCTGCTCGAGCAAATCCTTGAACAACCGCTGCTCGGTGTTGCCGATCTCGGCTTGGCGCCCGAAAATGACAGCGATTCGGACGAGGACGGCGGCGATGGCGCAGCTTGATATGTTTGGCGAGAGTGCCGCGCCGCAGGTGAGCGCGGCGGCGGACCCGGAGCGGGTGCGGCGCAAGCTCGACGCCATGCTGGCCGAAGCCCGCAGCGGCAGTGTAGCGCACGCACGTCGGCGGCTGATCGAAACGGTTGTTCCGCAGATGACGCGCTGGCTGCCCGACGAAGAGGCGGAGCGGGTCAGGCACGAATTCCAGCTGGCACTCGCCGCGTAGCTTTCGCCCTTGCTGGCGCTTAGCGCGCCTGCGTCTGGACCAGGATTACGCCGATCATGATCAGCCCGGCACCCAGCGCGAATTGCGGGGTCAGGGGTTCCTTGAACAGCCAGATGGCGAGGAGGGGGACGAAGACGAAGACCAGGGCGACGGCGGAGTAGGCGACGGAGAGGGGGACCGTGCGGAGGACCCAGACCCAGGCGATGATGGTGAGGCCGTAGAGGAGCACGGCGCCCCACATGGCGGGGATGGCGAGGAGGCGGGTGAGCATCGCGACGAGGTTGGTTTCGGTTTTGACCTGGTCGGCGGCGAGCTTGAAGAGCAGTTGCCCGCCGACATTGCTGGCGACGACGATGGCGAGGGCGACGAGGTTCATGGTTTCCGCCCGTCGAGGAAGGCTGTCGCTTCAGCTCGCAAGGGATGGCGGGCTTCGAGGTAGGTGTAGAAGCTCAGATGGCGCAGCGGCAGGGGGAAGCGGGCGATCTTCACCTCGCCGAAGAAGGTGCGGACCACGGCCTCGATCTCGGCCGCGGTGTTGAGGTGTTCGTGGCGCATGAGGACGCCTTAGTTGAGGCGGTTGCGCAGCCAGTAGGCGATGCCGGTGGTCAGGTGCCAGGCGAGGCTCCATAGCAGGCCGCCTTCGGTGGGGATGCCGGCCTGGAAGGTGCCGCCGTCGCGCAGCATCAAGGCGGAGCGGGCGACGATGCCGGGCAAATCGTCGAGATGCTCCAGCACGGCAATCGAGGTGATGCGGCCGTACTGGCGGCCGTCGGGCACTTCGGAGATGTCAGCGTAGACCGTGTCGACGCGGCTCAGCGCGGGGCTGCCCTCGTAGAGCGAGGCGAAGGGCTCGACGACGTCGTAGCGCGTCTGCGGCGCTTCGTAGTGTAACTGGTTGAGGGTGCCGGCACCGATCTCGAGGACGTCGTCGGGTGGAGCGTCGGCGACGCGGCGGTGCATCCAGGCTTCGAGCCGGCTCGAGATGCCGGTGATGAAGCTGCCGCCCTCGCGGTTCAGCTTGTACTCGCGCTCGTAGATGCGCTGGTACGCGGCGGGGAGGGGCGGCCGGCGCTTGGGATAGCGCGCGAGGATTTGTGCGGTGTCGCTCACGATGGGGTCACCGGGGTCAGGGTGGTCGAGGCGCCGAAGCGGGTCCAGTCGGGGGCGAAGATGTAGAAGTCGCCGGACTGGAACAGCGCGTCGTCAGCCGTCATGTGCGGCGCGATCTTTGCGGCGTAGTCGCGATTGACGAAGTAGAGCGAGTTGGCGTCGAGCCCGTGCGCGGCGATCGTGGTGTCGATGCCGTCCATGTAGGCGGTGTAGCCGCCGACGTCCGGCCGCGCCAGGTACGTGGCGTCGGTGGGCTTGCCGTTGGTGAGGGCGAACCAGGCGACCTGCTGGAAATTGTGCGCCTGATTGGCGGCAGGCAGCATGCGAACGGCATTATAGTGCGAGGCGACAGCCGCGAGTGCGGGATCGGTGAGCGAGGTCGGATAGGTGTTTGCGACGACCTCGAACTGCGGCCGGAGCGAGGACCATCCGGGATAGGTGTCGTACACCTGCAGCCCGCCCAGCAGCACCAGGAGCACGCCGGTGGCGCGATCGCCGAAGCTCCGGTGCAGCAGCCAGACCGCGCCCAAGGGGAGCAGGTAGTAGACCGGCCAGAAGAACCGCCCGGAGGAGCGCATCGCACTGCCCAGTTCGATCAGCACGGCGGGCAGCGGGAGCTCGAGGCCGCGGTCGCCGATCGCGATATTGGGGGAGATGGCAAACAGGGTCAGCAGCAGAGCGGCGATGCCGAGCGGCCACAGCAGGCGCCCGACATAAGCGCGGCGTTCGGTCCAGAGCAGGGGCAGGGCGAGGGCGATGGCCGCGAGACCGCCGAGCCCGCCATAGGCGAAGCCTTCGTAGTCGCCGCCGACGTGCGGCAGGGTGGGGAGCAGCGACGACCAGGCCCAGATGTCCTGCTCGTCGATGCCGCCCTGCGGGTTGACGAGGCTCAGCAGATTGAGGCGGAAATAGCCGTAGCCGCTGCTCAGCATGTCGCTTCGCAGGGGGAAGAAGCCGCCGAGGGCCAGCGCCAGAGCTGCGACACCGAAGACTGCAATGATCTCGAGCAGCGCATGGCGCGATCCCTGCGCGATGCGACGGCGCACGAGGCTTGCCAGCCAGATCGGCACGCACATGCCGAACAGATAGGTGTGGATGAGGGAGCTGGCGCCGAGGAGCACGATCCACTGCAGCCAGCGGAGCCGGCTCGGCGGGGCGAAGTAGAGGTAGATGGCGGCGAGGATGACCCAGTGCGGGATCAGGGAGAAGTGCACCGACAGCCGCCACAGCATGGGCGGCGCAAAGGTCAGCACCACGGCGAGGCCGAGCTTGAGCAGGGCGTCGCGGGTGAAGAGGCCGGCGAGGCGCGCCGCGAACCAGGCCTGGAGCAGGAAGCAGGCGAGGACCCACCAGCCGGTGTACTGGAACACCGGCGGCATCAGCGGCGAGAACGGTTTCAGCACGAGGGCGAGCAGCGGCACCGAGTCCGAGAAGACGATCGAGCTCGAAAACTGCAGCCCGTAGTCGGGGTTGAGGCCGGGCGGCCAGGTCCAGGGCGAGCGCCGGAAGAACTCCCAGCCCAGATAGTGGGTGAAACTGTCGGTGGTCTGGGTGAGCCAGCCGATGTTGCCGACGTCGAGCACCCGCGGTCCGACGATGGTCAGGAACGCTGCTCCACCGACCAGCAGGGCCAGCACGAAATCGACCAGGCGACTGTCGATGGCGGAGGCGGTGGCGCGTGCGGGCGTGGCGGCGAGCTCGGTCAAGCCCGCAATCCCACGCGCTGCGCGGCGCTCTTTTTGTCGTCGAGCCGCTCCCACTCGATCCAGCGCGGACGGTGCTGGACGGTGGAATAGATCTTGCCGACATACTCGCCGAGGACGCCGATCGAGAGCAATTGCACGCCGGCGAGGAAGTAGATGGGGATGACGGTGGAGGCCCAGCCGGGCACCGTACCGCTGCTGAAGAGGGCCGACCAGGCGACGAACCCGACCATGCCGAGGCTGACGAGGAAGCTCAGCACGCCCAGGATCGAGATGATGCGCAGCGGCACGACGCTGAACGAGGTGATGGCGTGGAGGGCAAACCGCAGCATGCGCAGTACCGAATATTTGCTCTTGCCGAACTGCCGCTCCGTGACGTCGAAGAGCACTTGCCGCGTGTCGAAGCCGAGCATCGAACTGATGCCGCGGATGAACAGCGCGGTTTCGGGGAAGGAGAGCAGGGCCTTCATGGCCTTGCCGTCGAGCAGCCGGTAGTCGGCGTGGTTGGGCACGACATCGACCCCCATGCAGCGCATCAGCCAATAGAAGCCGCGGGCGCTGAGGTTCTTGCCGGCGCCGTCGCTGGCGCGGTCGCGGCGCACGCCCAACACGACATTGGCGCCCTCGCGATAGGCGGCGATGAAGCGGTCCATCGCTTCGGGCTCCTGCTGCAGATCGGCGTCGATCGAGATGGAGATGTCGGCCGTGTCGTAGACCGCGGTGAGGCCCGCGAGGAGCGCCGCCTGGTGGCCGAAATTGCGCGAGAGGCGGAGGCCCAGAACCCGCGGGTCGGCGGCATAGGCTTTGGTCAGCAAGGCCCAGGTGGCGTCGCGGCTGCCGTCGTCGACAAAGAACAGGAAGGAGCGCACGGTCACAGTCCGGGCTGCGATCATCCGGTCGAGGTGCTCAAGCAGCGTATCCACCGCGAAGGCGATCGTTTCCTGCTCGTTGAAGCAGGGCACGACGATGGCCAGCGTCGGCGGACCCGCATCGGGGACGGACTCGATCACTTTCTGGCTCCTGTTGCTGCGCCGGCAGACTACCCGCCAAAAGTATGCGCCGGGTTGACGAAACGCGAGATTAACCGTGTTGGGCGGGCAGTTCTGCCCCGCGCATTGCTGCTCATCGGCAACCATCACTGCGACCACCCGTTGCCACTAGCGACCAAAGGGGCGCGGTTTTATGAATGATACTCAAAACATGATTGATCTCGCGCGTATTCGTGCAGAAATGGCGACGGGGCTCATCAATATTACCGACCACATTACGCAGCTCGACCGGGTCATTGCGCGCGGCGGCGAGGCGTCCGTGGAACGCCGCGAATTGTGGCGGATGGAGACGTTGCAGGCCGGGCTCGGCCGGCGGCAGGCGCAGCTTGTCGATCGCATGGCGCACGAGGAGCGGCCGGCGGTGGTGCTGGTGGTCGAGGACGAGATTCTCGTGCTGATGACGGCGATTGCCAGTCTCGAGGCGGCCGGGTTCATCGTCTACGAGGCGTCCAATGCGGATGAGGCGCTGGCGCTACTCGAGAGCCATGAATCGATCCGGGCGGTGTTCACCGATATTCAGATGCCCGGGACGATGAACGGGCTGGAGCTGGCGCGGATCGTGCACAAGCGGTGGCCGGCGGTGAAGGTGCTGGTGACCTCGGGCAATGCGCTGTTCGGCGCCGACGATCTGGTGTGGGGCGATCAGTTCGTCCGCAAACCCTACCGCGCTGAAGACGTGGTCGCGGCGCTCCGCGCCAACTAAGCCCGATCAGGCGACGAGCGGCAGCGGCACGCGCGGCTGGAACGTCGAGCGCTCGATCGACACGCTCATCCCATTTTCCGGCGACGTGGTGGTCTGGATCTGCGCTTCGAGCTGGCGGACGAGGGCCTTGACGATGGCCGTGCCCAGACCGCCACCACTCTCCGATTTCGCGGCATCGTCCGAGGTCTTGCCGATGCCGTTGTCGGCGACTGTCAGTTTCCAGTCGAGGCCGCTGACTTCGTAGGTGACGTTGATCAGTGCGTCGGGCTTGATCGCGGGAAAGGCGTATTTGATGGCGTTGATCAGCAGTTCCGTGACGATCAGGCCGACGCTGACGGCGCGGGCGGAGTCGATCATGGAGTTGTCGGCGACGACCGTGATGGCGATGGGCCGGCCTTCGCCGATCATCGAGGCGGCGAGGCTGCTGCACAGCGTCGTCAAATATTTGCCGACCTCGATCTGGTCGATGCCCTCGGTGGCATGGAGGTGCTCCTGCACCGCGGCGACAGACATGACGCGGCGATGCGCGTCCTGCAGATGCCCGCGGGTTTCCTCGGAGGTGACGGCGCGGGCCTTGAGCAGGAGGATGCTGGCGATGATCTGGAGGCTGTTGGCGATGATCTGGAGGCTGTTGGCGACGCGGTGCTGCATCTCCTGCAACAGCATCTGCTTTTGCCGCAGCAGCTCTTCGGTCTGGCTGAGGAGATCGGCCTTTTCCTTTTCGATGATGCGGCGCTCGGTGATGTCGAGGAAGGCCAGCAGGATCGTGTGGGTGTCGGAATTGTCGTAGACGACCTTGCGGGCATTGAGCAGCATGGTGCGGCGGCCGACGAGCGGGAAGTCGTGCTCGACCTCAAAACCGTCCATGGCGGTGCGCTCTGGAATGATGGTCTCGAGCAGGGTGCGCAGCGCCGGGATGTCCCATTGGCCGTCGCCCAGATCGTAGAGCAGGCGGCCGTGCGTCTGAGCCGGATTGACCTTGAAGGTGTCGTAGAAGGAGCGGCTGGCGGCGAGCACGCGAAAGCCGTCGTCGAGCACGATGAAGGGCTCGATGATGGTGTTGACGATCGCCTGGGCGAGCGTCTGGGCGTCGGCGATCTTGTCGATGGGCGTCAGCATGGCGGGATCAGAATTTGACCTCGCGCCAGACCCAGACGATCAGCGCGGCGCCGACCGCGGCAGCGACCAGCAGGACGATTTCGCCCCCACCGAGGCCAAGCAGCGCGGCGAGATGGAAGCCGATGAAGGCGCCGGCGATGCCGACCAGCGAGGAGGTGACTTCGGCGCGGCGGCCGCCGGCGATTTTTTGCGACAGCCAGCCGGGTTTGGCGAGGCGGAGGGAGGCAACGCCGACGATGACGCCGATCAGGAGGATGACGAGGAGGGTGAGGATCGGGCTCATGGGCACGGCCTTTCGGGGGATGCGCGACCGTGCCGGCGCCTCGGCTTTTTCTGCGATTACAGCAAGCTGCGCCGGCCGATCAGCCAAGGGAATGCCGCTGGCCTACAGCCGGCGGCAGAGGGATGCGCAGGGCGACCCTATACCCGACGGGGTGGGACGCCTAAGCAATTCCCAGCCGTGCGGCTTCGCAGGGCGGTGCCCGCCCGCTAAGGTCGCGGCGGGGGACTTCATGGATTCGCGGTTGTTCTGGCTCGCTGTGGCGGCTTTCGTGGGAAGCACGGAAGGCGGGGTGATAGCCGGGCTGCTGCCCTCTATCGGCGACGAAATGAAGGTGACGGCCGGGCAGACCGGTCAGGTGGTGCTGGGCTATTCGCTGGCCTACGCGATCGGCACGCCAATTCTGTCGGTGCTGCTGGGCGGGGTGGGGCGGCGGCGGGTGCTGTCGGGCGCGCAGCTCACCCTGGCGGTGTGCGCGCTGCTGATCGCGGTGTCGCCGTTCTTCCTGTGGCTGGTGGGGGCGCGGACGCTGCTGGCGATTGGCACCGGGCTGTTCACGGCCACGGCGCTGTCGACGGCGGCGATGCTCGCGGCGCCGGGGCAGCGGGGGCGGGCATTGCAGGTGGTGTCGATGGGCCAGTCGCTCGCGGTGCTGCTCGGCGTGCCGGTGGGCGCTTATGTGGGGACGCATTTCAGCTGGCGCCTGGACTATTTCGCGATCTCGGCGGCGGCGTTTGCGGCGGCGCTGGTGCTCTATCTGCGGCTGCCCAAGGGCATGGTCGGCGACCAGCAGAGTCTGGGCGCTCGCCTGCGGGTGTTCGGCAATCGCGGCGTGCCGCCGGCGCTGCTGACGACGCTGCTGTTCATGGTCGCCGCCTACCCGCCCATCGTGTTCATCGGTCCGGTGATGAGCGGGGCGGGGATCAGCCGCGATCTGCTGCCGTTTCCGCTGCTCGCCAACGGCATCGGCGCGGTGCTGGCGAGTTTGACGGCCGGGCGAGTTGCCGACCGGCTGGGCAACAGGCTGACCGTGGCGCTGGCGAGCGTGGTGCTGATCGCGGGGCTCGCGGTGTTCGTGCCGCTGCCGCATCTGCCGGTGGAGTTGCGGCCGGCGACGCTGTTCGTGACGTTTGCGGTGCTGGGCTATGTCGGGTGGGCCTACTGGATCGCCCATTGCAGCGAGATGGCGCACCTGGCGCCCAGTTCCGTGCCGGTGGCGATTTCGTTCGATCTCACCGCGCTCAATCTGGGAGTGGCCATCGCGGCGGTGGCCGGCGGGGCGATCGTCGATGGCTGGGGCGCCAATTGGGTGGGGCTGGCATGCGTGCCGGTGGCCGTCGCGGCGCTGGTGATGGGGCTGGTGACGCCGACGCTGGCGGCGGACTAGCGGGCTGCGCCTCAGAGGATGAAGTCGCCTGCGGTCAGGGTTTTGCTCCCCGTCAGCTCGAGCATGAAATCGGCGGTTTTGTTGCCGCTCCTGAGGCTGCTGGCGTCGAGGGTAGAGAGATCGATGTCGTCCTGGCCGGGCTTGAAGTCCATGATGATGTCGTGGCTCGCCTTGCCGATCTCGGCCAGTGTGTTGAAATCGAAGCGGTCATTGCCGGCATTGCCCTTCAGCCGGTCATAGCCTTGACCACCGACAAGCGTGTCGTTGCCGGAGCCGCCATAGATCGTGTCGCGGCCGGCATTGCCCTGCAAATTGTTCTTGGCGGAATTGCCCTCGATGCGATCGTTCCTCGTGCCGCCCTTGGCGTTCTCGATGATGGTGCCGGGGCCGATCGCGACGGTCGAGCGCGAGGTCTCGGTGGAGAACTCGATCTCCCGGCTCAGAACATTGAACGAGCCTTCCGTGAGGTAAATCTCGCAGGTATCGGAGCCCGAATAGACGATCGTGTCCTTGCCGCCGGTGTCGACGATGGTCTCGAAATAGGTGCCACCGGTGAAGCGGTAGGTGGTGTTGCCGGCGTTCGTGCTGAGCCCCGATGTGCCGTAGATCGCCTGGAGGGCAAGGATGTCGAGATACATGGGCGTGGTCGGGTAGAAGCTGGCGTAGTTGTCGCCATCGTCCGACCACGGGCTCGCGGTGTAGCTCATCACCGAATAGAATAGATTGTCGTACTCGGGGTCGAGGTCGAACGAGTGATTGAGGCCGATCGCGTGGCCGATCTCGTGGATCATCGTGTTGTAGAAGAACGAGCCGGCCGCCGGTTGGGTGTAGCCGTCCTCCACGTCGAACCAGACATCGCCGGCGGTTGCGTCGTCGGACGGCATGTAGGCGTGGGCGGCGGAGTCCGGGTCCATGTTGTCGGTGAACCCGAAGCGGATTTCGCCAGCTGTGTTCTGGTCATCGGCCACTTCGCTGAAGTGGACGTTGGCCACCGCGGCCCAGGTGGCCAGCGCCTTCCGCGCTCCGGTCATCTGGTAATCTTCGAGCACGTACCAGCTGTCGGGCTCGTCGTCGTCGCTGTAGTAGGACAGCCACCACGTGTCGCCTTGCGGAAAGCTGTAGGTGAGGGTGACCCCGGTGCCCAGGGCGCCACCCCATTTCGTGCCGTAGAGCAGCGCGTCGGTATTGTCGCCGAACACTGTCGTGTCATAGTCCGATGTCGGGACCGCGTTTTGCGTCGGTGTGGCCATGAATCCCCCTGCGTCAACTCTTGGCATGGCACTTGGAGGTGATCAAGCCGGGGCCGGCGTGGACGCCGCCAAATTCGAGGGGCGCGGGTAACCTGCCGTTAGGGGCCACGGCCGAATGGCGTTCCATTTGGTGCTGAAAGCTGGCCTAGTGGAGGCAGCAGACATGGGGGCGGTTCGCCTCCGGTTCAGACGATGGGGCGACACTTCATGGGTTATGGCGCACTGAGGACGGGGCTGGCGCTGGCTGTTGCCCTGCCGCTGCTGGTCGGTTGCAGCAGCATGGGCTCGATGAGCTCGTTCGGCGGCAAGCAGCAGCAGGTGGCAGTGGTGGCCAATATCGGCGACTACACCGCCGATGCGGCGCTGGCCGAGGCCAAGGGGCATTTCCGCAGCGGCGATTTCGGGCATTCGGCGGCGCTCTACAAGCGCGTGGTCGAACTGTCGCCCAAGAACGCCGAGGGCTATATCGGGCTCAGCGCGTCGTACGATCGGCTGCGGCGGTTCGATCTGTCGGACCGGGTGTATACGGCGCTGTACCAGATCACCGGCGGGACGGCGCAGTACTACAACAATGTGGGGTATTCCTACATGCTGCGCGGCAACCTCGGCGCGGCGCTGAGCAGTTTCCGGAAGGCTGAGAAGCTGGATCCGGAGAACGTGGTTGTGGCGAACAATATCCAGATCCTGGCGAACGCGGCTAAGGCGAGTCGGGCTTAGGGCTGGGCACTGTTCCCCTCCCGAGGTGGGGGACCTTTCACGTATGAATCCTCACCCACCGAGTCATTCCCGCGAAGGCGGGAATCTCCGTTTGCGGGGCGTGGGCTCGCCCACTGCGGGGACGAGCCGGGCGACGCCCGGCCCGCACGATCAGGGTCATCTCGACATTGACCAACTGAGATTCCCGCGTTCGCGGGAATGACTCGGTGAGTGGGGGTTGTGTGTTGATGACTGGGAGTCGAGGCACGGTGGATGTGGCCGCCCCCTCCACCAGGCTTCGCCTGGTCCCCCTCCCCCGCAGGCGGGAGAGGATGCCCGACTGCTGGCCTCGCGGGAGAGGATGGCCAGATTACTGGCCGGGGAGTGGGTCCTGGACGATGACGTCGACGATGGGGGTGGCGCCGTTTTTGCCGAGGCCCGAGGTGTCGTTCATCGAGGTTTTGCTGGGATCGATGGTCTGTAGCGCGAGGTTGGTTTTGACGGCGTCGCCGGCGCTGAAGGCGACCTGGTCGCTGTGCTGGGCGTAGTCGTAGCTGCAGCCGCCGAGGGTAAGCGCCAGGATGAGGGCTAGAGCGGTATTCCTGCTGAGGGTCATGAGCCGCTCCCGGTATTGAGGTCGATGATGAAGCCGTAGGGGCCGACGATGCCGGAGCCCTGCTGGAAGGCGTCCATCATCTTGGGGGTGACCTCCATCTGGCCGAGGGCGAAGAATTCGAGATCGTTGGCGGGGCGCGTCTGGTCGAGTGGGGTCGCCGCGAGCTGGCCGGGCACGGTGGGCTGGACGAGACGCGGCGTGACGATGACGACGAGCTCGGTGTCGTGCTTCTGGAAGCTCGACGACTTGAACAGCGAGCCGAGGATCGGCACGTCGCCGAGCCAGGGCAATTGATCCTGGCTCATGGTGGTACCGCTCTGGAGGAGGCCCGCGACGGCAAAGCTCTGGCCGTCGCGCAGTTCGACGGTGGCGTCGAGATTGCGGGTGTTGAACACCGGGTCGCCGCCGGCGGTAACGCCGCCGATGCCGCTGACTTCAGGGGCGAGGTGGAGCTGGATGCGGTCGCCGTCGAGCACCACCGGGGTGAAGTTGAGGCGGACGCCGAAATCCTTGTAGTCGAGCGCGATATTGCCGTCCTTGTCGGCGACGCGGATGGGCACTTGGCCGCCGGCGAGGAAGCTCGCGCCGATGCCCGAGAGCGTCGTCAGGTTCGGCTCGGCGAGAGTGCGGACGAGGCCCTTGTTCTCGAGCGCGCTGATGGTGACGTTGAGATCGATGCCGAGGCCGCCGGCGATGATGTTGGTCATGAAGTTGGAGAAGGAGCCGGCCTCGCCGGTGTCGTTGACGTTGACATTGACCGGTCCGACGCTGCCGCCCCAGGCGATGCCGAGTTCACGGCCGGCGTCGCGGCGGGCTTCGAGGATGCGGACTTCGAGATTGACCTGCTGGCCGCCCTCGAGGGTCATGGTGTCGATGATGGCGGGGCTGCCGTACTGGCCGACGATCTCGAGCACCTTTTGCTTGGAGAGGGCGTCGGAGACGGAGCCGCTGAGGTGGACGCGGCCGTTGATGGCGGCGACCTTGACCTTGGAACTGGGGAGGGCCGTCTTGATGGAGCGGGCCATGTCGGCGGTGTCGGCGCCGACTTCGACCGCGAGCAGGCCAATCGGTGCGCCATCGGTCGAGAACAGATTGACCGTGGTGGTGCCGAAGGTGCGGCCGACGAGATAGATCGAGCGGTCGGTAATGGGCTGGGCGTCGGCGATGGCGGAGTCGGCGGAGACAACCTTGCCGACACTCGACGACATGGTGACCGTCACCGCCTGCGACACAGGCAGATTGATGCGGAGGACCGCGGTGGTCGCGAGGTCGTAGTGCACGGTCTGCGCTGCGGCGGGCACGGCGAGAGCCAGCAGGCTAAGGGCGAGCAGGGTGCGGAGAAGGTTGGTCAAGATCGTTCGCCCTCGGGAATTCAGTAGGCCGCGGTGATGCCGCTGGAGCCGGGTTGGGTGGGTTGGAGCCAGAACGGGCTCGTCAGGCGGATGGTCTGGTTGACTGCCTGCTGGGCGGCGTCGGTCGTCTCGGGCGTGTCGGCCATCGGCCGCAGCATGAGGGACAGATTGCCGTTGGCGGCATTGATGATGAGTTCGGCCTGCGCCGGGTTGAGTTCGAGCGTGGCGAGGGCGCCGTCGGCGAACATGCTTTCCTCGGGCGTTGCGGCCGCGGCTTCGGCATCGGTGGCGCCGAGGCGGGCATTGATGGCGAGGACGCGGACGTTTTGGAGGATGGTGCGCGAGGACTGTTCGGTGGCGGTCGCGGTGGTCAGCACGACGTCGACGCGATCGTTGGGCATGATGAAGCCGCCCGACGCGGAGCGCGGATTGATGGACACGGCGACGGCGCGCATGCCAGGCTCGAGGATGGCGGAGAGATAGCCGGTGCCGGGCTGGCCGAGTTTTTCGCGGCGGATGGGTTCACCGGCGATGAGTTCGATGCGGGCAACGGAGCCGGAGAGATCGGTCATCGCTTCGGGGGTGGCGGCGCTGGTGACGTATTCGGTGCGCACGGTGGCCTCGGGCCATTTCTGCCATTCGAGCAGGTCGGGCGTGAGACGCGTGCCGACGGGGATCGACGCTTTGGCGACGAGCACGTCGAGGGTGGGCGCGACCGGTGCGGGTTCAGGCACCGCCTGCTCCACAATGGCGGTGGGAGGCGCGACGATTTCGGGCTGGCGGCCGAAGGCGAGCCAGGCGGCAATGCCACCGGCGACAAGGGCGACGGCGACCAGGATGAGCCGCGAAGGCTTGAGGCCGCCGAGCGAGAAGGCGCGCGGCGGAGCGCCAAAGTTGGGGTCCTCGGCATTCTCGATGTGCTTGCGGCGAAATTCGGCGCGGAGCGCTGCGAGGCTTTCCTGCGAGCCGTTGCTGATGGGCGCACCCTCGAACTCGGAGCGCAGGACGTCCATGCGCTCGTGCACGGCATTGGGCGCGGGTTCGGCCATGGCTTCGGTGTGGACCTCACGCGGAGTGAACACGGGTCCATTGCGAAGGCCGGAGCGGCCTCCCAAATCGCGCCGGGCCGAGGGAGAAGCCGCGGGCTCCCCATCGTCGTAGGTCGTGTCAGGATCGTCGTTGAAAACGATGGTTTTGGTGCGCCGGAGCAACAGAGTTCTACCAGCAGCCCCCCGGCTGCGCCGCCCCCGAGCGGATATCGCCGGTTGTCGGTAGTTCTACAGAACAGGGCTCACGGTTTCGTTCCGAAGGCGATGAAAGGTTGAGGGAGTGGGGTAGTGGTTTGTTAGGCTTAACAAGCCGTGACCGTGGCTAGCCCCCACCCACAGACGTGAATTCAATGCAGCTCGATGCGATCCGGGTATTGCTCGGCGAGGATCTGGAGCTGGGCGCGGATGTAGCCGAAGCAGTAGGCGAAGGCGATGGCGTCGTTCGATTTGGTAGTGGCGTGCTGTGGGTGGTCGCCGCCGGCGGGTGCAGGGACGATCTCAGAGGTCCCCGACAGATGCGGGACGTGGTCGGGCATGACCATGTATTTGTAGTCGAGCTCGGCGAGGAGCTTCAGCACCGCCCACATGTCCATGTCGCCGTCGTCGGGGAAGGACTCCATGAAGCTGAGCTTCCCGCCCTTGATGTTGCGGAAGTGGATGTTGAAGAGTTTGCCGCGTTCGGCGAACCAGCGGATGGCGGGGCCGATTTCGGCGCGCGGGTCGTCGAGCATTTCGCCGACTGAGCCGACGCAGAAATTGAGGCCGTGCCAGGGGCTCTCGCGCATCTGGACGAATTTCTTGAGGCCGTCGACGGTGCCCAGCACGCGGGTGACGCCGCGATAGCCGGGCGGGATGTAGGGGTCGTGCGGGTGGCAGGCGAGGCGGACCTTGTTGCTGGCCGCGACCGGCACGACGCGCTCGAGGAAGTAATCGATGCGCTCCCAGTTCTCGTCTTCGGAAAGCACGCCCGCGAGGCCGGGGGCGGCGGATTGATCGATCTTGTCCCAGCGGAAGGCGGCGTTGCGCGAGCCGCCGCGGCCGGGCTCGTCGGGCGAGCGCGGGATGCCGATGATGTTGAGATTGTATTTGACCGAGGGGATGCCGGCCGCCGCGACGTTCTCGATGAGGCGGCAGATGGAGTCGATCTGCCGGTCGCGGTTGGGGCCCTTGGTCAGGATGTCGGGGCTCTGCGATTTCTCGATCACGCGGGAGGCCAGCGGGAGCTGCACCATGTCGAGGACGAGGCCGCAGGACTCGAGGCGGTCGCGATGAGCCTTGAGGATGTCGAGCGTCCAGTCGTGCGGATTGCCATCCGGGTCGGCGTTGATGTGGCGGACGCCAAGCTGGGCGAACTGGCGGTATTCGTCGTCCGTTTTGACGGCGTTCTGCGTTCCGACGTACATCGGCTTCCTCCCTGGTCTTTTGTTCTCTGGCCGAGCGAGTCGAAGACGTCTCGCTCGGCCAACCGTGTTGCGGTCCATTGACTGGACCTGATGCTCTCGCACCGATAGCTTGGCCTGAATACGTGGGAGGGGAAAGCCCAATGGCGCATTTCGCACCGAACGAGATGGCGGTCGCTGCGACGCCGGGCGTGCGCTGATGGCGGCGACGCCCGTTATCACCGGGCTGCGTGTGGTGCCGGTGGCGGGACAGGACAGCATGCTGCTCAATTTGAGCGGGGCGCATGCGCCGCTGTTTACGCGCAACATCGTGATCCTCTCCGACAGCGCCGGGCATATGGGGCTGGGGGAGGTGCCGGGTGGCGAGGCGATTGCGCGGACGTTGACGGAGTCAGCCGAGTTGATCGTGGGGCAGCAGGTCGGGCGCTATCGCTCGCTGCTGCGTGAGGTGGGCGCGGCGTTTGCGGGGCGCGACGAGGGTGGCCGGGGGCTGCAGACGTTCGATCTGCGGGTGACGATCCACGCGGTCGCGGCACTCGAATGTGCGCTGCTCGATCTGATGGGGCAGTTTCTCGAGGTGCCGATGGCGGAGCTGCTGGGCGACGGGCAGGTGCGCGAGCGGGTCGAGATGCTGGGCTATCTGTTCTATGTCGGCGATCGGAGTAGAACGTCGCTCGATTATCGATCTGGCGGGACCGGCGACGAGTGGCTGCGGCTGCGGGATGAGCCGGCGATGGATGCGGCCGCCATCGTGCGGCTGGCTGAGGCAGCGGAGGCGCGGTACGGGTTTCGCGACTTCAAGCTGAAGGGCGGGGTGCTGGCAGGGGGTCAGGAAGCCGAGGCGATCGAGGCGCTGGCGGAGCGGTTCCCGGAGGCCCGGCTGACGATCGATCCGAACGGGGCGTGGTCGCTTGAGGAGGCGGTGCGGATCGGGACGCGGCTGAAGCCGATCCTCGCTTATGCGGAGGACCCGTGTGGCGCGGAAGCGGGGTTCTCAGGGCGCGAGGTGTTGGCGGAGTTTCGGCGGCAGACGGGACTCAAGGTCGCGACCAACATGATCGCCACGGACTGGCGGCAGATGGGGCATGCGATCACGCTCGGGAGTGTCGATATTCCGCTGGCCGATCCGCATTTCTGGACGCCGAGCGGGTCGATCGACGTGGCGAAGCTCTGCGATCGGTGGGGACTTACCTGGGGTTCGCACTCCAACAGTCATTTCGACATTTCGCTGGCGATGTTCACGCAGGTGGGCGCGGCCGCGCCGGGGACGATCACGGCGCTCGATACGCACTGGATCTGGCAGGATGGGCAGCGGCTGACGAAGGAGCCGCCGCGGATTGTCGACGGGCATGTGGCGGTGCCGGAGCGGGCGGGGCTGGGGGTTGAACTCGATGTCGTTGCGCTCGAGGCGGCGCATCGGCTCTATCGCGCGCTGCCGGCGGGGAGCCGGAATGATGCGATGGCGATGCAGTATCTGATCGAGGGCTGGACGTTCGATCCGAAGCGGCCGGCGATGGTGCGCTAATCCGCTGTCGGCGGTTGCGGCTCACCCCTCATCCGTCTGCTTCGCAGCCACCTTCTCCCGCAAGGGGAGAAGGGAGTCCTGACTGAGATGTTCGTGTGTCCACCTTCTCCCCTTGCGGGAGAAGGTGCCCGAAGGGCGGATGAGGGGTGGGCCGCTAGAGCTGCACGTTCCGGAAAACCGCGGGGTCGATGCCCAGCGTCTTGAGGTCTTGGCCGCGGGGGCTGCGGTGGGACTCGACGGCGCTGGCGGCGCGGGCGGCGGCCGCGAGGGCGGCGAAGGTGCGGTGGAAGCTCAGGGTGAGGGCGTTCTTGGGCATTTCTGGTCTCCTGTGGCGCAAATAAGGCGCGGGAGACCGGTGTGTTAGGGGGCGGCGCGCATGGCACGCATGCATCAGTCGCTGTCGGCGGCCATCTGGGTCAGGACCTGGCCGCGGCCGCGGGCGCGGAGGATCATGGGGACGATGAGGGCGAGGGCAGCCAAGGTCAGCAGCGTCGCGGAGATCGGCGAGGTGAAGAGAACCATGACATCGCCCTGGCTGATGGCCAGCGCCCGGCGCAGTTGCTGCTCGGCCATGGGGCCGAGGATGAGGCCGACGACGACCGGGGCGATGGGGAAGCCGAAGACGCGAAGGCCGTAGCCCATGAGGCCGAAGACCAGCAGCATGCCCAGTTCGACGACCGAAGGGTTGGCGCCGATAGTGCCCAGCGTCGCGAAGAGGAGGATGCCGGCGTAGAGCCAGGGTTTGGGGATGGTGAGCAGGCGCACCCAGAGGCCAACCAGCGGCAGATTGAGGATCACCAGCATGAAATTGGCGATCAGCAGCGAAGCGATGAGGCCCCAGACGAGCGTCGGGTTGGAGACGAACAGCAGCGGGCCGGGCTGGAGGCCGTATTGCTGGAAGCCGGCGAGCATGATGGCGGCGGTGGCCGAGGTCGGGAGCCCCAGCGTCAGCAGCGGCACCAGCGTGCCGGCGGCGGAGGCGTTGTTGGCGGCCTCGGGGCCGGCGACACCCTCGATGGCGCCGTGGCCGAATTCTTCCTTGTGCTTACTGAGGCGTTTTTCGATCGCGTAGGAGAAGAAGGTGCCGATCTCGGCGCCGCCGGCGGGCATGGCGCCGATGGGGAAGCCGATGAGGGTGCCGCGCAACCACGGTTTCCACGAGCGGGCCCAGTCCGCGGCGTTCATCCACAGCGAGCCCTTCACCGGCTCGACCGTGGCGGGCGCGCGCTTGCCCTGCGCGGCGACGAACAGGGTTTCGCCGATGGCGAACATGGCGACGGCGAGGGTGGTGATTTCAACGCCATCGAGGAGGTCGGGGACGCCGAAACTCATGCGGGCCTGGCCGGTCTGGAGGTCGATGCCGACGAGGCCGAGCGTTAGTCCAATGAAGAGGGAGACGAGGCCGCGGAGGCTCGAGTCGCCGAAGGCGGCGGAGACGGTGATGAAGGCGAGGACCATCAGCGCGAAATATTCGCGCGGGCCAAAGGCGAGGGCGAAGCTCACCACCCACGGGGCAAGGAAGGCGAGCGCGATGGTGGCGATGAGGCCGGCGACGAACGAACCGATGGCGGCGGTGGACAGCGCGGCGCCGCCGCGGCCGGCCTTGGCCATTTTGTTGCCCTCGAGCGCGGTGACGATCGAGGCGCTTTCGCCGGGGGTGTTGAGGAGGATCGAGGTGGTCGAGCCGCCATACATGCCGCCATAATAGATGCCGGCGAACATGATGAGGGAGCCGGCGGGATCGAGCCGGTAGGTGACCGGGAGCAGCAGGGCGACGGTGGTGGCGGGGCCGATGCCGGGGAGCACGCCGACGAGGGTGCCGAGCAGCACGCCGACGAAGGCGTAGAGCAGGTTGATGGGCTGGATGGCGACGCCGAGGCCCTGGATCAGAAGGTCGAGGGTGCCCATCAGGCGGCTCCGCGCTTGGGGAGGATGGCGGTGAGGATGTTGCCGATGGCGTCCTCGAGCGGGCCGTGCGGCAAAGTGAGCGACAGGCCGCGGGCGAAGAGCGCCCAGACGAGGAGCGACAGCACGATGCCGAATGGAATGCTGATCCAGAAGCGGCGCTCGTCGAAGCCGCGCGCGACGAAGGCGAAGAGGAGACCGGTGGCGATGGAAAAGCCGATGAAGCGGATGGTTAGAAGCTGGATTAGGAGGCCGCCGACGATCCAGAGGACCGGCCGCAGCTCCTGCTGTTCGCGCTCGGGGAAATCGCCGCGCAGCGCTTCGAAGATGGTCAAGATGCCAAGGACGGCGAGGCAGACCGCGATGACGTAGGGGATGGTCTGTGGGCCGATGCGGGCATATTGGCCGCCGCCGCCGACGCGGCTCGCGTCCCAGGCGATGATTGCCGCCAGCACCAGAAGCACCGCGGCAATAACAAGCGCCGCCCGGTCGGGGCGGCGCTCAGGATTGTGCTTGAGAGGCTCAGTGCTCACGAAACGAGGCCGATGTCCTTAAGGATGGCAGTGGTGTTCTCGATTTCGGTGGCAAGTTGCGCCTTGAACTCGTCGCCTGCAAGCCAGGTGTTGGTCCAGCCCTTGGTTTCGAGGATCTTCTTCCAGCTGGCCGAGTCCACGGTCTTTTCGATGTCGGCGGTGATCGCCGCGACCTGCTCGGCGCTGAGGCCGGGACCGGCCCAGATGCCGCGCCAGTTCTGGACGACGAGATCAACGCCGCCTTCCTTGAAGGTCGGGCCGTCGATGACGCCGACACGCTCCGGCGCCGAGACGCCGAGGACACGCAGCGCACCGGCTTCGACCTGAGCCTGGAACTCGCCATAGCCCGAAATGCCGACGGTGACCTGGTTGCCGAGGACGGCCGCGAGGGCTTCGCCGCCGCCCGAGAAGGCGATGTAGTTGACGGTCTTGGGATCGACGCCAACGGTTTTTGCGAAGAGGCCTGCGGTGATGTGGTCGGTGCCGCCGGCGGAGCCGCCGGCCCAGGACACGGAGCCCGGATCGGCCTTCAGCTTGGCCGTGAGGTCGGCGAGGGTCTGCAACTCGGAGGCGGCGGGAACGACGATCACCTCATACTCGCCGGTGAGGCGGGCGATGGGGGTGACGGCGTCGAGGGTGACCGGCGATTTGTTGGTGAGGATGGCGCCGACCATGACGTAGCCGCCGACCATCAGCCGGGTCGGATCGCCATTGGCTTCCTGCGCGAACTGGGCGAGGCCGATGGTGCCGCCGGCGCCGGGGACGTTCACCACTTGTACGTTGCCGGAGATGGCTTCGGCCGTCAGCGATTCCTGGAGCGAGCGGGCGGTCTGGTCCCAGCCGCCGCCGGGCGCGGCAGGGGCCATGATGGTGTAGTCGGCCGCAGCGGCGGCGAACGGCAGGGCGATGGCGCCGGCCAGGATGGTCGCGGCGAGTGTGAGCTTCATGTCAAATCCTCCATTGGCAGCCGGAATGGCTGCGCGTGGCGGGAGTTCCCGGGGCCGTGGTGGCCGAAAATGTTGCCGAGTCCTCCCAGACTCCTCGGGCGGTCCGGTCTTGGCCGGACTCGTCCTTGTGGTGAGGTGATCACAGGAAGCTGTCGTGAACCTGACGCGAGTGAGGCCAGCGCAAGTGGCGTCCCCCTCATCCGTCTCGGCCTTCGGCCGATCCACCTTCTCCCACAAGGGGAGAAGGGAAGTCTGCCACACCGGGTGCCGCCTCTCCCTTCTCCCCTCGTGGGAGAAGGTGCCCGAAGGGCGGATGAGGGGGCCCGCTTGCACGACCTCCCGACAGGACGACAGCTACTGCAGTCGCAACGCGTCGTTCCAACGCTTGATGAGGCGGGCGCGTTTCACCTGGTCGAGATAAACCATCAGGCCGGGGCTGACGGGGACCGGGCGGAGTTGATTGCCGAGGGCCAACTGCATGGCGTTTGCGGTGTTGTCGCCGGGCACGTCGGGGTTGAGCGCGGCGATCTGGAGTTTCTCGGCCATGATGGTCTGGCCGTCTGCGGACATGAAGAATTCGAGGAGCAGGCGGCCGAGATCGGGGTTGGCGGAAGCTTTCGGCACGAGGCCGATGCGCGAGGTGACGATGGTGAAATCGCGCGGCAGGATGATGCCGAGGTCGGGGTTGCGCGAGGCGGCTTCGGCGGCGTAGGAGCCGAGGATGTTGTAGCCGAAGACGAACTGGCCGTCGGCGACGCGCTCGACGATGGCGGAGGTGGTGGAATAGAGTTTTACGCCGGCCGCACCCATGGCGCCGACGAGAGTCCAGAGGTCGGCGTACTGCTCCTGGTCGCGGGAGAAGAACATGAAGCCGACGCCGGAGCGCTCGATGTCGTAGGTGCCGATGCGGCCGAAAATGGCGTCGGCATTGGCCTCGAGATAGTCGAGCAGTTCGCCGCGCGTGGCGGGCGGCACGCGGCCAGCGAAGGCGGGCTTGTTGTAGATGAAGACGGCGGGCTCGTAGGTGAGGGCGTAGGCGGTGTCGCGCCAATTGGCCCAGCGTGGCCAGCTTGCCGACAGTGCGACGCGGCTCGGTTGCGCGTAGCCATCATTCGCCAGCTTCATCTGCAGGTCCATCGAGGACGAGAAGGCGAAGTCGGCGGTGGGCTCGCCGGCATCGGTCTCGCGCACGATGCGGTCGTAGATGTCGGCGGTTTGCAAATCCTCGTAATAGACGGCAACCGCCGGGTTGCGCGACTGGAAGGCCTCGACCATTGGTTTCGCCAGGGGTTCGTCGAGCGAGGAGTAGACGCGGACGATGGGCGCGGCGGCGTTGCCGTCGAGGGCGGGGAACAGGGTGGCCTGGGCCGCGGCGGGCGATGTGAGGAGGGCGAGCAGGGCCAAGAGGCGGAAATGCATCGCGCGAGCATGCAGCGAGCGTTGGCGCGCCACAAGGGCATAGGCTAGCTTCGAGGGCGGAGGGGCGATGCGCATACTGGTGGCCGAGGACAACAAGACGCTGGCCAATGGGCTGGCGGCGGTGCTGCGCGCGGCCGGCTATGCGGTTGACGTCGTCGGCGATGGCGTGTCGGCCGATGCGGTGACCTCGACCACGGATTTCGACCTCGTGGTGCTTGATCTCAATCTGCCGGAGATGGACGGGCTCGAGGTGCTGCGCTCGCTGCGGGGCCGGCGAAGTACGTCGGCGGTGCTGATCCTCACGGCGCGCGGGGCGATGGACGAGCGGATCAAGGGGCTCGACCTCGGGGCCGACGACTATATGACCAAGCCCTTCGACGTGGCGGAGCTCGAGGCGCGGGTGCGCGTGCTGCTCAGGCGGCGGGCTGGGCTGCATTCGGCGGAAGTGTCGTTCGGCGATGTGACGCTCGACACGGTGTCGCGCACGGTGTCGGCACGGGGCGTGCCGCTCGACGTGCCGGCGCGCGAGCTGAAACTGCTTGAGACGCTGATGCTGAAGGCGGGCAAGGTCGTCGCCAAGCAGGCGATCATCGAGTCGCTGGCGGATTTCGACGACGACCTCAGTGCCAATGCGGTGGAGCAATATGTGTCGCGGCTGCGCAAGCGTCTGGCGCCGTTCGAGCTGACGGTGAAGACGGCGCGGGGGCTCGGCTATTATCTCGATAAGGCTCAGCCGTGACGCAGAGCTATTCGCTGCGGCGGAGACTCATCCTGTGGTTGCTGGTGGCGCTGGCGGCGATTGCCGGGCTTGCGGTGGCCGACAGTTGGCGCGAGGCCCAGCAGACGGCGGCGCGGGTGTCGGACCGGGTGCTGGCGGGCTCGATCCTGGCGATTGCCGAGCGCGTAATCGTCACCGAGGACGGGACGCTCGAGGTGGACGTGCCCTATGTGGCGCTCGAGATGCTGACGTCGTCGGCGCAGGACCGGGTGTTCTATCGCGTCGATGGACCCAGCGGATTCATCACGGGCTATCAGGCGCTGCCGGTGGTGCCGGGAGCAGGCACGGAGATCGTCTACGCCGACAGCGCGTTCCGCGGCGATACGATCCGCGTGGGGTCGCTGCAGCGCGCGGCGTCGTCGGGGGTGAGCGCCATCCCGTTCACGGTGACGGTGGCCGAGACGACGATTGCGCGGAGCCAGCTGGCGCAGTCGCTGCTGGTGCAGGCGGCCGTGCGGCTGGCGGTGCTGATCCTTGCGGCGGCGGTGATCGTGTGGTTCGCGGTGTCGCTGTCGCTGGCGCCGCTCTATCGGCTGCGGAACGCCATTGCCCTCCGCAGCCAGGACGATCTCAGCCCGATCCGGCAGGATGTGCCGCGCGAGGTGGAGGGACTGGTCGAGACGATCAATTCGTTCATGACGCGGCTCGAGTCGGCGCTGGGGGCGCTGCGACATTTTACGGGGAACGCGAGCCACCAATTGCGGACGCCGATGGCGATTGTGCGGACGCAACTGGCGCTGGCGTTGCGGGCCGACAACGATAACGAGCGGCGGGCGGCGATTGCGGCGGCGGATATTGCGGTGGAGCATGCGGAGCGGGTGCTGGCGCAGTTGCTGCTGCTGGCGCGGATCGATGAGGCGGCATCGGACAAGCTGCGGCTCGAGACGATCGATCTGGCGGCACTCGCCAAGCTGCAGACGGCGGAGCTGGTGCCGCGGGCGAGCGCGGCGGGGATCGACCTTGGCTATGAGGGGGTTGAGAGCGCGATGATGCGCGGCGATGCGATGCTGCTGGGCGAGCTGCTGCGCAATCTGATCGAGAACGCGATTGCTTATGCCGGGGCGGGCGCGGAGGCGACGGTGGCGGTCGAAGCGGATGCGAGCGGGGTGCGCCTCACGGTGGGCGATACCGGGCCGGGCGTTGCGGCGGGCAAGCTGCCGGAGCTGCGCCAGCGCTTTGGCCGCGGCGGGACGGACAAGCCGGGGGCGGGGCTGGGGCTGGCGATTGTCGAGGAGATCGCGGGGCTGTTTGGCGGGACGACGAGCGTCGTGTCGGATGCGGGGCAGGGGTTTCGCGTGACGATCTTGCTGCCGGTGTCCTAGAGTGATCGCATCTGAGGGGGATGAAAGCATGCGCGTGTTCATTGCGACGCTGGGGACTGAGACCAACACCTTCTCGTCGTTCCCGACCGGGATCGAGGATTTCCGGCGCGGCTTCTGGACCGAGGACGGCATCGAGTCGGTGCCGACAAGTCCGTGGTCGGCGCCAGCGAAGGTTTTTCGCGCACGATCCCTGGCGGCTGGGTGGGAGGTGGTCGAGAGTCTCCACACCTTCGCCGAGCCCGCGGGCAAGACGACGCGGTCGGCGTACGAGTACATGCGCGATCGCATTCTCGCCGATGCCGCCAAGGCCGGACCGCTCGACGCGGTGCTGATGTTCCTGCATGGCGCAATGGTGGCGGACGGTTATGACGATTGCGAGGCCGATTTTGTGACGCGGCTGCGCGGTGTTGTCGGGCAGGGGACGCGGATCGGGCTGGAGCTGGACCTCCATGCGCACATCGACGAGAGCCTGCTCAAGGTCAGCGATATTATCGTGTTCTACAAGGCCTATCCGCATATCGACTACAGCGAGCGGGCCGACGATCTGTTTGCGCTGATGGCGCGGACGCTGGCGGGCGAGATCGAGCCGGTGATGGCGCTGTTCGACTGCAAGACGATGGGGCTGTTTCCGACGACGCGGGAGGGCCCCATGGTGCAGTTCACCGCCGATCTGTTCGCGGCGGAGGGCAAGGACGGCGTGCTGTCGTTGTCGCTCAACCACGGGTTTCCATGGGCCGACGTGCCCAATGCAGGGGCGAAGATGCTGGCGGTGGTGGATGGCGACCGCGGCATCGCGGAGCGGGCGGCGGAGGATTTTGGGCGGCGATTTTATGCGATCCGGGCGGAGGCGACGCTGCCGTTCGTGCCGTTCGACGAGGCGATCCGGCGGGCGCAGGAGCCGGGAGACAAGCCGATCCTCTTGGCCGACACGTCGGACCAGACCGGCGGCGGGGCGCCGGGCGATACGATTTACATGATCAAGGCGTTCATTGATGCGGGGATACGCGACGCGGTGTATGCGCCGCTGTGGGATCCGCTGGCGGTGGGCATCTGCATGGCGGTGGGGGGGGGCGCGAAACTCAGGCTACGGATCGGCGGCAAGTACGAGCCGCATTCGGGGCCGTCGCTCGATGTAGATGCCGAGGTGCTGTTTCTGAAGCGCGATGCGTATCAGGACCAGCTCACCAACGAGCGCGTGCCGATGGGCGATGTGGCGGTGATCCGGGTTGCGGGCATCGAGATTTTGCTCAACACGCGGCGCGTGGGCGTGTTCTCGCCGACGATGTTCACGCATCACGGGATGACGCTGACGGACAAAAAGGTGATCGGGCTCAAGAACCTCTACAAGCACCGGGATGTGTTTGCGCCGCTGACGCGGGAGCAGTTGTTTGTGGCGACGCCGGGGGCGTGTCCGCCGGACTGGGGGGCTATTCCGTTCAAGCGCGTGCCGCGGCCGATGTGGCCGCTGGATGAGGGGCCGCTGGGGTAGGGGCGGTGCACAGTGCAAGCCCCCACCCACCGGCTTTGCCGGTCCCCCCTCCCCGATGGGAGGGATGGGCTCCACTCAAGCGGACGTAATCTGGCTTATCCCTCCTATCGGGGAGGGGGGACCACGCGTAGCGTGGTGGGTGGGGGCTTGCTCCACCCTAGAACGCTACTCGAACCACGTCGTGTTCGGATACTGGTGCGCCTTGGCGACGTCTTCGATCAGCTCCAGCCCGATGCCGGGGCGGTCCGTCAACTTGATGCGGCCGTTTTCGATGATCTCGCCGCCGTCGGTGATGGTCTTCCAGTAGTCGCGGTTGAACCAGTGGAACTCCAAGACGAGGAAGTTGGGCACCGTGGCGCAGACGTGGGCCGAGGCCATGGTGCCGATGGGCGAGCTGACATTGTGCGGGGCGAAGGGGATCGAGTAGAGGTCGGCCATCTCGGCGATCTTGCGGCACTCGCTGAGGCCGCCGCACTTGGGGATATCCGGCATGATGATGTCGACGGCCTGCTGCTCGAGGAGCTTGCGGAAGCCGTGGCGGAGATAGAGGTTTTCGCCGGCGCAGATGGGGGTCGAGGTCGAGCGGGTGATCTCGGCCATGACGTCGATGTTCTCGGGCGGCACCGGTTCTTCGAGCCACATCAGTTTGAGGTGCTCGAGGTCGCGGGCGAGGCGGATGGCGCTGTGCTTGTCGAGGCGAGTGTGGAGGTCGGTGGCGACATCGACATCGTTGCCGGCGGCTTTGACCACCATCTCGGCCAGTTGCACCATGCGGTCATGCTCCCACTTGTTGGGAGTCATGTTGAACTTGTCCTTGTCGTACCAGCCGGTTTCGCTGCCGGTGTGGCCGTAGGCGCGGATGTCGAGGTCGACCTTTAGCGCGGTGAAGCCGGCTTCGAGGACTTCGTCGACCACGGCCTGAACTTCGCCCATGTTCATGCCGGGCGAGACTTCGCAGTCGGCATAGACGCGGATGTCGTCGCGGAATTTGCCGCCCATCAGCTCGTAGATCGGCACTTTCAGGGCCTTGCCCTTCAAATCCCACAGCGCGATTTCGATGCCGGTCAGCGCCGTGATCAGCGCGCCGGCAAAGCCGCCTTCGAACACGAGGCTGCGGCGGGTTTCTTCGAAGATCGCGTCGATGGCGAAGGGGTCGCGGCCGATCAGGCGCTCCTCGAGCTCCTTGATGATGGCGATGGCCTGGTAGCCGCCATGGACGCATTCGCCGAGGCCGGTAACGCCGGCATCGGTCGTGATGCGGACCCACAAATGCATGCAATGGCCGGTGGTAGCGGCCGTCTTCACGGACGTGATCTTCATAGGGCTCCTCGATTCGAGACGGCGTCTGCGCACCGCTTGTCGGACAAGTCGTAACGTGAGGTACGTAACTCTGTCGAGGGGTTACGCGTGATCAGACGATGAGGAAGTCGGTGATGTCGAGGTGCTGTGGCTTGTCGGTGAAGGTGGCGAAGTGGATGGCCGCGGCGCCGCCCTTGCCGTCGGCGTCGTAGGAGAGCTGGCCGGTCTTGGTGTTGTAGAGCAGGTGGTCGTCGGCTTACTTGGCCTTGAGCGCCTTGGTGGACGAGCGACTGACGAACTCTCCCGCTTCGAGCGTCGCGCCGATGGCCGTGAAGATGGTGGTGTGATCGAGCACGAACTTGTCCTCGCCGTGCTTGAAGTCGGAGAGAGTATCGAGGTTGCCCTTCGTCACGGGCTCGAAGAACAGGAACTGATCGCCGCCCGCGCCGCCCTTGAGCGTATCCTTGCCCAGGCCGCCGAAGAGGATATCGGCGCCCTTGTCGCCGGAGAGGAAATCGTCGCCGGCATTGCCGATCAGCATGTTGGCGCGTTTGTCGCCGCTAAGGCTGTCGTTGCCGGTGCCGCCGGCGGCGTTCTCAAACCCCTTGATGGTGTCCTCGATCTTGCCGTCGACCGTGACACTGACCATTCCCTTCTTGAGCTTGGCCAGATTGAGCGAGACGGAATCTTGCTTCTCGCCGTAGTCGATGCCGTCGATGCCGGTGCCGCCATCGAGGCTGTCCTTGCCCGCGCCGCCCCTGACCAGATCGTCGCCGCCTCCGGCCTTGATGGTGTCGTTGCCGGCCCTGCCGTCGATGACATCTTCTTCCCCAGTTGCGAACTTGCCCTTGATGCCGTGGCTGTCGTCGATCAAATTGCCCTTCTTGGTGCCATTGATGGTGTTGCCGTCGACGTCCTGGACGATGATCGCATAGTCTCGTGACGACGTGGCCGTGCCGTCCGAGACCTGGACGGTGATCTGGTACACGCCGTCGTCATTTGCATCGCGCGGTGCGTCGAAATCGGCGGCGACCTTGAAGCGGAGGGCGCCGGTGTTCGAGATCTGGAACAGCGATCCATCGGCGCCAGTCACGGTGTAGTTGAGCGGGTTCGAATCGGCGTCGGTCGCGACGATTGTGCCGAGGACCGCGGTGGAGTTTTCCGGCTGCGCGAAGCCGAAATCGAATGTGGTGATGACCGGCGCGTCGTTCGCGCCGGTGATCGCTATGTCGATCTGGGCGGTGTCGACTACGCTGCTGACGCTGATGCCATAGGTGAAGAACTCGTGGACGACCTGACCGGCAGCAAGTGCGTTTGTCTGGGGATCGGCCTCGATGAGGTTGTACTGATAGGACCCATCGGTGTGGATGATGAGCTGGCCATATGTGCCGGTGAGCGTGGTCTGTCCCGAAAACGCCGTGACGGTCGCGCCGGTCGATTCCGCGCCGGTGCGGGCGCCGGTGACGAAGGAGCCGGCGGCGTCGTTGAGCACGACGTTGCCGGATACGGACGTGATGGAGTCCAGGTTGAATTCGGTGACGGCGTTGGTGTCGTTGGCCGCCTGCTTTCGACCGCCCCGATGTCAGCGTCGCCACCCACGAGACGAAGGCCGCTTCGTGCGTCAAATGGCATGAGTTCACCGACGTCGCCGTCGTTGTCCTGATCGAAGAAGTCGGGTGGCTGGGCGCCATTGTCGATGGCGAGCGAAACACCCAGAGGCACCATGGTGAAGACGGGGCCGCCGTTGTTCCGCAGGGCACCCAGCATGGGTGTATTGCTGAATATGCTGCCGAACGAGCTGTCTGACTGCACGTCGGTGCCGAGCAGGCTGTATACCGTCTCCAGGTACGAGGCGCTCGTGCCAGTCTTGGAGATGTTTGCGGCACTCCCGGCCGTGTTGCCCGATACGATGCTGCTTGCGACAAGTGCGAATGCGCCGTTGAACAGGTCCAGGCCGCCACCATTTCCTGTGGCCGAATTCTTGGTGACCGTGCTGGTGTACAGGGCGAGCGTGGCAGACGACCCCGTGTCGATGCCGCCGCCGTCCTTGCTCGAGGAGTTATACGCGATCGTCGTGTTGATGATCGTGGCGAGACCGTTGATGTACACGCCGCCGCCATAGCCAGAGGCGCCCGTGGCGCTGTTGTGGTGGATCGTCGAGTCGGCGAGTAACAGATTGCCGCCGGCGGAGATGCCGCCACCGGCTCCCATCGCCGTGCTGTAGCTGACAGTCGAGCGCAACAGGGTGAGGGACGACCCGGTATCCGAATAGATCGCGCCGCCTCGATAGCTGCCCGAATTTCCGCGGGTCAGGGTAAGGCTCGCGAGGGTCACGTCGGCGCCCGCGACGTAGAAGATACGGACATCGCCAGAGCCGTTGCCGTCGGTGTCGCCGGAAATGGTGATGTCGGCCCTGCCGTCGCCATTGGTGTCACCGGTGATGGTGATGTCCTGAGTTAGGTTCAGTTCGCTTTGCAGCCGTATGGTCGAGCCGGCGAGGCTGCTGTCGAAGGTGATGGTTTCGCCTTCGGCCGCCCAGGTGATGGCTTCGCGCAAGGTCAGGCCCGTGCCGTCGGCGCGGTCGGCCGCGAGGGAGGCGCCGACTGTTTCGGCATCGGAATTTGTGGTGACCACGATGTTGGTGGCGAAGTTGCTCTCGACCGCACCGATGTCGAGGCCGCCCTTGGAGCGGGCATTGCCAGTGGCGTCGAGGGGAAGCAGCTCAGTGGTGTTGCTGTCGCCGTCGAGGTCGAAGGTGTCGACGGGGCGAAGGCTGGCGTCGCCAGCGCCGATCAGCGCACTGCCGGTGAGGATGGCGTGGGTTTGCACCGGGCCACCATTATTGGCGAGGGCGGCGAGACCCGGATCGCCGCCGCCGTTGATGTTGCCGCCCTGATCGGTGTCGATAAGGACAGAGGTGCCGATAAAGCTGTGGTTGGCGGTGATCGAAGAGTTGGCGCCACTCTCCGAGATGTCCGTGGCCCCGTTGCCGGCGATCACTGAATTGGTCGTGATCAGCGTAGCGCCGTTGTAGAGATCTATGCCGTTCCCTGAATTGCTGGTGACTGTCGACGACGAGAGCCGGAGAGTTGTTGTTCCGCCCACCTCAATGCCGTCCCCGGCCGTGGCGTGATTTTCGCTGATCGTCGAATTCACGATTGTCGCGTTAGCTTAACCGCGAATATAGGCCCCGCCCCATACGAGCTGGCGGTGTTGTCCGTGATCAGGGAGCTTATGATTGTCAGCGAACCTCCCTCGGCGGCTATGCCGCCGGCGGCGTATGCCCAGTTGCCAGCGATCGTCGAACGGAGGACGGTGAGGTTGCTCCCGCCATAAGAATCGATGGCGCCTCCCCCACTGCTCAGGGTGTTGGTGGTTCTGCTGTTCGTGATGCTGGAATCGCGAAGAAGGAGGGATGCGCCGCCCGATAGCGCTATCGCTCCACCAGAATCCCCGTAGCCGCGGGTGAGGGAAAGGCTGTCCAGAATGACGTTGGTGGTTACCCCATTCACAGCGAATATCCTGCTGTCACCGACGCTCGCTCCGCCGCTGCTGTCGGCGTCGCCGGAAATGGTGATGTCGGCGACGGTGTCGCCGTTGGTGTCGCCATCGATGCTGATGTCGCTGCTGAGCGTTAGTTCGCCGGACGTCAGGCGAATGAGTCCGCTCAACCCTGTCTGGAACGTGATGATGTCGGCGTTGGCATTCGCGTTTGCCAGCGTGACCGCTTCGCGCAGGGACAACATCCCATCGCCCGCATTGACGACGTCGTTCAAGGTGGTGACGGTAATGGTGGCCATGGTGCGCTCCGCGCGAAAAATGAAACGAGAGTCTAGGCGGTTTTTTGCTTAGGCTCCGGCATAGTCTCCGCCTGGACTTCCGCGTCAGGCGTTTTGGGCACGATCTTGAAGGCGGCGCTTCCCGGCATCTTTTGCCAGAAGGCGATGTTGGCGTAGCGCTCGAAGAGGTCGGGCGGCAGGATGGTTTTGCGGGGGCGCGGCTCGACCTTCT
>JBKJTB010000211.1:0-8366 GCA_046594305.1 Devosia sp. | reverse complement strand
CTTCGCCGGGAAAGTTCGTGGTGTTGGGGAAGAGCCGGACCATGTCGCTGTTGCGGGCGTGGACGACGGTTTCGATGCCCTGCTCGCTGCCGAGGGCAGCGTGCGCTTCGAGATGTGATGCTTCGCCATGGACGGGAACGAGGACGGCGGGCTTCGTGAGTTCGTAGAGGCGGCGCAATTCGCCGCGACGCGGATGGCCGCTGGTGTGGACCATGGCGGTGTCGCGGGTGATCACGTCAATGCCGCGATCGATCAGCAGGTTCTGGATGTCGATGACTTCGCGCTCATTGCCCGGGATAGCCCAGGACGAGAAGATCATCCGGTCGCCGGCGTTGAGATCGATCGCCGGGTGCTCCCCGCGCGCGATGCGTGAGACGGCGGCACGCGCCTCACCCTGGCTGCCGGTGCAGAGAAGCACGATCTTGTTGCGCGGCAGGGTCTTGAATGCGTCCTGGTCGAGGAACGGTGCGACACCTTCGAGCATGCCCAACTCGCGGGCGATGGTGCTGATGCGATGCATCGACCTGCCCGACATGACGACCTGGCGGCCGGCCTTCTCGGCCGCGCGAGCGACGGAGACCAGACGCCCGACGTTCGAAGCGAAAGTGGTAATGGCGACGCGATGCGGCGCGCCGGCGATGAGCGCGGCCAGCGTTGCAGCGACCTCGTCCTCGCTGGGACTCTCGCCTTCCTTGAGAGCGTTCGTGCTGTCGCAGATGAGCGCGATGGGAATGCCCTCGGCACCCAGTTCGCGGAAACGTTTCTCGTCGGTCGGAGCGGCCGCAATCGGACGAGGATCGAGCTTCCAGTCGCCGGTGTGGATGACCCGTCCCACACTGGTGGTGATCGCAAGGGCACAGCTCTCGGGGATCGAGTGGGCGACGTTGATCGCCTCGATGGTGAACGGGCCCAGGGTGAAGGGCTGGTTGACGACCATTCGGCGCAACGCGACATTGTCGACGATATCATCCGCAGCGCGCTTGGCGCTGAGCATCGCGGCGGTAAAGTCGGTGGCATAGACGGGCCGGTCGAAGGCTGGCCAGAGGTCGAGCACGGCGCCGTAGTGGTCCTCGTGACTGTGCGTCAGGATGAGCGCGAGCACATCGTCGGCATTGTCCTCGAGGAACGTCGGATCGGCCATGATGAGCTCGATCCCGGGCTGCGACGGCCCGGCGAAGGTGACGCCGCAATCGACCACGATCCATTTGCGCGCGTTGCGCGGACCGAAGCCGTAGGCGGCCATGTTCATGCCGATCTCGCCGACGCCGCCGAGGGGAACGAAGACGAGTTCGTCTGGGAATGGTTTGGCCATCAGGCCCTCATGCTGGCAGTGACGCCGAAATGAACGTCACCTGCGGTGATCGCGATAAGCGAATTGTCATTGGCGCGGACCATAAGCCGGCCTGCGTCGTCGATGCTTTCAAAGATGCCGCGGACGACATCACCGTCACGCGACACCGCCACTTGCGCGCCGATGCCGGCAGCAGAGGCGCGCCAGAGGCGGAGAATGTCAGCCACGTTGCGCCCACTATCCCACAGTTCGTAGGCCACTACCCATTCCTCGGCGAGCGAGGAGAAGATGGTTTCGGCGGAAATGTCGGCGCCAAGTTCAGTGAGCGAGGTGGCCGGATAAGGCAACCCGGAGGGTGCAGATATGATGTTGACGCCGAAACCAATGACGACCGCGTGCCGATTGTCCGACAGCTTTTGCGCTTCCAGCAGAATGCCCGCAAGTTTCGCACCATCGGCGAGGACATCGTTGGGCCATTTGAGGGCAACGCGGTTGGCGCCGTCGATGCCGTGTCTGACAAGACCGGCCGGGAGCGTCGCGGCGAGTGCGCGATTGAGCGCTACGCCGGCGACGAATCCCAGGGTCGCCGCAATGGCCGGATCGCAGTCGGGAATAATCATCAGGCTGGCCGCGAGATTGCCCGACGGCGTCTCCCAGGCGCGGCCGCGACGGCCCCTGCCCGCGGTTTGCTTGAGCGCAGCGAACCAGACCTCACCGACGTCGCCGGCCTCCGAGGCGTGCGATGCCTCGGTGCTGGTCGAGCCGATCTCGTCAAACCCGTGGAGCCGGTAGCCGCGGCCGCTGGCGATCGGCCCGAGCCAAAAATTGGCCACTAGAAGAGGCTTCCAGCCGCGGCGTGCGCGGCGTTGTAGAGCGGCGCGCCGACGGTGACAAAGTAGGTGACGATGAAGAACCCGGCGACGGCCATTACGGCTGCAAGTTCCGCCGGCACCGTCGCGAACTCTCCCTGCGGCTCGTCGAAGTACATCACCTTGATGATGCGCAAATAATAGAAGGCGCTCACCGCACTCGCGAGCACGCCGATCACCGCCAGCACGAACAGGTGGGAATCGATCGCGGCGAGGAACACCTGCCATTTGGCGAAGAAGCCCGCGAGCGGCGGCAGGCCGATGAACGAGAACATGATGATGGCGACGATCGCGGCCACAAACGGTCGCTTCTGCGCGAGGCCGGCCAGTTGCGGGATCGTCTCGACGTAGCCACTCGAGGTGCGCAACGACAGCAGCGCGGCGAACATGCCGATGGTCATGACGACATAGATCGCCATGTAAACCGCGACACCCTCGACGCCGACGGACGTGCCCGCGCTGAGCCCAACAAGCGCGAAGCCGACGTGGCCGATCGACGAATACGCCAGCAGGCGCTTGAGGTTGTTCTGCCCGATGGCAGCGAAGGCGGCGAGCACCATCGAGGCGATCGAGAGGAAGATGATGATCTGCTGCCAGTCATGCATGACGGGGCCGAACGGCACCGTGACCACCCGGATGATCAGCGCCATGGCAGCAACCTTCGGGGCAGCAGCGAAGAATGCGGTCACCGGCGTCGGCGCGCCCTCGTAGACGTCAGGCGTCCACATGTGGAAGGGCACGGCGGAGATCTTGAAAGCGATGCCGGCGATCAGGAACACCATGCCGAAGATCAGCCCGATCGAGCGCTGCGAGCCGGCAATGGCGCCCACGATCTGGTCGAGCTGGGTCATGCCGGTGAAGCCGTAGACCAGCGACGCGCCGTAGAGCAGCATGCCGGAGCTGAGGGCGCCGAGGACGAAATATTTGAGGCCGGCTTCCGTCGCCTTGGGGTCTTCGCGCTTGAGCGCGGCGACGACGTAGAGCGCCAGCGACTGCAGCTCAAGGCCGACATAAAGGCTCATGAGGTCGTTGGCCGAAACCATCACCATCATGCCCAGCGTCGCGAGCAGGACGAGGATCGAGTACTCGAACTTGTCGAGGCCCATCGGCTTAGCGGTCGAGGTCGACAGGACGAGTGCGAAGGCCGAGCCGCCGAGCACGATGAACTTCATGTAGCGCGAGAAGCCGTCCGAGATGAAGCCGCCGTTGAACAGCACGCCCTCGGCCGGCTGCCAGATCGCGACGGCGGTGACGGCGACGAGAAGGATAATCGACAGGAACGAAATCGCGGTCGAGCGATCTTTCGAGAAGATGACGCCGGCGAGGAGCAGCACAACCACGCCAACGGCGAGCAGCAACTCGGGATAGGCCGGAGCGAGTGAGGCGAAGCTGGAGAGGTCCGAGTTCACAAATTCTCTCCTAGTGCGCCGAGGCGACCAGCGAAGCGGTAGCCCCGATCGCCTTGCCGAAATTTTCCGCCACGAGATTCACCGAGGCAGCAGTCGCATCGAGGATCGGGGCGGGATAGAAGCCGAACAGGATGGTCAGCACGATCAGCGGCACCAGCACTGCGACCTCGCGCCGGTCGAGATCGAGGATCCCGTTAAGGCTCTCCTTGGTCAGCCCGCCGAAGATCACCCGGCGATAGAGCCAGAGCGCATAGGCCGCCGAGAGGATCACGCCGAAGGCCGCGAAGAACGCTACCCAGGTGTTGACCTGGAAGACACCGACCATCGTCAGGAACTCGCCGACGAAGCCGGATGTGCCCGGCAGGCCGACATTGGCCATGGTGAAGACCATGAACGCAAACGCGTAGCGCGGCATGCGTTCAACGAGGCCGCCATACGCCTCAATGTCACGCGTGTGCATACGATCGTAGACGACGCCGACGCAGAGGAAGAGCGCCCCCGACACGATGCCGTGGGAAATCATCTGGAACACCGCGCCATGGATGCCCATGACGTTGCCGGAGAAGATGCCCATCGTGACAAAGCCCATATGGGCAACCGACGAATAGGCGATCAGCTTCTTCATGTCGGTCTGCACAAGAGCGATCAGCGAGGTGATGATGATCGCCGCGATCGACAGCGTGAACACGAACGGCGCGAATTGCAGCGAGGCGTCCGGGAACATCGCGAGCGAGAAGCGGATGAAGCCATATCCGCCGAGCTTCAGGAGGATCGCCGCCAGGATCACCGACCCCCCGGTGGGAGCCTCGACGTGTGCTTCCGGCAGCCAGCGGTGGAACGGCCACATCGGCATCTTCACCGCAAACGAGGCGAAGAAGGCGAGCCAGAGCCAGGTCTGCGCAGCCGGGTCGAAGCGGAAGGCGAGGAGCTTGCGGATATCGAGCGTGCCAGCCTGCCAGTACATGTACATGATGGCGAGCAGCATCAGCACCGAGCCGGTGAAGGTGTAGAAGAAGAATTTGTAGGCCGCCTGGATGCGCCGCTTGCCGCCCCAGATGCCGATGATGAGGAACATCGGGATCAGGCTGCCCTCGAAGAAGACGTAGAACATGGCGAGGTCGAGAGCCGTGAACACACCGATGCAGAGCGTCTCGAGGATCAGGAACACAATCATGTATTCCCGCACGCGGTTCTGGATCGAACCCCAGCTCGAGAGGACGCAGGCGGGGATCAGCAGCGCGGTCAGCACCACGAACAGGATTGATACGCCGTCGACGCCCATGCGGTAGCCGATGGAGGTGCCGATCCAGTCGTAGTTTTCGACGAACTGGAAGCCGGCATTGGCCGGATCGAAGCGCGACCACATCCAGAGCGACAGGACGAACGTCGCGGTCGAGGTCGCGAGCGCGATCCAGCGCGAGAGATTCTTGCCGTTCTCGTCGTTGCCGCCGACGATAAGCAGCAGCACCACGCCGACGATGGGGAAGAAGGTGACGACGGTGAGGATGTTGTCGGTCAGGAAATTCATCCGAGCAGCCCCCCGGCGGTAATTGCCCAGGTGAGCAGCGCGGCGACGCCGATAAGCATGACGAAGGCGTAGTGATAGAGGTAACCCGACTGCAGGCGAACCACGCGGGCGGTGACGTCCTTCACCCGGTTGCCGAGCCCTTCGACGATCGTCTGGTCAATGAGCCAGTCGTCGAAACCCTTCCACAGTGCCGTGCCGATCCACTTGGCCGGACGTACGAACAGGAAGTCGTAGAGCTCGTCGAAGTACCACTTGTTGAGCAGGAACTGATAGAGGCCGCGGTTGGCTTCCGCGAGGCGCGCCGGCATCGCCTTGTCGACCATGTACATATACCAGGCGGCCCCAAAGCCGAGCAGCATCGCGACAGTCGAGGACGCGCGGACCCAGAACGGGACCGCGTGAACGGCCTCGACGAGATGCTCGTCAACGACGAGCGAACCGGCGAAGAAGTGCGCGATATGTTCGGCGTGGCCGATGAACTCTTCGTGCCAGATGAAGCCCGCGAGCACGGCACCGGCCGCGAGAATGTAGAGCGGCACCATCATCACGTTTGGGCTCTCATGCGCATTGTCGTACGCCGAGCCATGGGCGTGCCCGTGGTCGTCGTCGGGCTCGGTGTGGCTGCTGTGGTCGTGCGCATCCGCATGAGCCGGCGCAGCACGGCGCGGCGCACCGTGGAACGTCAGGTGGATCAGGCGCCACGAGTAGAAGCTGGTGAACATCGCCGCGATCACCAGCGTCCAGAAGCCGAAGGTACCGAGATTGCCGCCGACCGCGTAGGCCGTCTCGATGATGGCGTCCTTGGAGAAGAAGCCGGCAAAGCCGATCGGCAGGCCGGGGATGCCGACACCGGTGAGGGCCAGCGTGCCGATGAGCATCATCCAGTAGGTGCGCGGGATCTTTTTCGAGAGCCCGCCCATGTTCCGCATGTCCTGCTCATGGTGCATCGCGTGGATGACTGAGCCGGCTCCCAGGAACAGCAGCGCCTTGAAGAAGGCGTGAGTGAAGAGGTGGAAGATGCCTGCCGAGAACATGCCGGCGCCGAGTGCCACGAACATGTAGCCGAGCTGCGAACAGGTCGAATAGGCGATGACGCGCTTGATGTCGTTCTGGACGAGGCCGACGGTCGCGGCGAAGAACGCCGTGATCGCGCCAACGATGAAAACGACATTCATGGCGATCGGCGCAGCTTCGAACATCGGCGACAGGCGCGCGACCATGAAGACGCCCGCGGTCACCATGGTGGCGGCGTGGATAAGAGCGGAGACCGGGGTAGGGCCTTCCATGGCGTCCGGTAACCAGGTGTGGAGCAGGAACTGCGCCGACTTGCCCATGGCGCCCATGAACAGCAGCAGGCAGACCACGGTCATCGCATCCCAGTCCCAGCTCAGGAACCGGATGGTGTGGCCGGCGACTTCGGGCACCGCGTGGAAGGCGCCGTCGAAGTCGAGGTGGCCGAGGATCATCAGCGACGCGAAGATGCCCAGCGCAAAGCCGAAATCGCCGACGCGGTTGACGACGAACGCCTTGATGGCGGCGGCATTGGCGGAGGGCTTCTGGTACCAGAAGCCGATCAGCAAGTAGGACGCGAGGCCGACGCCTTCCCAGCCGAAGAACATCTGAAGGAAGTTGTCGGCCGTCACCAGCATCAGCATGGCGAAGGTGAACAGCGACAGATAGGCGAAGAAGCGCGAGCGGTGCGGATCGTCGGCCATGTAGCCAATGGAATAGACGTGGACGAGGCTCGATACTGTCGTCACGACCACCAGCATCACGGCCGTCAGCGTGTCGACGCGCAGCACCCAGTCGAGCGCGATCGGACCCGAGTGGATCCATTCCAGCACCAGGACCTTAGTGGCTACGGCGTGCTCGGCGCCCTCGGCAGCGTCAGGCGCAAACCAGTAGCCGGCGAAGACGATCCAGCTCAGCACCGCCGCGACGATCAGCAGGCCGGTGGTGACGAACTCCGCCGTGCGATGACCGATGATGCGTCCGAGCAACCCAGCGATGAGCGCACCGATCAGCGGAAAGAATACGATCGCCTGGATCAATTGGTCAGCCCTTCAGCGAGTTGACGTCTTCAACCGCGATGGTGCCGCGGTTGCGATAGAAGATGACGAGGATGGCGAGGCCGATGGCCGCTTCGGCGGCGGCGACCGTGAGGATCAGCAGCGCGAAGACCTGCCCCGCGAGATCGTTGAGTTCGGCCGAGAACGCCACGAAGTTGATGTTGACCGCGAGCAGGATCAGTTCGATCGACATCAGGATGACGATGATGTTCTTGCGGTTGAGGAAGATACCAAACACGCCCAGCGTGAACAGGATCGCCCCGACGGTGAGGTAGTGGCCGAGGCCAATGCCGGCTGCTGCAAGCATGCTAGAGCCCCTGCCCTGATTTGACTTTGACCAACTCGGTGCCCTCGGCACGCGTGCGGTTCGACTGCCGTACGGCGTCCTGTCGCCTGACGTTCGGCTTATGCTGCAGGGTCAAAACGATCGCCCCGACCATAGCGACCAGCAGCACCGCGCCGGCGCCCTGGAACAGGAAGACGTAGCGCGTGTAGATCACCTGGCCGAGGGCGCGGGTGTTGTCGATCGTATGGTCGATCGGAATCACGGCGGCACCATTGACCGTGGGCGCCATCAGATAGCTGCCGCCCACCAGCAACAGTTCGAGGAACAGGATGCCGCCGATGACGACGCCGATTGGCGCGTATTGCAGCATGCCCGTGCGCAGCGAGGCAAAATCCACGTCGAGCATCATGGTGACGAACAGGAACAGCACCGCGACGGCGCCGACATAGACCACGATCAGGATCAGCGCGAGGAATTCGGCGCCGGCGATCATGAACAGCCCGGCCGCGTTCACGAAGGTGAGGATCAGGAACAGCACCGAATGCACGGGATTGCGCGAGGCAATGACCATGAACGCCGAGGCGACGGCGATAATCGAGAACAGGTAAAAGAAGAACAGCGCGAGGGTCATGTCATCTCACCTGTAGGGTGCGTCTTGCGCCATGGATCGCACGATTTCGCGCTCCCAACGGTCGCCATTGGCGAGCAGACGGTTTTTGTCGAAGTAGAGTTCTTCGCGAGTCTCGGTGGCGAACTCGAAGTTCGGGCCCTCGACGATGGCGTCGACCGGGCAGGCCTCCTGGCACATGCCGCAGTAGATACATTTCACCATGTCGATGTCGTAGCGGATGGTGCGGGGGGTGGCGCCGTTCTGGCGCGGGCCGGCCTCGATGGTGATGGCCTGCGCCGGGCAG
>JBKJTB010000141.1:0-9010 GCA_046594305.1 Devosia sp. | reverse complement strand
GACTCATTGCTCTCCTCCCATGAAGGCGCGGGCGGCAGACAGCTTGCTATAAAAATAGAAGGTGAAGACGATGGAGAGGATGATCGAGACGTAGCCCATGGCGTTGGCCATGCCCATCTGCGAGTTCGAGTAGCCGGTGCGCGTCATCAGCGTCCACAACAGCTCAGTGCGGCCGGCCGGGCCGCCATTGGTCATGATCCGCACCATGTCGTAGGCGCGAGCGACGTCGAGCGAACGGATGGTCATGGCGATGTAGACGAAGGGCATCAGGAACGGCAGCGTAATGTGGCGGAACACCTGCCACGGATTGCAGCCATCGACCCGCGCCGCCTCGATCGGCTCTTTCGGCAGGGCCATCAGGCCGGCGAGCAGCAGGATGGCGAACACCGAGGTCGACATCCAGATTTCGGCGAACAGGATCGAGAAATTGGCGAGCGTGCCATCGACCAGCCAGGGGATCGGCTGGGTGATGATGTGGAGGTCGAACAGCGCGCTGTTGAGTAGCCCGATGGCGTCGTTGAAGATGTACTTGAACTGGAAGCCGACAAGGATAGGCGAGAACATCATCGGGAACATCATGATAGTCCGAAGCGTCCGCTGGCCCCAGGTGATCTTGTTGACCAGCAGCGCGAGGCCGAGCCCCAGCAGCATTTCGAGATTGAGCGCGATGGTGACGAACACGAAGGTGCGCCCGAAGGCCCACCAGAAATCGGCGTTCATCAGCAGGCGCTGATAGTTCCGAAGCCCGACGAACTGGAACAGCGTCGCAGGCTTGGTCAGATTGTAGGCGGTAAAGCTGGTCCAGAACGAAACGACCAGCGGCACCAGCACGACCGCGAGGATCACGACCATCGCCGGCAGCAGCAGCAGATAGGGAATGGCGCGGGGCGACCGGAAGAAGCTCATGCTGTAGCGATCGTCCGTCCTGAGAACATGGCCATGCCTACTCCCTCGCAAGGAAGATTGGCAGAGGCCGCAAATTCGTGGAAGTGGCCGCCCGGAGGACCGGACGGCCGAGGCTGGGAGGCCTTATTTGAGCAGACCCGCATCCTGCATGATGACGGTCGCCGCCGCCGCGGCCTCGTCAAGTGCAACCTGCGGTTCCTTGTCGCCGACGATCGCGGCCTGCACGGCCGGCCAGATCACGTTCGACACTTCGATCCATTGCGGGATCAGCGGCGGCGTGTTGGCGTTGGCAAGCGACGCCTGCCAGATCGGGAACATCTCGGCGAGCGCCGGCTTGTTGTTGTCGGCGAAGTACTTGACCACGTCGACGAAGGTCTGGGTCCGGGTCGGCAGATTGCCGGCCTGGGCTTCCATCATCTCGCTCTCGTCATTGGTCAAAAACACCGCGAACGACACGGCAGCCGGCTTGTTGTCGCACTGCTCCGTCACCGAGAACGAGTGCGAGCCCGACCAGCCGCTGGCCTTGCCGGAGGTGCCGACGGGCGCCACGGCGAAGCCGAGGTCGTCGGAGATTTTCGATGCAGCCGGGTCCGAGTAGAAGCCGGCAAAGCCTGGCCAGTCGAGATCGACGGCGAGCTGGCCGGCGGCCATCGCCTGGCCGATATCGTCCCAGGTGTAGTTGACGGTGCCGGCCGGAGCCGCGCCCGCGTCATAGATGTCCTTGAACCACTGCACCGCAGCGACGCCGGCGGGCGAGTTGAAGATCGGCTTCCAGTTCTCGTCGAACATGTCGCCGCCATTGGCGCGCGTCATTTCCATGAACCGGCCGGTGAGACCCTCGTCCTTGCCCGGGAATGCGGTCCCGTAAAGGTTCGGCGGGTTGGACAGGAAGATCACCTGGTTCTTCAAATCTTCGAAAGTCTCAGGCGGCACCAGATCCTTGCCGAACTTGGCCTTGTAGGCTTCCTGGTTCTTGGGGTCGGCGTAGAGGCTCTTGCGGTAGTAGATGTTGGAAACGTCCGTCACGCGCGGCAGCTGCACGAGGCGGCCATCGACCATCGCCGAGGCCAGCGTGCCCGGCACGTACTTGTCGAGCTCGGACTGCGGGATGAATTCCTTGAGGTCGATGTAGAGGTCGCCGTACTGCGGCGCGAAGCTGGTGTGGTTGGACCCCACGCACCAGGTGATCGAACCCGAAGCGATGTCCTGCTTGATCTCGCGGTCGAGATCGAAATGGTTCTTGGACGAAACGATCTCAACCTTGGCGCCGGTCAGCGCCTCCCACTCGGGGATGCGGGTGTAGAGCTTTTCGTACTGCGTGCCGCCGATCAGCTTCACCTTGAGGGTGTAGCCGTCGAACTTGCCGTAATCGAAATCCTGCGCCATCGCGGCGCCGCTGAGCAGGCCCAGCGCGCACGACGCAAGCAGCGCCGTGGTCAGTTTGTTGGACATGAGATTCTCCTCCTGAGACCCCTCTGCACGCTCACCTCACATCGGGCTTGATCGTGCATATATGAAAAGTCTATTCGTAGGTAAGCACGGTTGACGGCCCATCGTCAACCGCTAGCATCCGCGCACAATAGCGGGGCAAGGGGATTGCAGTGGCGGCGAGTGAGGCTGAAGAGCTCGACAAATATCGTGCGCCGGCGCTGGATAAGGGGCTCGATATCCTCGAACTGCTTGCTGCGACTGAGGATGGGCTGAGCCAGGCGGAGATTGCCAAAGCGCTCGAACGCTCGCCCAACGAGATCTATCGGATGCTCGACCGGCTGGTGCGCCGCGACTATGTCCGCCGCACCAGCGCCGACCGCTACGAGCTGACGCTAAAACTGTTCGAACTGAGCCACACCACGCCGCCGATTCGGCGCCTGGTGAGCCAGGCGACACCGGTGCTGCGGCGCTTTGCCCGCGATTCCGAGCAGGCGGTGCATCTGGTCATCCACGACCGGAACATCCTCGTCGTCGTCGCGCAGGTGGATGGGCCCGGGTACTGGAATGTCTCGATCCGCGTCGGCTCGCGCATCGGCCTCGTCAACACCGGCTCGGGCCATGTGTTCCTCGCTTTCGCGTCGGAGGAAGAACTGGCGATGATGCTCGAAGGCCAGGGCGAGAAGCGCCCGGAAAAACTATCGCCGCAATTGACGGCGCGGTTCGCCCGGGTCCGCGAGCAGGGGTATGAGGCGATGGAGAGCCAGCAGGTGGCGGGCGTGACGAACTTGTCCGTCCCCATCTTCGGTCCGCTGGGCAGCGTCATCGCCGCCCTCACCTCCCCCTACACCGAGCGGCTCGACAAGCAGGACGCCCCCGCCAAGGCCGGCGTGCTGAAGCAGTTGATCGCGGCCGGCAACGAAATTTCCCAGCGCTCGATCGCCAAGGACGAATGATCATGCGAATTGTCGATACCCATCTCCATTTGATCTACCAGGACAAATTCTCCTATCCCTGGCTCAGCGGCGTGCCGCAGCTCAACAAGCAGTGGACCGTCGAGAGCTATTTCGCCGAGGCGGAAAAGTTGGGCATTGAAACGGCGCTCCATATGGAAGTGGATGTCGCCGAGCAGGAGATGGAGGACGAGAGCCGGTTCGTGCTTGATGGCCTTGATCCGCGCATCGGCGGTGCGATTGCGGCTGGGCGACCGGAGCATGTCGACTTCCCCAGACATCTCGAGCGGCTGGCGGCGATAGGCGGCGTCAAGGGGATCCGGCGCGTGTTGCATACACAGCCCGACGATCTCAGCCAAGGCGAGCTGTTTGCTGCGAACCTGCGGCGGTTGCCGGCGCATGGCCTGACATTCGACTTTTGCTTTCGGGCGGACCAACTGCCGATCGGCCGCGCGCTCGCCGCCAAGTGCCCCGGCGTGAGCTTTGTGCTCGACCATTGCGGCGGAGCCGATGTCGCCGGGATGGCGCTCGATCCCTGGCGCGAGAACATCACGCGGCTGGCAGCGCTGCCCAACGTCAACGCCAAGATTTCGGGCATCGTCGCCAACGCCAAGCCGGACTGGACGGTGGACGATCTGCGGCCGTTCGTCGAACACGTGATCGAGTCGTTCGGCTGGGACCGCGTGGTGTGGGGCTCGGACCATCCGGTCTGCACGCTGACCGCCAACCTCACGCGCTGGGTCGAGGCGACGCACACGATCATCGCCGGAGCGAGCGAGGAGCAGAAGGCAAAACTGCTGCATCGCAATGCCGAGCGCATCTACCGCGTGGGGACCGCATCATGAAGCGCTATGGCGCCGTGATCGGGCTGCAGCCGGAGGCGATCGCCGAGTACAAGCGGGTCCATGCGGCGGTGTGGCCGAAGGTGCTGGAGCAGATCAAGAACTCGAACATCTCCAACTACTCGATCTATCTGCGCGAGCCCGAGAATTTGCTCTTCGCCTATTACGAATACACCGGCAGCAACCACGACGCCGATATGGCGGCGATGGCCGCGGACCCCGTGACGCAGGATTGGTGGAAGGTCTGCATGCCGATGCAATCGCCGCTCGCGACCAAGACGGAAGCCGAGTGGTGGGCGGGGATGGACGAGGTGTTCCACCTCGATTGAGCCTTGCTCGGTCCACTCATTTGTGAAAAGACTATTCACATAAGAATGACGGCGCGACGCTGCCGTCGGGAGGAGTCCTGGCCATTCCGGTGAACGAGTTGCGGCAAAGCTGGCCGCGCCCGCGCGCGCCAAAGCCGATTGTCATCATCGGCGCCGGCGGCATCGTGACGGACGCACATCTGCCGGCGTATCGGCTCGCCGGTTTTCCAGTGGCCGGGGTGTTCGACCTCAATCATGACCGTGCGCGAGAGGTGGCGGCGGGGTGGGATATTGTCGCGTTCCCGACGCTCGAAGAGGCGATTGCCACACAAGGTGCCGTCTACGACCTCGCGCTGCCGCCCGGAGCGCATCTTGATGTGCTGCCAAAACTGCCGGAGGGGGCGGCGGTGTTGCTGCAGAAGCCGATGGGACGCGATCTGGCGGAAGCGACGGCGATCCTGAGGCTCTGCCGCGAGAAGCAGCTCAAAGCGGCGGTCAATTTTCAGCTCCGGTTCTCGCCGATGTTCCTCGCGCTGGCGGATGCGATCGAGAGGGGATGGCTCGGTGATGTCGTCGATGTCGAGGTGCACCTCAACATCATGACGCCGTGGCACCTGTTCCCGTTCTTGAAGGGCATGCCGCGGGTCGAGATCGCAGTGCACTCGATCCACTACATCGACACGTTGCGAGCGCTGCTGGGGAACGCAGTGGGCGTCCATGCACGCACGGTCGGCCACCCTGCCACGGAACTAGCACAGACCCGTACCACCGCCATCCTCGACTTTAGTGCCGGCCAGCGGGTGGCGCTGTCGATCAACCACAACCACGATTTCGGGCGCCGCTTCCAGGAGGCCAATTTCCGCGTCGAAGGCGACAAGGGCGCGGCGCAGGTGAAGTTTGGCCTGCTGCTCGGCTACCCCACCGGCGAGCCCGATGAGCTTTGGATCACACGTCGCGACGACGACTGGACACAAGTACCGCTCAGCGGCACCTGGTTCCCGCATGCCTTCATCGGCACGATGAGCAATCTCCAGCGCGTCGACGCGGGCGAGGACGAGACGCTGGTGACCGGCGTCGAGGATGCGTGGCACACCATGGCGCTGGTCGAGGCCGCATTCGAATCCGCCGCCCTGCCCGCGCATCCGGTGAGGAGCGCACCATGACGACGCCGACGGTCGGCATCCATTCGACCAATCCCACGACCATGCCGGCCGATCACGCCGCGCTGCCGGTGTGGAATGCCGAGAACTGGTTCTACGAAGACTTCGAGGTCGGCCACAAAATCCGCTCGCTGCGCCGCACGATCTCCGAAGGCGAGAGCATGCAGTTCAATGCGCTGGTCACCGACATGCACCCCTATGTCGCCGACGAGATTTTTGCGACCACCGAGGGCCAGTTCGGGAAGCGCCTGGTGGCGGGCGCGTTTGTGTTCTCGGCCGGGCTCGGGCTGGTGGCGACCAACTGCGTCAACGCCTTCAGCTACGGCTACGACAAGCTGCGCTTCATCAAGCCGACCTTCATCGGCGACACGATCTACACGATCCGCACCAACATGGAAAAGCGGCCGAAGTACGAGAAGCTCGGACTGATCCGCGCCAGCTACGAAGTGTTCAAGGGCGAGGGTGAGGTGGTGCTCTATTGCGAGCATCTGCAAACGGTGAAGTATCGCACCCCCGCCGACTGGGAAGGCAAGACCGACAAGTGACCGACGAAAACGACCTTCCACTGTCCGGCCTGATCGTCGTCGATATGTGCCAGTTCCTGAGCGGACCCTACGCCTCGCTGCGCCTGCAGGATCTCGGGGCGCGCGTCATCAAGGTCGAGCGGCCGGATGGCGGCGACCTCAGCCGGCGGCTTTATCTCAGCGACACCGAGATCGGCGGGGATTCTACGCTGTTCCACGCGATCAACCGGAGCAAGGAAAGCCTCGCGCTCGACCTCAAGCTGCCGGCGGATGTCGCGGCGCTGCGCAAGCTCCTCACCAAAGCCGACATCGTACTGCAGAATTTTCGGCCCGGCGTGATCGAACGGCTGGGGCTCGACTATGCGGCGGTGAAGGCGATCAACCCCGGCATCGTTTATGCGTCGATCACCGGCTATGGCAGCGAGGGGCCGTGGGTGCAGCGGCCAGGGCAGGATCTGTTGGCGCAGGCACGCTCCGGCGTGATGTGGCTCAATGGCGACGAGCATCAGGGGCCGGTGCCGTTCGGGCTGGCGATTGCCGACATGCTGGCGGGCGCCGCCATCGCGCAGGGAGTGCTGGCGGCGGTGGTTAAGCGGTTCCGCACCGGAGTTGGCGCGCATATCGAAACGAGCCTGCTCGAGGTGCTGGTGGATTTTCAGTTCGAGGTGCTGACGACGCATCTCAACGACGGCCGCCGCAAGCCGAAGCGCTCGGGCTTTCGCTCGGCGCACGCCTATCTCTCCGCGCCCTATGGCGTCTATCCGACGGCGGACGGCTACATCGCCATTGCCATGACACCGCTGCCGCGCCTCGAGGAGCTGCTCGGGCTCCCTGCCCTCGCCGCCTATCGCGACCCCAAGAGCTGGTTCGGCGAGCGCGATGCGATCAAGCAGATCATTGCCGAGCGGCTGGCGACGCAAGCAACGGATCATTGGCTCGGCCTGCTCGAGCCGGCGGACATCTGGTGCGCAAAAGTGCTCGACTGGCCGGAGCTGCTCGAGAGCGAAGGGTTCAAGGCGCTCGACATGCTGCAGACGGTGACGCGCGAGGACGATGTGTCGATCCTCACGACGCGCTCACCGCTGCGGGTCGACGGCAAGCGGGCGCAGACCAGCCGCGCGGCGCCGCTGGTGGGCGAGCAGAGCGCTGCCATCCGCAAGGAGTTCGGCCTGTGACGGTGCTGGGGCATCGTCCGTCGCTGAAGGGAATGACGTGGGGCCATCCGCGCGGCTACGACCCGATGGTGGCGACAGCGCTCGAGTGGGAGCGTCGCGGCGGCATGGCGATCCACTGGGACAAGCGCTCGCTGCAGGATTTTGAGTCGTTTCCGGTCGAGGAACTGGCGCGGCAGTACGATCTCATCGTCATCGACCACCCGCATGTGGGCCAGGTGACGGCGGCGAGATGCCTCGCGCCGCTCGAACCGATCGCGGATGCGTTCGTCGGTGGCTCGTATCCGAGCTACACCTATGACGGCCAGCAATGGGCCTACCCCATCGATGCCGCAGCGCAGGTGATGGCGTATCGCGCCGATCTGCTGCCGCAGCCGCCCACATCGTGGGACGAAGTGGTGCAACTCGCCTATGCCGGACAAGTGGTGCTGCCGATGCTGGCGCCGCACAGCCTGATGATTTTCTACACGCTGGCCGCCAATGCCGGACATTCCTGCGCGACCGAGCGGGGCGATCTGATCGACGCGGCGGCGGGCGCCGAGGTGATCGAGCATATCCGGCGCGTGACGTCGCTGCTCGAGCCGTCCAACTTCGCGATGGACCCGATTGCGGCATCCGAGGCGCTGGCGCGGCCCGATGCGCTCGTTTCGGTGATGCCGCTCGGCTACGGCTATGTGAGCTATGCCCGCGACGGATTTCGGCCGCGCACGCTGACTTTTGCCGACATCCCCCTGCCCGGTCATCGCGGTTCGGCGCTGGGCGGCACCGGCATTGCAGTCTCGGCGTTCTCGGCGAACCTGGAGCAGGCCAAGGCCTATGCCACGTATGTGGCCTCGGCGGCGATACAGGCTGGGCTCTATCCGGTGGCGGGCGGGCAGCCGGGTCACATCGCGGGCTGGGACAGCCCGAGCGTCAACGCGGCGGTCCACGATTTTTATCGTCGCACTCGCGCCACTCTCGACGCCAGCTATGTGCGGCCGCGGCATCGGGGCTACATGGCGTTCCAGGATACAGCGGCGAAGCGGATCAATGCCGGGCTGTTGAGCGGTGAGGCGGCAGCGGCGATGGTCGCCGATCTCAACGCGATGTTCAGGGGGAGCGTCTGATGGAGCGGCCGCGGCATTTCGAGGACTATGTCGTCGGCGAGACGCGGACCACTTATGGCCGCACCATCACCGAGACCGACTTCGTCGTGCATGCCGGGCACACGGGCGACTTCTTTCCGCACCACATGGACGCCGAGGCGATGAAGGCGAGCCAGTGGGGCCAGCGCATTGCGCACGGCACGATGACCTTCGCCATCGGCATCGGGCTGACCGCAGGCGAGATCAATCCGCTGGCCTTCACCTATGGCTACGAGCGGCTGCGGTTTCCAAAACCCGTGTTCATCGGCGACACGATCCACACGGTGTTGACCATCGGTGCGCTCGAGGATGACCCCAAGCGCGCCGACCATGGCCGGGTGATCGAGCAGGTGCGGGTGATGAACCAGCGCGGCGAAACGGTGTTGGCGTGCGATCATGTGTATCTGGTGAAACGCGCATAACAAAGCGTCCGGCAGCCTTGCGGCTTCGGGGTGTGGTCTTCGGTGGCCACGACAGGGCCACGGACGGAGAGCGCAGGACGCCTCCGAGAATTGTTTTGCAGAGCGAGACGCCCTGCGCTCATCCGCGATGGGTGTGTCGGGCACCAGCGGTGAGCGCCGTGGTCATTTCTG
>JBKJTB010000101.1:0-3672 GCA_046594305.1 Devosia sp. | reverse complement strand
CCACGACAAGCTGACCAAGGATCACATCGTGATCTCGAACGGCTCGTGCACCACCAACTGCCTCGCGCCGATGGCGCTGATCATGAATGAGCTGGTCGGCATCGAGAAGGGAATGATGACCACCATCCATTCCTACACCGGCGACCAGCCGACGCTCGATACGATGCACAAGGACCTCTATCGCGGCCGCGCCGCAGCGCTGAGCCAGATCCCGACCTCGACCGGCGCGGCGAAAGCCATCGGCCTCGTGATGCCGGAATTGAAGGGCAAGCTCGACGGCATCTCGATCCGCGTGCCGACGCCGAACGTGTCGCTGGTCGATCTAAAATTCATGGCCAAGCGCAAGACCACGCCGCAGGAGGTCAACGAGGCGCTGATCGCCGCGTCGAACGGCAAGCTCAAGGGCATCATGACGTTTACGCACCACCCGCTGGTGTCGAGCGACCTCAACCACGACCCGCATTCGTGCACGATCCTGCTCGATCAGACCAAGGTGATGGATGGCGACTTCGTCAACATCCTCGGCTGGTACGACAATGAGTGGGGCTTTTCGAACCGTATGGTCGATGTGACCCAGGCGTTCGCCAGGACGCTGTGATGGACGACGCGACGCGAGACAGGCTGCTCGAAGCAGCGCGATCGGTTCTCGCGCCCCGTCGATTGTCCAAGACTGTCGAAGTGGGTGGGGTTGGCGCGGCGCTGATGACCCCTTCGGGCGCCATCTACAAAGGCGTCTGCATCGATGCCGCGTCGGGCATCGGCTTTTGCGCGGAACATGCAGCCGCCGGCGCGATGGTAACGGCCGGCGAATCCCAGATCGTTGCCATGGTCGCGGTCGATTGGGATGGTACGGTGCTGCAGCCTTGTGGACGGTGCCGCGAGTTGGTGGTGCAGCTCGATGCTGCCAACAGCGACACAGAGGTGATCCTGCCCAGCGGCGTTCGCCCGATGCGGGAGCTGCTCCCCGAGCACTGGCTGCTGGACCGCTAGCATGCCCCTCATGCGCGCCCTGATCGTCGCAGCATTGCTCGCCATATCAGGGACACCGGCGGTGGCGTGTTCGTACGTGCCGTCGGAGCTTAGCTGGGAGGACCAGCTCAAGGCCGAGGAACGGATATTCATCGGCACGGTGCTGATGGTCGACGAGAATCACGGCGCAGTACTGTTCGCAGTGGACGAGCCGATCCGCGGCGTCGACCGTATGTGGCTCGAGGTGCCGCAGGGCGATGGCGCCAACTGCCACCGGATGTTCGAAGCTGCCGGCACGCAGTGGATATTCGCGGGCACGTTTATCGGCGGGCCGACGCGCGAGATCACGACGCCGCTCGATGACGAGGAACTCGCGGCGCTGGCAGCGGCACGCGCCCTGGCGGCGGACACCTGAGCCGTGGGCGTCGGCGAGTGGCTGCTGGCCGGACTGGTCTTTGTCGGTTTCGCGTTCGTGATCTTGCGCCCTGATCTGTGGGGACGTAGAGGCCCGGGCTCATCTCAATCCGACGGCGGCACGGCAGTTGGTGTGGACGGCACCGGCCGTCGCGGCGATGACGGCAATGATGGCGACAGCGACGGCGGTGATGGCGGCGGCGACGGCGGGGGAGACTGATGGCGCTGACTAAATCCATCCGCTGGCGCTCGCTCGAGCATGGCGGGATCGAGCAGTGCCAATTCACCCAATGGCAGAGCGAATTCAATGTTCGCTCAGCAGTGATCGGCGATGTGGACGACGACAGCTTCGGCGTCTTCTATGAGGTCAATCTTGGCCTCGACTGGGTCGTCGCCGGCGTGACCCTGCAGCGCACCGACGGCGTCATGATGGTGCTGAGCAGCGACGGGCGCGGCAACTGGACCGACGCGCATGGCGCGCGCCCCGATCTCGATGGCTGTATCGACATCGACTTCGAGATGACGCCGTTCACCAACACGCTACCGATCCGGCGAGTGCCGCTCGGCATCGGCGAAACGAAGCGCTTCAGGATGGCGTACATTCCGGCCGATACGCTCGAGCCGTTCGCCGACGAGCAGATCTACACGCGGCTTAGCCAGTACAGTTACTGCTTCGAGGAAGCCGACGGGTCGTTCACGGCGGACATCAATGTCGACGAGGATGGGTTCGTCGTCGACTATCCGGAGCTGTTCGAGCGGGTTCCCTGAGTTTCGCGCAAGCGGCTTACCCCTCATCCGTCTCGGCTTCGCCGATCCATCCCCGCTTTCGCGAGGACAGGCTCTTCTCCCACAAGGGGAGAAGGAAGGTTTGCCACATCGGGCGTCATCCCTCCCTTCTCCCCTTGTGGGAGAAGGTGCCCGAAGGGCGGATGAGGGGTGGGTCGCTTGCGCTGCTGTTCCCCTTTCCTGCTGATTGAAGTAAGCCACAGACTACCAGCAGCGGAGACGGGCAATGGCCGGGTTCAAGACCATCGAGGGCATGGATTTCAAGGGGAAGCGCGTGCTGCTGCGGGCCGACCTCAACGTGCCCGTGCAGGATGGCAAGGTGACCGATGCGACGCGCATCGAGCGCATCGTGCCGACCATCCGGGAGATCGTCAAACATGGCGGCAAGGCGATCCTGATCAGCCATTTCGGCCGACCCAAGGGTAAGGTCGACAAGGCCTATTCGCTCGAAATCGTGGTGCCGGCGATCGTCGAGGCGACTGGGCATCCGGTGGGTTTCATCGACACCGACTGGGTCAACATGCAGGAGGCCGGCGAGGCGATCGACGATGCGCCGGACGGTTCTGTGCTGGTGCTCGAGAACACGCGCTTCCATCCGGGCGAGGAGGAGAACGACCCCGAGCTGGTCGAGCGCATGGCGTCGCTGGGCGACATCTTCATCAACGACGCATTCTCGGCGGCGCACCGCGCGCATGCCTCGACCGAAGGTCTGGCGCACAAGCTGCCGTCGGCCGCGGGGCTCGCCATGCAGGCGGAACTCGAGGCGCTCGAAGCAGGGTTGGGCCAGCCCAAAAAGCCGGTGATCGCGATCGTCGGCGGCGCGAAAGTTTCGAGCAAGATCGAGCTGCTCCAGAACCTCGTTACAAAAGTCGAGGCGCTGGTGATCGGCGGCGCGATGGCCAACACGTTCCTTCTGGCCGAAGGTATCAGCGTCGGCAAATCGTTGGCCGAAAAGGACATGGGCGACACTGTCGACACCATCCTCGACAAGGCCGAGAAGGCGGGCTGCGCCATCATCGTGCCGGTCGATGGCGTCGTCGCCTGGACGTTCGCCGAGAACGCGCCGCACCAGACCTACGGGCTCGACTCGATGGACAAGGACGGCATGATCCTCGACATCGGCGGCCAGTCGATCGAGCGCATCAAGGGGGTTATCGACGAAGCCGGAACCGTGGTGTGGAACGGCCCGCTCGGGGCGTTCGAGACCAAGCCGTTCGACGCGGGGACGACGGAAATCGCGCGCTACGTCGCGGCGCGGACCAAGGCGGGGAAGCTGGTGTCGGTCGCGGGCGGCGGCGATACGGTCGCGGCGCTCGCCAATGCCGGGGTGAAGGACGATTTCACCTATGTGTCGACGGCAGGTGGCGCGTTTCTGGAATGGATGGAGGGGAAGGAACTGCCGGGAGTTAAGGCGTTGGCGAAGTAGCCCGGCGCAAGCGGCCAGCCCCCACCCACCGGCTTCGCCGGTCCCCCCTCCCCGATGGGAGGGATACGCCAGATTAC
>JBKJTB010000086.1:0-17184 GCA_046594305.1 Devosia sp. | reverse complement strand
TATGTACTCGACCTACGAGGCCCCCTTCGCCGGTGGCATCGTCGAGGATGAGGCCCGTCCCTCCGATCGCAAGAAGGTCGTCATCCTCGGTGGCGGACCCAACCGCATCGGCCAGGGCATCGAGTTCGACTATTGCTGCTGCCACGCCAGCTTCGCGCTCCGCGACGCGGGCTACGAAACCATCATGATCAACTGCAACCCCGAGACCGTCTCGACCGACTACGACACGTCCGACCGCCTCTATTTCGAGCCGCTGACCGAAGAGGACGTGATCGAGATCCTCGAGCGCGAGAAGGCGAACGGCACGCTCCATGGCGTGATCGTGCAGTTCGGCGGCCAGACCCCGCTCAATCTCGCCGAAGCGGTGGCGAAGGCGGGCGTGCCGATCCTCGGGACGCAGCCCGGCTCGATCGATCTCGCCGAAGACCGCGATCTGTTCAGTAAGCTCATCAACCGGCTCGAACTAACGCAGCCGAGGAACGGCATCGCCTATTCGCTGGAGCAGGCGCGCATCGTCGCCGAACGCCTCGGCTATCCGCTCGTCATCCGCCCGTCCTATGTGCTCGGCGGCCGCGCCATGCGCATTGCCCGCGCCCCCAACGAGTTTGAATCCTATGTGCAGGACACCCTCACCTCGCTGGTGCCGCCCGACATCCTGATCCGCTATCCCAACGACAAGACGGGCCAGATCAACTCGGTGCTCTCCGACAATCCGCTGCTGTTCGACGCCTATCTCAGCCGCGCCATCGAGATCGACGTCGATGCCCTCAGCGACGGCAAGGACGTGTTCGTCTGCGGCATCATGGAGCACATCGAAGAGGCCGGCATCCATTCGGGCGACAGCGCCTGCTCGCTGCCGCCGCAGAACCTCAGCGAGGAGACGCTCGCCGAACTGAAGCGCCAGACCGTCGAAATCGCGCTAGCGCTCAAAGTCGGCGGCCTAATGAACGTGCAATATGCGATCAAGGACGGCGTCATCTACATCCTCGAAGTGAACCCGCGCGCCAGCCGCACGGTGCCCTTCGTCGCAAAAGTCATCGGCCTGCCGATCGCCAAGATCGCCTCGCGCATCATGGCGGGCGAGACCCTTGCCTCGTTCAATCTGGTGGAGAAGACGCTCAAGCACGTCGCCATCAAGGAAGCCGTGTTCCCGTTCAACCGCTTCCCCGGCGTCGACACCGTGCTTGGCCCCGAGATGAAGTCGACCGGCGAAGTCATCGGCCTCGACTACGAGTACGCGCTGGCTTTTGCCAAATCGCAGCTGGGCGCCGGCATGAAGGTGCCGCGCGAGGGCACCGTGTTCGTCTCCGTCCGCGACGAGGACAAGCCGCTGATCCGCAGTTCCATGCGCGACCTCGAGGCCGCCGGCTTCAAGATCGTCGCCACGGCGGGCACCTATCGCTACCTCCACGACAACGGCATCAACTGCGCCAAGGTCAACAAGGTCGCCGAGGGCCGTCCGCACATCGTCGACTCGATGAAGAACGGCGGCGTGCAACTGGTCATCAACACCACCGAGGGCCAGAAATCGATCAGCGACAGCCGCGACATCCGCCGCACCGCGCTGATGGGCAGAATCCCGTATTACACCACCATCCCCGGCGCGATCGCCGCGGTCGAAGGCATCATCGGCTACCGCGACGGCCAGCTCACCGTCAGGCCGCTGCAGGACTATTTCAAGGTCGCATAGGAGGCCGCGGCATGGGCCGGATCATCGCGCTGACCAGCATTGCGATGATCGCCTTTGCCACAAACTCCGTCCTCGCGCGCCTTGCTCTGGCCGGACCGGCAGCCGATCCCCTGGCCTACACAGGCATCCGCCTCGCCGCGGGCGCCCTTGCGCTGGCGGCGCTGCTTGCTCTCGTCAACCGCGGACAACGCTTTCAGGTTGCCGGTTCCTGGGCGGGAGCTGCTGCACTCCTCGGCTATGCCCTCGCCTTCTCGGTCGCCTACGTCGTGCTGGGCGCTGGCACCGGAGCGCTCATCCTCTTCGCCAGCGTGCAGGTCGGCGTCATCGGCTGGGCCATCGTGAGGGGCGACCGGCCGACCGCCCTCGAATGGATCGGGCTTGCGGTCGCCTTTGCTGGGCTTGTCTATCTCGTCTTGCCGGGCCTTGTGGCGCCGCACCCGCTCGGCGCCCTCCTGATGTTTGGCGCCGGCCTGTGCTGGGCCGCCTACACGCTCATCGGCCGCGGCTCGCAGTCGCCGCTCGCCGACACGACGGGCAACTTCATCCGCTGTCTCCCGCTGGCGCTGCCTCTGATCCTGATCGGCGCCCTCTGGCGCGGCCTCGATGCCACCAATGTTGCCTACGCCGTCGCCTCGGGCGTGATCGCCTCCGGCATGGGCTACGCGGTCTGGTACGCCGTTCTGGCGGCGCTCACCCGTACCCGTGCCGCGATCGTGCAACTCACGGTCCCGGCAATAGCAGCCGCAGGCGGAGTGCTGTTCATCGCTGAACCCGTATCGAGCCGCCTTCTGATCGCGTCGGCCGCAATCCTTGGCGGCGTTGCCTTCGCGTTGATCGCCGCCGAGACGCGGCGAGCCAAATGAACCGCACCGCGTTCGTCATCCGGGCGGTCAGCGCTGGGTTGACGGCCCGGACCGATCGGATTATTTCACGGCCACCATGATGATGATCAGCCACACGGTTTTTCTGCTCGCCTGAGTCGGGCCTCCTGCCGGTTGGCCGAACGAGCCTTCTTTGGATCGTTCGGACAGAGCGCAAACAAGGGCCCCGCCGAACCCTTCCGCCTGCCTTCGCGCGGGCTGACTCATTGCGAGATCATCAATGCCCAATCTTTCTCATCCGCTGAGCGATGCTCAGATCGCCTCCTTCATCGCTGACGGCTTCGTCCGTCTCGACGATGCCTTCCCCCGCACTCTGGCCGACCAGGCCCGCGCCTTCCTCTGGCGCGAGACCGGGTGCGATCCCGATGATCCGTCCACCTGGACCAAACCCGTCATCCGCCTCGCCGGCTATGGCGGCCCGATCTTCGACGCCGTCGCCAACACGCCGACGCTCCACGCCGCCTTCGATGCCCTGGTCGGCCCCGGCCGCTGGCAGAAGCGGCACGGCATCGGCACCTTCCCCATCCGCTTTCCCTCGGAAGCCGATCCGGGCGACGACGGCTGGCACGTCGATGTGAGCTTCATGCCGCCCGACGGCGACCCCAACGATTATTTCACCTGGCGGGCCAATGTCACCTCGCGCGACCGCGCGCTGCTGATGCTGTTCCTGTTCTCCGACGTCGGCACCGATGACGCCCCGACCCGCATTGCAGTCGGCTCGCACCTCGATGTCGCGCGCACTCTGGAACCGGCCGGCGAGCGGGGCATGACCATGTTCGAAATTGCCGAGGGGTTTGGCGCGAGCGCCGAGCGGCCGATCGCACTGGCAACAGGCAACGCCGGCACGGTCTATCTCTGCCACCCGTTCCTCGTCCACGCCGCGCAGCCGCATCGCGGCACGCGGGTCAAGTTCATGGCTCAGCCGCCGTTGCTACCGGCGACCCCGCTTGCGCTCGACCGCCCCGATGGGGACTACTCGCCGGTAGAGATCGCGATCAGGACTGCACTGGAGCGCTAGATGACGGACGGGAAGCTGGCGGACATCGACCGCTACATCGCCGGCTTCCCGCCCGACGCTGCCTTCATCCTCGAACGGCTCCGGGAGACGGTCCACAAGGCCGCCCCCGGCGCCACCGAGGGCTTCAAATACGACATGCCGGTGTTCCGCCTCGGCGACGCCCACATCTTCTGCATGGGCGGCTGGAAGAAGCATGTCGGGCTCTACCCGATCACCCCGCAGGCGCCCGACCTCGAAGCCGAAATCGCGCCGCTGCGCGCCAGCAAGGACACCGTGAAGCTGGTTTACAACAAGCCCATCCCCTATCCGCTGGTCACCAGGCTGGTGAAGGCGCGCGCAATAGAACTCAAGGCGAAAGCCAAGCGCTGAGGCCCGGCGACGTTAACGCTACTTCGCTCCTGCTCTGGCCGTTGATCTTGCTCGACGCGATAACGCCTCATGCGTTTGCTGCTGCCATTGCTGCTGCCATTGCTGCTGTTTGTGCTCCTTGCTCGCGTTGCCGCCGGCGCGCCCGACGGGGGCGAGACGTCGGTCGAGGCATGCAAGCGGCTCGCGTACAACAGCTACGAGGATTTCCGGTCGACGGGCGTCCTGCTCGAAGACATCAAAGTCGAGCAGGCGCTGCCGATCTGTCGCGCTACACACAAAGACGATCCGGGCTCGGTGCCGACAACCTACCGGCTGGGCCGCGTGCTGGAGGCCGCCGGCGACTACGAGGAGTCCAACCAATTCTACCGTGAAGCCGCGGTTGCGGGCTATGCGATGGCGCAGGTCTCGTATGCGCGCTCCCTCTCGCTAGGTCGCGGCATAGCGCAGAACCTGACGGCCTCGTTCGAGTGGAACAAGCGCGCGGCCGATCAGAACCATCGCGCCGGCCTGTTCGACACTGCCCTAAGTTACCGGGACGGTCTGGGCGTCGCCCCCGATCTCGACAAGGCCATAGAACTCGCCGAAGCGGCTGCGCGTCTGGGCGAGGCCGAAGCCGAACTCGTGCTCGGCGCCATTTATGGTGATCCCGCGTTGGGGCGCCTCGACCTTGTCGCTGCCGTCGAACACTACCGGACGTCGATCTCACTCGGCTCCGTGTTGGCCGAGTTCTACTATGGCCAGCTGCTCCAATGCGATTGTGCTCTGCGCGACCCAGCGGCGGCCGCAGCACTCTTCAAGTCTGCGTCAAATAAGGGGCTCGTGATCGCAACGCGCTTCCTTAGTGCCGCGTACTCGAACGGAGACGGCGTCGCGCGCGACGATGTCGAAGCCCTCCGTCTGTTCCGCGACGCCGCTGGTCGCGGCGATCCGGTATCGGCATACAACATCGGCATCTTCTACCGTGACAGCCGGGGCGGCGTCGCCCAAGACGATGAGGCCACCGAAAAATGGTGGCGCCGTGCGGCGCAGGCTGGCATGGCCAGAGCGCAACACGAGCTTGGCCGGCTCTATCTGTTTGAACCCGGTCCATTCGGCCGCCGGGCCGACGGCATCCTCTGGCTCGAGCGCGCCGCCGCCGCAGGCGAAGCCCAAGCCTACTGGGATCTGTTTTCGTACTTCACCAGCATCCCGGTCAACGACCTCGATCGTGCTTACGAGTATGGCTTCAGCGCGAGCTACTCCTTCGATCCCAAGCTCGCCGAACAAGGCCGCTCAATGATGGAAACCGTCCTGCGCTTGAAGCAACAGCGCGGGCTCGAGCCCAAGCCACCGGCCGCCGACAGCGGACGTGGCTAGGACGCGGAGGCTGGACGTTCGCCCGCCGCCCGCATAGCTTCGCAACCCGATCCCTCCCCCGCCCGTTTTCCGGCTCGATGCAGCTCAAAGTCTCGTCCTACAACATCCGCAAGGCCGTTGGCCTCGATTGGCGGCGGCGGCCTGAGCGCGTGCTCAAGGTGCTGATCGAGATCGATGCCGACATCATCGCGCTGCAGGAGGTCGATCGCCGCTTCGGCTCGCGCCTCGCGGCGCTCGATCCAGCCATGATCGAAGCCGAAACCGGCTATCGCGCCATCCGTTTCTCGGATCGGCCGCAGAGCCTGGGGCACCACGGCAATGTCATCCTCGTCCGCAAATCGATCGATGTGGTGAGCGCCCGGCCGATGGCGCTGCCGCATCTCGAACCGCGTGGCGCCGCGGTTGCCGATCTCGATTGCGGCGGCCAGCGCGTGCGCGTCGTCGGCATGCATCTGGGGCTGACGCGCAAATGGCGCACGCTGCAGACGCAGGCGATCGTTTCGGAACTGCGGTCGGTCGAGGGCAATCTTCCGTCGGTGCTAATGGGTGATCTCAACGAGCCCGACCTCAAATCGGGCGTGCTGCGCGCCTTCGAGCACGGCCATACCATCGCCGTCTGCGGCCCGAGCTTCCACGCCTCGATGCCGGTGTTTTCGCTCGACCGCATCATCGTGACCGAAAACATCGCCATCGCCGACGCTGGCGTCCACACCTCTCGCCTTGCCCGCGAGGCCAGCGATCATCTGCCGATCTGGGCGAAACTTACGCTGCCGAACTGAAATACCGCTCGGCCGCCGCGATGGCGCGATCGATGGCCGCCTCGTCCACATCGAGATGGGTCACCCAGCGCTGCTGCGCCTTGCCATAACCGCCGGTGATCCCAAAACCCTCCGCCGCGAGGAAGTCGGTGTAGGCCCTGGCATGCTCCGGCGCCACCGTCACCCAGACGATGTTGGTGTCAGGCGCCGTCGCCGCCAGCGCACCGATCCGGCCAAAACCCTCGGCCAGCCGCCGCGCATTGGCGTGATCGGTGGCGAGCCGGTCGACATTGTGTTCGAGCGCATAGAGCCCGGCCGCCGCGATGATGCCGATCTGCCGCAACCCGCCGCCCAATGCCTTGGGCAGCCGCCGCGCCTTGCTGATCAATTCAGGCTCGCCGACCAGCACCGAGCCCATCGGTGCCCCGAGGCCCTTGCTGAGGCACACCGAGACCGTATCGAACGGCAGCGCGATGTCGGCCGCGTCGATGTTGCTGCGACCGCGGCGTTGAACACCCGCGCCCCGTCGAGATGCGTGCTGAGATTGTGCCGGCGGGCCAGCGCCGTGGCCTCCTCGATCCAGCTTTGCGGCATGACGCGCCCGCCGAAGGTGTTTTCGAGCGCCAGCAGCCGCGTACGGGCCAGATGCGGGTCGTCGTCGGCCTTGATTACGGCCTCGATGTCACCCAGCGCCAGCGTGCCGTCCGGCTGATGCGGGATCGGCTGCGGCTGGATGCTCCCCAGCCACGCCGCGCCGCCCTGCTCGTGCGCGTAGCAATGCGCATCCATGCCCGCGATGTACTCGTCGCCGCGCCCGCAATGCGCCATCAACGCGCTGAGGTTGGACTGCGTCCCCGAACTCATGAACACGCCGGCGACTTTGCCCAGACGCTCGGCCACCACGGCCTCGAGCCTGAGCACGGTTGGATCGTCGCCGAACACGTCGTCGCCCACCTCGGCGTCGGCCATGGCGCGGCGCATGGCGGGGCTCGGGCGGGTTACGGTGTCGGAACGAAAGTCGTCGCGGATCTGGGTCATCGGGGCGTCACGGAATCGGTGGTTGATGGGGTCGGAAGTTGACTGGACGCTGCCGTGCGATTGACGTAAACGTCAAAATCTCTTGCCACCCTAAGTATCGGCCGCGAGTGGTCCGCTACCCTGGGTTTAAGGGCTCCTCCCAGAGCCCAAACGCGACGTTTGCGATCAACTGACTGTATCCGCAGGGCTTCTCGCCCGGGCGGGGTTTCGCGTTGGCTGCGACATATTGTGTCCGTTAACTTTTCACGCTAGAACCATAATGTCGAATTGCGGCCGACTGTTCGTGCCTGGCGACGCCTAACGCGCCTGCGACGTCACTACCGAGATTTCGATTGGCGTGTTGCCTGCGGGGGCCGCCACGGCAGAGACTGCGAGAGGGACTTATATGGCTACCGGCACTGTAAAATGGTTCAACGGGCAGAAGGGCTACGGCTTCATCCAGCCGGATGAGGGCGGGGCGGATGTGTTCGTCCACATCTCCGCGGTCCAGCGCTCGGGCCTGAATGGCCTCGATGAGGGTCAGAAGGTCAATTACGAGATCGTCAAGGACAAGCGTACCGGCAAGTCCGCAGCCGACAATCTGTCCATGGCCGGCTGAGGCCGTCTACGGAACGTGAAATTGGGAGGGGCGTGGCTCGGGCGGGCCACGCCCTTTCTCATGCGCCAAACCGGCGGTGCGGCGATGCGCCCTACCCACGCTGCGACAGGAAATCCGCGAAGCGGTCGCAATTGCGCCGCTCAACCATCCGATCTCTCTGAAATCGCAGGAAGATTTCGCTTTCGCATAGCATGCTATCGCCCGGCCGGCGCGCGCCACCCGGCATACCGGCCATTTTGCTAGGCATCCTCCACACCCAGCGGGGCCTTGCGATCCGGTCCCCGCTTGCCCGACACGAACCGATCTTCTTTTAATCTCAGTTGGTTAGGGCGATAAACCTGAACTGTAGTCTCAGGACGACTTGCCGGCGCGCCGCAGGGCCGCCATAACGCGGTCATCTTCGACTTCCAGTACCTTGTCCTGTCCAAAACCCAAACAAAACGCTTCACTAGAAGCTCGCTCTAGTCCATGTTGGAAGGGAATTCCAGAGAATTCTTTTAGGAAAGGGAATCAGATGGCTCGTGCCGCTGCCAAAAAAGTTAAGCCCCGCAAGCGCTTGACCGGTGACGAACGCCGCGAATCAATCCTCGAGGCAGCCCTCGGCTGCTTCCTCGAAAAGGGCTACATCGCGACCACAATCAACGATATCCGCGAGGCCTCCGGCGCCACGACGGGGTCGATCTACCACTTCTTCGACGGCAAGGGCGCGCTCGCCATGGCGCTGCTTGAGGATGCAATGGCCGGCTGGTCCGGGGAATCCCAGGCCGCGGGCGACACCGCCGAGGCTTTTGTGAAGGCTGCCGCCGGCGGCCTCGTCAATTGGGGCCTCAAAAACCCGGAACTGTTCCGCTTTACCGACGAGATCCGTACCCTCGCCGTGACCGCGCCGGAATTCGCCGACGTGGCGGACTCCCTGTCGGAAGGCACGGGCGGCCCGACCTATGCGAAATTCCTCAAGGCCAAGAAGGTCAAGGATTTGCCCTGGGCGATCGCTCAGTCGCTGATCATGGGACCGGCCTACAATTATCTGCGCCTTGCCACGACCGGCCGGGCTCGCGTCGCTGCAAAACGCGCCGCGGAAGCCATCTCGGACGCCGCCTGGGCCTCCGTTAAGGCTTGATTTTCCAGCGGCGGGGCTTACCTCAGGCTTCGCCGCTGCCTGCCGCTTGACCGCGGCGCACTGGACGGGCAGTTTGCCCGAAATTGCCACCCCTTCCAGTCCGCTGAACGCCGAGTGGCGCGATGCGGACTTTTGATTTTCATGGCGCGTCGCGTGCCAAATGGACGCCGAACCGACGTCCAGAAGTGACTACGGAGACCACGATGGACAAGATTCCGATGACGCCGGCCGGGCACGTGACCCTGAGCGAAGAGTACCGCTTCCGCACGTCCGAAGAGCGTCCGCGTATCGTCCGTGACATCTCCGAGGCCCGCGCCCATGGCGATCTCAGCGAAAACGCCGAGTATCACGCCGCCAAGGAGCAGCAGAGCCTGAACGAAGGCCGCATCAAGGAGCTCGAGGCGCTGCTGGCGCTCGCCGAAATCATCGACATCACCAAGCTGTCGGGCTCGACGGTGATGTTCGGCGCGACCGTCAAGATCGTCGACGAGGATACCGAGAAAGAGCAGAAATACATGATCGTCGGCGATGCCGAGGCCGACCTCACCAAGGGCCGCATCTCGATTTCCTCGCCGATCGCCCGGGCTCTGATCGGCAAGTCCAAGGGCGACAGCGTCGAGGTCCCCGCCCCCGGCGGCACCCGCAATTACGAGATCCTCGAGGTCAAGTTCGCCTGAGCCGTCACGTCAGCCTGGCTGACGCATAGCTCCGCGCGTCCATGCAGCGGGCCCGGTGAGCAAACGTATGCTCACCGGGCTCAATCCTTGAGCAAAAGCTCCCGACGCTGTGACATTTCGGTGAGTTGCCCGAGATTCCGGGCAGTTGCGCACTGGCCTGCCTTGAAAGCGACAGGCTGGGGCAACTACATTAGCGACCCATAAGAGGGACTTTCTGATGCACTCCAAGGTTGTGATTATCGGGTCGGGACCGGCCGGATATACCGCGGCTATCTATGCGGCTCGCGCAATGCTTGAGCCGGTGATGATCATGGGCACCCAGCCGGGCGGCCAGCTGACCATCACCACCGATGTCGAGAATTATCCGGGCTACGCCGACGTGATCCAGGGCCCCTGGCTCATGGAACAGATGAAGGCGCAGGCCGAACATGTCGGCACCAAGATCGTCAACGACCTGATCGTCGAGGTCGATTTCGACCACCGGCCGTTCAGGCTGATCGGCGACAGCGGCAAGGTTTACACCGCCGATTCGGTGATCGTGGCCACCGGCGCGCAGGCGCGCTGGCTCGGCCTGCCGTCGGAATCGAAGTTTCAGGGTTTTGGCGTAAGTGCCTGCGCCACCTGCGATGGCTTCTTTTATCGCGAGAAGCATGTGCTGGTGGTCGGCGGCGGCAACACCGCCGTCGAGGAAGCGCTGTTCCTCACCAATTTCGCCAGCAAGGTGACGGTGATCCACCGCCGCAGCGAGTTCAGAGCCGAGCGAATCCTGCAGGACCGGCTGTTCAAGCACCCCAAGATCGAGGTGCGCTGGAACACCGAGCTGGCGGACGTCACCGGCCAGAACATGCCGCCCTCAGTCACCGGGGCTGTGCTGCGCAGCACGCTCACCGGCGAAACCGAAGCCTTCCCTGTCGACGGCATCTTCATCGCCATCGGCCACACGCCGTCCACTTCGGTGTTCGCCGGCAAGCTCGACATGAAGCCCGGCGGTTATCTGCTGGTGAAGCCGGGCACGACCGAAACCAATATCCCCGGCGTCTATGCCGCGGGCGACGTTACCGACGACGTGTACCGGCAGGCCGTGACGGCCGCGGGCATGGGCTGCATGGCCGCGCTTGAAGCCGAGCGTTTCCTCGCAGAGGAGAACTTGGCGGAAGCCGCGGAGTAGACATGCTCGACTGGGACAAGCTCAGGATCTTCCACACCGCGGCGGAATCCGGGAGCTTTACCCATGCTGCCGAGAAGCTGAACATGAGCCAGTCTGCCGTCTCGCGGCAGATTTCGGCGCTCGAGGAGGATCTGGGGCTAAAGCTCTTCATCCGCCACGCGCGCGGTCTGGTGCTGACGGAGGTGGGCGAGCAGTTGTTCCGCACCGCCCACCGCATGCAGGCCGAACTGGCGCAGGTCGAAACGCAGATGTCCGAAAGCCAGGACATCCCGACCGGCCAGTTGATCGTGACGACCACAGTGGGCATCGGCTCGACCTGGCTCAGTAGCCGCATCCACGAATTCCTGTTGCTCTATCCCGACATCACCATCGAGATCCGGCTCAACGACGCCGAACTCGATCTCGCCATGCGCGAGGCGGACGTGGCGATCCGCCTCCACCGTCCGAACCAGTCCGAGATGATCCAGCGCAAGCTGTTCACGGTGCACAACCACTTCTACGTGTCGCTCGACTATCTCGCCGAACAGGGCGAACCCAAGACACTTGAGGAACTCGACCAGCATCGGATCATCACCTTCGGCGAACCGGTGCCGCAGCATCTGGGCGATATCAACTATCTCGAGCGGCTCGGCCGGTCGGATTCCTCGCCGCGGCGCTCGGCCATGAAGGTCAACGCCATCTACGGCATGATGCAGGCCTGCCGCGCCGGCATCGGCATCGCCATGCTGCCCGACTATGTGACCGAGAGCGAAACCCGGCTGAAACGCGTACTCTCGGGCATCGAGCTGCCGGCTTACGAGGCCTATTTCGTTTACCCGCCGGCGCTGAAGAATTCGAAGCGCGTCGGCGTGTTCCGCGATTTCCTCGTGACCAAAGCCCGGGAGTGGCAGTTCTAGCCACCCCGATGCGCCCGCTCTTCCTCCTCGTTGTCGCCATCGCCACGCCGGCCCTGGCGCAGTCGCAGCTCAATCCGGCCCAGATCGGCAACGCCTTCTGCGCCTCCGTGCTGTCCGCTGACCTCACCGCGATCGAGCCGCTGCTCACACCGGGCCTCGCCGAACTCACTGCCGGCCGCGATGACATCCGCTGGCACAGCGGCGACGCAACGCCGGTCGCCTGCATGCCGGTGGGCGCCAGCGGAACTGCCGAAATTCCCGAAACCGTGCTGTTCCTGACCTTCCCCGGCGGCAAGACCGCATCCGACCGGCTGATCCTCAACTTCGTCGCCGACCAGTTGCGCATCGACGACATCGCCTACGACCGCGACGGCACGCTGCGCGCGACTCTAGCCTCGTCCAACTAACGGGCGCAGTCGGCGCCCCTTCCCCCGCGCGCGGGGGAGGGTGTCAGCGGAGCTGACGGAAGGGGGCGGCCACAGGCACCGAGTCCATTCTTGCCCCTCCACCAGCTTCGCTGGTCCCCCCTCCCCGTGCTGCTCACAGGTGAGGATCGCCGACTGTGCGTCTTGAGGTAGCGCGTGGACCCAAGCAGGACTAAACTCCTCGCCGGAGGTGTCTCATGCGCACTCTTGCCGCCCTCGCCTTCCTCGTCCTCACCGCCCCGGTTTGCGCTGCGTCGCTGCCCATGGCCAATGGCTATGGCGCGATCGATGCGCCACGCGATACCGACCCGCTCACTCTGGCCCAGCTCTTTTGCAACGCCCGCATCGCCGGCGACATGTCGGCGCTCGAGAAATTCTACGCACCCAAGCTGGTGCGGCTGCTCGCCGAAACCCCGCCCGACAAGGTGCAGTGGCAAACCTTCCCCGATCATCCGCAGGCGTGCCAGCCGAAGGTGCTCAACGGCTTCAACAACACCGTCGGCGTGATCGTCGAAATCGCCTACACCGCGGCCGGGCGCACCTGGGCCGACCAGCTCAACCTCGAGCGCACGCCCGGCAGTTGGCTCTTGAACAATGTGTTCTACGATGGCGGCGGCAATCTGCGATTCCGGCTGGTCAACGCCACGCCGTAGTTCACGCAGCGTTCAGATGCGGGCAGGCATCAGCGGCGCTAGCATTCCCCGGGGTTTTTCATGCGCTCGTCTTTCCTCGCCCTCCTGCTCGTTGCAGGTCTCACCGCCGTGCCCGCCGTCGCCGACGACACGACGATGGCCACACTCAAGCCCGAGCAGCTCGGCCAGATCTTCTGCCTCTCGCGCACCGGCAATGATGAGGCGGTGCTCGACGGCATAATGACCGCCGACCTCAAGACCGCCATCGCCGACGCTGTGGCCAAGAACGATGCGTGGGAAAGGGCCAACCCCGGCGACAAGCCGCCGCTGGGCGACGGCATTCCCTGGGAAACCTGGACCGACTACGCGCCCGAATGCACGGTCGGCCTCGTGACGCTGATGAAGACCGACGCCAAGGTCGAGATCACCTACGGCTTCCCCGACCAGCCCGATGCCAACTACACCGACACGCTGCTGCTCAAGAAAGTCGACATGGCCGATTACCAGACCAGCTTCTGGCGCATCGACAACATCGCCTATGCCGGCGGCAGCGACCTCAAGGCGCAGTTGCTCGCGGTGTTCGACGGGTATTAACCCGACTGCGCTTTCCAATTGACGCTTGCGGTGGCGGGGCGCAGAGAGCGTCTGTCCGGGTGCGCCCGGGCGCCATGCAAGGACAGGAACAATGAACCCCGACAGTCGAAGTCGATCTTCGATCTCGCCGGCGGCTTGACCCCTGTCGTGGCCCCGAAAAGTTGCAGACTTTTCGGACAAGGCTACGACCAAGAGTGGGGCTCGGGCGCTGGCACAGCCGGTGCGCGCGAGAAGGAGCCCCAATATGCTGCGTGCATATCTTCGCCAGGACGATCGCCTGGTGCCGACAGACATCGACACCAGCGTCGAGACGCCGATCGCGGCGGCGGCCATCTGGTACAATCTCACCAACCCCACCAAGGCCGAGGACGATTTCGTCGAGTCTTGTCTGGGGATCAATATCCCGACCCGCGCCGAAATGGACGACATCGAGCCCAGCGCTCGCCTCTATAACGAGGACGGCGCCGAGTTCATGACGATCACCGCGCTCTACAATTCCGAGACCGACGAGCCGCGCAAGACCCCGATCACCTTCGTGCTGCGCAACAACCAGTTGGTCACGGTGCGCTACGCCGACCCAAAACCGTTCAAGCTGTTCGAGCGGCTCTGCACCCGGCCGACCGGCAACAATTTCACCACCGGCGAGAAGGTCATGGTCGGGCTGCTCGAAGCCATCATCGACCGGCTGGCGCAGTTGCTCGAAACCACCGGCGACGAGATCGACCAGATTTCCCGCGAGGTGTTCCGCAACAAGACGCGCAACGTCACCCGCAAGTCCCGCGATTTGCAGCAGATCATCGAACGGATCGGCATGAAGGGCGATATCCTCACTCTCGCCCGCGAGAGTCTGGTCTCGATTTCACGCCTCGTGAGCTTTCACCAGACGCTGGAGACCGGCGATCTCAAGACCTCCCGCGAACTGAAGCAGGAGCTGAAAGTGCTGCAGCGCGACTGCACGGCGCTCGGCGACCACGCCGCGTTTCTCAACAGCAAGGTCACGTTCCTCCTCGATGCAACCCTGGGCCTGATCAATCTCGAGCAGAACCAGATCATCAAGATCTTCTCGGTCGCCGCCGTGGTGTTCCTGCCGCCGACCCTGGTGGCCTCGATCTACGGCATGAACTTCGACCTGATGCCCGAGCTGAGCTGGGCGTTCGGCTATCCGTTCGCCCTCGTCTTGATGATCCTCGCGGCGTTCCTGCCCTACCTGTTCTTCAAGCGGAAAGGCTGGCTGTAGCCGCCCCAGCGCCCGCCCGGACAATGGGTCAACCAACCTGACCTTCCCCGCGCCCAGTGCATGGCTGGCATACCTTTAGCCGCATTGCGGGAACGGTCCCGAAGCAGCATATTCGGCTGGTCGATGAGACGCCGCACCGCATCCTTCTCCCGCGGTCCCGCAGACCACCGACACTGGATCGAGCCGAATCCTCCTCCCTCGGCGAGATCCAACGGCAAACGGCGTTTCCTCCTCCCTCGTCCGTTTGCCACCACTTTTTTAGGGCTCCATCTTCGGATGGAGCCCCTTTTTTTCCCAAAACGTTTTGACCTCAGCGATTGCAAGGATCGCCACCCATGCAAATCAGCATGGGTGGCCTTCCCAGTTCGCGTTTGTCGGACTCGCTCGCGGGCCGCATAAGGACCCCACGAACTGCAGCCAATCCTCCTCCCTGGCGCGGTTCCACGAGAATCGCGGCCGTCCTCCTCCCTGGCCGCCTCTCAACGGTCATTCGCTTCGGCGAATAACCCGAAGGCCTCGCTCATCCCCTCGAGCGAGGCCTTTCTCTTTTTGGCGATTTGCAGACGAGGCGCCCGACCTCCGCTCCTCCTGCGCGCGTCCCGCTCCCCCGATGTCATCCCAGCGAAAGCTGGACCCACCTCTCACCTCGCGCTGACCTCTCGTCCGTCATGGCCGGGCGAAGACCCGGCCACCCAGCCGCTCTCGACGCCGGCGGAGCGCTTCGCTGGGTCCCGGGTCAAGCCCGGGGATGACGACTGAGGGGATGGCGAACGTTGATGATTGGGTCCCAGCTTTCGCTGGGATGACACTGTGGGCAGGACCCATCGCGTAAAGCACATGCCACATTATGTAAAAGATCATTGACATTCTGTCAGATATAATCGATATCACGTCTTAGATGTTTGGCACTGGAGTCCGCCATGTCCTTCCGCGAAAAGAACGCCTGGATCGCTTCGATCACCACGATCCTCGTCTGGGGCTACTATTTCTTCGAGGTCTGGCGCGCCTTTGAGGCTCACTCGGTCGACGGGCTGCTCAATCGCTTCTGGATCTGCATGGGCATCACGGTGGTCCTCATGCTCGGCCTCAATCTGCTGGCCACCCGCAACCCGGGCCGCGATTTCGGCGCCCCGCCCGATGAGTTCGAGCGCCAGATCGAGATGGGCGCAACGACCTTCGCCCACCGGCTGCGTGGCTGGCTGCTTCTTGGCCTCGCCGGCGCGTGCCCGTGGCTCAGCACCATCATCGCCCCCGCCTTCCCCGCCGATCCCGCCGGCGCCACCGCGATCTTCATCGCCAACGCGATCTTGTTCGGCCTCGTGTTCACCGAGTTGCTCGTCGAGCTGATCCACATCGCGCGCTTCCGGATGACCGCGTGATGGCCGGCCCTCCGCCCATCAGCAACACCATCCGCCGGCTGCGCTTCGACGCCAGCGAGATGACGCAGCAGGAGCTCGCCGACCGCATCGGCATGACCCGGCAAACCATCGCCGCGATCGAACAGAACAAATACTCGCCCTCGCTCGAAGCCGCCTTCCGCATTGCCGAAGTCTTCGGCGTCGAGCTGGGCCAGGTCTTCCAGTGGAAAGCCGGCGGCCAGCAAAACTGACGCCACTCTCATTCGCATCTGCCCGAGCCGCGGCCGCCGCCGCGGACGGCTCAACTCACCCCAAGGATTCGCTCCAATGAAAGCTGCCATCTACGAACGCTATGGTCCTCCAGAGGTCGTCGAGATCCGCGAGATCGCCAAGCCAGCACCGAAGCCCGACGAGGTTCTCGTCAAGATCCACCCGACCTCGGTCACCTCGGGCGACGCCCGCATGCGCGCCTTCGACATCCCACCGCTGTTCAAGCTTCCCGCCCGTTTCATGCTGGGCTGGCCGAAACCCAAGAAGCCCGTTCTAGGTTTCGAGTATGCCGGCACCGTCGAGGCGGTCGGCGCCGCGGTGACCATATTCAAGCCGGGCGACGAAGTGTTCGGCGGTCGCGTGGGCGGCGCCCATGCCGAGTACGCTTGCGTGCCCGAGAATTCGGCGATCGCGTTGAAGCCGGCAAACATCTCGTTTGCAGACGCCGCCGGGGTGCCGTTCGGCGCCAACACCGCTCTCGTCTTCTTGCGCAAGGCCGGCGTGAAGCCGGGGCAGCGCGTGCTGATCATCGGCGCATCAGGTTGCGTCGGCAGCTATGCGGTCCAGCTTGCCCATCACATGGGCGCAGAGGTCACGGCCGTCTGCAGCGGCGCCAACGCCGAACTGGTCGCACGCTCGGCGCGTCGCACGTCGTCGACTACACCACGCAGGACGTCCGCGCCCTCAGCCAGACGTTCGACGTCGTGTTCGAGACCGTCGGCTCGATGACCTTCGCCGAAGCCCTGCCCCTCATCGCACCGAACGGCATTTTCATCGCCGGCGTCCTCGCCGTCGCCGACATGGGCCCGATGCTCTGGCCGTTCGCCCGCAAAGGCCGCCGCATCATCGGCGAAGAAGCCAAGGACACCGCCGAGAACACCCGCGAACTCGCTGCCCTCCTTGCGTCGGGCGCGATAAAGCCGGTGATCGACAGCCGCTATCCCTTCGCGCAGATCCAGGAAGCACACGCCCGCGTCGATACGAAACGCAAGCGTGGCTCAGTGGTGGTCGTTCTCTAGTTCACGCCCGCGCAAAAATCCTGGATGCGGGCGACCGCATCCTCGAGCCCGCGGTTCGAGGCGGCATAGCTGAGCCGCAT
>JBKJTB010000011.1:0-16827 GCA_046594305.1 Devosia sp. | reverse complement strand
AGAACCAAGCCGCGATCAGTGGGTGCGCCGGTAGACCTGCCGGTAGCGTTTTCCGGTACGGAGCTGGAACGCAAGCGTGTAATGCGCGGCGAGTTCGGCGCGGACAATCGCGAGGGTCGCACGGTTACCGCGGTCGAAGGACGGGTTGTCGCGGACGACGGTGACCGGGTGGCGCGCCATGATGCGCGTGACTTCGGCACTGGGGTCGACGCCGAGCGCGCTGACGCTCGCCTCATTGGCCATGTTGAGGTGGCCGGGAAAGACGAACCGCGACAGCAGGCACGAGTTCGTCAGGCGATAAAGCGCGGTGTAGCCATCGTAGACGTACAGGCAGCCCTTGCCCGGATCGGCGGCCCGCGCCAACGCCGCGGCCTCGGGCGCTCCGCCCTTTTTCAAATGGAGCGTATAAAGCACCAACTGCGAGGCCGCGTAGGCAAGCAGCAACACCGCGGCAACTGACCACTTCCAGCGACCCAATGCGCCGAGGCGCGGCGCGGCGGCGATGAGCAAGGGGACGAGCACGGGCATCGCGTAATGCGGGCTTGGGAAACTACGCATCACCAGCATTCCCACGCCAGCGGCGGCGAGCCAGTGGCGCACGAAGCGCCGTCGCTCGGCGAGGATCGGGTCTCGCGTTTTTGGCGCGAACACGACGCAGCCGATGATCGGAAAGAGGATCGCGACAATCGTCAGCAGTCCCGTGACGCTGGTCCACCAGGGGTCGCCGAACTTGCCCCACATCGAGATGAAATTGGCGAAGACGAAATCCTGGCCATGGCCGATCGCGACATAGACCAGGAACGCGGCCAGCGTCGGCGCCAGCGCGGCGGCGATCCAGCACAGGGCGGAGCCTGCCAAGCGTACGGCGTCGCGCCGCTCACGCCATGCCGCCATCAGCAGGACGCAGCCAAGGAACAGGCCTTCGAACAGCGCGGTATATTTGATCTGCATCGCGAGCCCGACGAGCAGCATCGGGACAAGCCCCGACGCCGCCGTTACCCGGCGCTGCTCTATCAGCCGCTGCGTCATCATCGCCGCCATCAACACCGGTAAGTTGAAGAATACCGGCGCCTGCCCCGCTTCGCCCTCGAGGAAATCGAGCCAAATGAGATAGCCGATCGCCGCAGCGATCGCGCCGGTTCTCCCGGTCAGCCGTTCGGCGAAGCGCCAGATCAGCATGGATGTGGCGAAGGCAAAGCCGCCGGCGACCAGCTGGTACTGGATCGTGCCTTCGCCGCCGAGCAGGCGGATGAAGGCATAGATCAGGAATAGCCCGACCGGCTTGCGATCAAAAATGTCGACGAACGGGACCGCGCCGTGGAGCATCCGATCTCCGACCAGCAAGTAGAATTGCTCGTCATAGCCAATCACCGGATTGCCGAACGTTTGCGCTCGCGCGGCGAGGGCGACGGCCAGCAGCAATAGCGGAACGGCGATCGCTGCGATGCGCCGTGAGCCAACGGATGAGGTAGTCTCGACCGCCGTCACCGGTGTCACGCAGCTTCCCGGCTGCTGTCCGGCCGCACGCGGACGCCGACCGGAGCGAGCCCGTCTGGTGCGTGATAATCGCCGTCGGGCAAATCGCCACGCCTGCGGCGGGGGGCGTCGCTCACGATCCGGGCGAACGTATCCAGATAGGATTCGGCGCCGGCCTCGATGGTGAAGGCGGCGGCGTCGAAATACCCTGCCGCGGTGACCGCTTCCCCGCGGCACGCCAGGCCGATCGCCGCGCTGAACGCGGCCACGTCGTGCGCCTCCACCAACCGGGCGCGATCGCATCCTTCGAGCAAGCCGCGCACGCCATCGCCGCAATCGGTCGCCACGATCGGCATGCCGCATGCCATCGCCTCGATCAGCGCCGCCGGGATGCCCTCGTAGCGCGACGACAGCAACAGGATATCATGGTCGAGCAGAGCTTCGGCCGACTGCGGGACGTGCCCGGCGAAATGGACCCGTCCGGCGAGGCCAAGATTGGTGGCCAGTGCTTCGAGCCCGGCGCGATCGGGGCCGTCGCCGAAGATCGTCAGCCGGTCTTCCGGCGCGGCTCCGAGCGCGAAGGCATCGAGCATCAACGGATAATTCTTCTGCGCGACCAACCGCCCCATGGCGACGAAACGCCGCCCGGGAGCGTCGTCCTGGCGCGGTCGCCAGAGCTGAAGCCGGGTAAGCTGCGCCGTGGTCAGCGCCGGGTCGGAGATGACGGTCAGGTCGACGGCGCCGATCGCCGCCCGCACCTCGGCCCGCATCGCCGGGTGCATGATGATCCAGCCGTCTATCAATAGTCCCTGGAGCCACGCCCATCGACCATATAAGAACCGTAGCCATGGCGGGAGGCCGGGCAGGACAAGGTCGTTGCTGATCTTGGCGACGATCGGCGGGCAGTCGGGGCCGAGCAGCAGCTTCATCATGACGCACACGACGGTGTAGGTGTTGCCGGCGCAAAACAGCAGGTCGGGCTTCACGCGGCGGATTTCGGCCGGGAGCTTGAAAATCATCCACCAGCTTTCGAGCGGCGCGCTCCAGCGGGCGGGGCGAGGAGGCAGCGAAAAATTGAGGTCGCTGGCCAGCTCGTCGCGCAGCGCGCCTTCGTCACGGCCGACGAACAGCGGGGCATCGACCCCAACCTCCCGCCACCTGCGCACCAGCCGGAGAGCGACTCGCTCGACTCCTCCCGGCTCGAAGCTGTGAAGAAAGGTCAGGATTCGCAAGATTGGCCCGCTTCGAGAGCCGCGGATTCGGCAGGACGCCGCTGGGCGATGGACTGGTCGAGCACAATCTTCCTTACGATCAGGACAGGACGGTCGTCGCTCGGCGACCGCCGACCGATGCATTTGGCCTTAGCGCGGGATGTGGCCGACGCAACCGGCTTGACGCCGCGAACGGCACAAGCCCGAGGGATGCCCGGCGGCGAAGCGGATATCGTCCCGCGCACCGTGAGGCTGCGATGCGGGCACGGGCGGCAGGGGGTTTCGCCGTTCCAATCGTCGATTTGAGCCAAGCCAATTCGCCGCGAATGTTCCGAATGTTCGTGGTGACGTGGGAGTAAAACGGACCCAAATTGCGCCTGATCTGGTTATATTTAGGAAATTTGAAAGAGCCGATCCGGTTATCACAGATTTATGTGCTGTAGGAAAGCATTAATGGCTGCCGCTGGTGGAAGCTGCCGTTGGCGACGGCACGGGGATCGGCCGTCTGCGACCGCATACGGACTGTCAGCTTCCGGTTCACCGCGCCGCAATTCCCGCCGTTCACGCTACTTGCGGCGGGGGCCAAAACCGACCCATTGCGTCGTTTGAGTTTCACCGCATCGAAGCCGATAGCTCAGCGCCCGTATCTCGAGTGAAGCACTTTTGATCGGGGGATCATTGCCAACCTTGTAATTCGGAAGGGTCGCGCCAAGTTTTTGGAACGCTCTCGTCATTCTTTGCGTTCTCGTCGTGATCTTTAGTTCCGCGATGGCGATTCCTGAATTTGCGGCGACGGCTTCCGTTGTTGCATTCGCCGGTTGGACATTAGCGTTGGAACGGCTCCGACACCGTGGAAATCGCAATCATTGGTTCGACAACTAGCGTGCGGAACGCTCGAGACCTCTTGTCAGCAAGGTAAAATTGCAAATGAAACGGGTTCCCTTTCGTGGCGTGGTAGCTGCTCTTTTCACTACCATTGCATTCGCAGCGCCGGGACTTGCGCAGCAACAGGAGACAAAAGAACCCTGGCGCACGCGGATCGGCCTCGGCGTTCAGTTGGCGCCGGGCTTCCCCGGAGCTGATAGCGTGAGTATTCGACCGCTTATCAGCGTTTCACGGGCGCGTGGCGATAGCCCGTTTGAGTTCGAAGCGCCCGACGAGAGCTTTGGCTTTCCTGTGGTCCAGCAAGGCAGTTTCGCCTTTGGCCCCGCGATTGGTTTCCAGGGCAGTCGCTCGGCGAAAGACGTCGGCGCCAATTTGCCGAAGGTAGGCTTCACTGTCGAAGCCGGCGCCTTCGCTCAATATTCCGTTTCGGAAAGTTTTCGACTGCGCGCCGAGGTCCGAAAAGGCCTTGGTGGTCACAAGGGCTTGGTCAGCAATATCGGAGCGGACTTTGTCGCGCGAGAGGGTGACAAATGGCTGTTTTCCATTGGCCCGCGCGTGACGATCGCAGACCGCAAATACCAAACGGCATATTTTACCGTAACACCGATAGATTCCGTAAATTCGGGGTTGGCGACCTATTCAGCAAGAGGTGGGATCGAGTCAGCGGGAGCGGCTGCTGGATACATCAGGCAATTATCCCCTCGCTGGGGGCTCTACAGCTACGCAAAATATGATCGGCTGGTCGGGGATGCAGCCCGCTCACCAATTGTCGTAAAGTTCGGCTCCCGCGACCAGTTTTCTGGCGGGCTGGCCGCTACCTATACGTTTGGCGGCGGTCGATAAGGTAGCGAAGCCATGGACTTATATGGAAGTAGCTACCGGTCCGCCGCTCCCGCTTCCGCCCTATCCCCGCCCGATGCTCAGCAATGCCGCAACCCGCGCCTTGAAGGCGGCGAGACTTGCCCCCTCGAGGGTTGCGTGGCTGATGAAGCGGACGGACATCGGGTTGATCGGCTGGCCGCCGCGCATCACCTCATAGTGGAGGTGGGGGCCAGTTGAGAGGCCGCTGCTGCCGGTGTAGCCGATCAGCTGGCCCTGGCGGACCGCGCTGCCCGGCGCCACGACCATGCGGCTCATGTGGCTGTAGCTGGTCTCGATGCCGCCGGCGTGGGCAAGGCGGACCTGCTGGCCATAGCCGCCCGACCAGCCGGCACGCTCAACCTGGCCGTCGGCGGCGGCGACGATCGGCGTGCCCCAATGCGCGCCGAAATCAATGCCCTTGTGCATCCGGACGAAGTGCAGGATCGGGTGCCAGCGCTCGCCGAAGCCCGAGGTGATCGGCGCGTTGACCGGCCACACCATGCCGGTCGACTGGCGACCGACGCCGGACGCCTCGAACCATTGCGTCTTTCCGGCGACGGCCCATTTGACGAGCTGGAGGCTCGGGGCGCCGGCGCGGTCGATGCCGGCGTAGAGCAGCGGCCCGGCCTCGCTCTCGCCAGTCGCGGCGCGGCGGTTGGCGACGACCAGGTCGAAGCGATCGTCGGGCGAGATCTGGCTGCCGACGTCGAGCTGGCCGGACAGGGCCTTGAGATATTCCCCGGCGGTCTGGGTGGTCACGCCGGACGCGCGCAGCGACCAGTAAAGGCCGTCGCCGACCCGGCCGCGGATGCGCAGCGGGGTCGCGTCGACCGCGATCGACTGCCGCTGGAGCCTGAGGCCTTCGGGCGAGGCGGTGATCACGAGTTCGGCGTCGAGCCCGCCGCGCAGCGCGATGCGCTGGACCGGGCGGGTGCCGCCTTCCTTGCGGCCGAGCGTGATCGAGACGGTCGTGCCCTGCGCGATCGCAGTGCCGCCAAGCAGCGCCTGCGCCTGCCCCGCGTCGGTGTAGCGCACGCCGATGCGGACGAGCAGCCGGGCGAGGTTGTCGCCCGGGCCGAGACGGGCGAACAGGTCGACGGTGGGGCGTTCGGGCGCGCTGGTCAGCGGTTCGACCGCGGCGGTTGGCGCCATCGCGATGCCGGCGTCGCTGCCTTCGATCAGCGAACCGACCCCGGCGGCGATGTACTGGTTTTCCTCGGCCTCGCCGACCAGCGCGGGATGGCCGCCGGGCAGCGGGCCGAAGCCGGGGGCGAGCAGCGCGGTCGCGACGGTCAGCGCGGTCAGCGTCGCGAACCCGCGCCACCAGCGGCGGGAGAAGAAATCCTCGCTGAGGTCGACCACGAGGTCGAGGTCGCGCAGCCGTTTCTGACGCGCGCCGAACGTGGCCGGAGCGCGCGCGACCAGGCTGCGCGGCATCGCCGCCACGCCGCCGCCGCTCGCCCTCCAGTCGTCGCGTGCCAGCACAAACACCCCCACGCCCCGGAGCGGCCCGCACCGACTCCATCAAGACCGCTATTGTCCTGAACGCCAATGGTTAATGTCAATTTAATTCGGCGTGCGCCGGTCCCGCGAAAGCACGGTTCAACGGCGATGCAAGGGCTTGCACTTCGCGCTTTTGGTGCCACATTCGAAGGCATGAGTGGCCAGGGTGACGGGATCTTACGGGCTATTCTGGGGCCCACCAACACCGGCAAGACCTATCTCGCGATCGAGCGAATGTGTGCCCATTCGAGCGGGGTGATCGGCTTCCCGTTGCGGCTGCTGGCGCGCGAGGTGTACGACCGGGTGGTCGCGATCAAGGGGGCGGCGTCGGTCGCGCTGCTGACCGGCGAGGAACGGATCGTGCCGCCCAAGGCACGCTATGTGCTGTGCACCGCCGAGAGCATGCCGGTCCCCAGTGCGGAGCGTGATGACCAGCGCGAGCCGGGCGACGGGCTGCCGCGCGACTTCGCCTTTGCCGCGATCGACGAGGCACAACTCGGGATCGACCCCGAGCGCGGACATGTGTTCACCGACCGGATGCTGCGCGCGCGGGGACGCGAGGAGACGCTGATCCTCGGGTCGGAAAGCCTCAAGCCGCTGGTACGCAAATTGCTGCCGAGGGCGGAGATCGTCACGCGGCCGCGCTTTTCGACGTTGCGCTATGCCGGGTCGGCCAAGCTGACACGGCTGCCGCCGCGCTCGGCGATCGTCGCCTTCTCGGCCGAGCAGGTTTACGCGCTCGCCGAGATGCTGCGCCGGTTCAAGGGCGGCGCAGCGGTGGTCATGGGCGCCCTGTCGCCCGCGACCCGCAACGCTCAGGTGGCGATGTTCCAGCGCGGCGAGGTCGATTATCTGGTCGCCACCGACGCCATCGGCATGGGCCTCAACATGGACGTCACCCACGTCGCCTTCGCCGGGCTGGAAAAGTTCGACGGCCATCGCGATCGCCGCCTGACCATCCCCGAAATGGCCCAGATCGCCGGCCGCGCCGGGCGTCACCAGAAGGACGGCAGCTTCGGCACGCTGGGCCTCGGCGGCGACGGCGGCGCCCACTTCAGCGAGGAGGAGATCGCGGCGATCGAGGAGCATCGCTTCCGCCCCCTCGACCATCTTTACTGGCGCAGCGCCGAGCTTAATTTCACCGCCGTCACCGACCTCATCCTCAGCCTCGAGGCGCGCAGCGACGACCCTTTGCTCCGCCCCGCCCCGCTGGCGATCGATCTCGCGGTATTGAAGCTGATCGCCGAAGACCCGGCCATTGCCGTCACCCGCTCCGCCCGCGCGCGCAAGCTATGGGCGGTGTGCGGCCTGCCCGATTTCCGCAAGGTCGGCCCGATGCACCATGCGCGCATGGTCCGCCGCCTCTACAGCTATATCGGCGAGGGCGGGCATATCCCACACGAATGGTTCGCCGCCGAGGTCACCCGGCTCGACAATGTCGCGGGCGATATCGAGGCGCTCGCCGATCGCCTCGCCGGGATCCGCAGTTGGGCCTATATCGCCCAGCGCGCCGACTGGCTCGCCGACCCGGCCAAAGGAGCCGAACGGACCAAGGCGGTCGAGGGCCGCCTCAGCGACGCCCTCCACGAACGGCTGACCCAGCGCTTCGTCGACCGCCGTACCGCCGTCCTCGTCCGCGACATCGGCGCGCGCGGCGCCGACGCGCTGCCCGTCACCGTCGCCGCCGACGGAGAGGTCAGCGTCGGACCCGAGCCGATCGGGCATCTCGCCGGGTTTGAATTCACCGTCGATCCGACCGCGCGCCTCGCCGACAAGCGTCTGCTACTCGCCGCCGCCGAGCGCCGCCTCGGCGACGAACTCGATCGCCGCGCCGCCGCGCTGTGCGCCGCCCCCGACCAGGAATTCCGCCTGGTTGAGGAGGGGGCCGGGCTGGCGATCGGCTGGGACGGCCATATTCTCGCCCGCCTCGCCCCAGGCCGCTCCCTGCTCGAGCCCGCGGTCCGCACCGCGCGCCCGCTCGACCGCCTGTCGGCCGGCCGCCGCGCCGCGCTCCGTGCCCGGCTCGAACGCTGGGTCGAATCCGAGGTGGCGCGCCACCTGCCCGTGCTCAAGCGCCTCGCCGCCGCCGACCGTTCGGCCTCCGCCGGGGTGCGCGCGCTCGCCGCGATGTTGGTCGATGCCGGCGGGCTGTTGCCGCGCCGCGCCATCGCCGCCCAGCTCGGCCAGCTCGACAAGGCCGATCGCCACACCCTCCACCACCTCCGCGTCCGCCTCGGCGCGCTCGACCTGTTCAGCCAGGGCCTGCTCAAGCCGGGCGCACAGCGGTGGCGCGGCGCCCTGCTCGCGGTCCGCTCGGGCCTGGCCATGCCGCGTCTGCCCGACCCTTCGGCCGCGGTGCTTGAAGGCGATGCCGACCCGCGCGGTGCCGGCCTCGCCTTCCGCCGCCTCGGCACCCGCTGGCTGCGCGTCGACCTTGCCGACCGCCTCGCCACCCACGCTCATCTGGTCAAGGCGTCGGGCGGCGGTGACCCGGTCGATCAGGCGATGGTCACCAGCCTCGGACTCGACCCCAACACGGTGCGCAAGCTGATGGCCGAAGTCGGCTTCGTCCCCACCGGCGAGGCGTGGAAGTGGCGCGGCACCCAGCGCCCCGACCGCCGCGCCGAGCCGCCGCGCCCCGGCCACGCCTTCGCCGAACTGGCCAAGCTCAAGCGCTAGCTGGAGAGATGAGCAATCCGTGATGCCCGCCCTGTGCCCTGTATCGGCCCGCCGGCCGAGGCACGCGCCCGCCATGAGGAGATTGACGAGGGCCGCCCCGCCACTTAGCGACGGCTGGCAAGAGGGAGACTGTCCGCCATGACCTACGTCGTCACCGACGCCTGCATCAAATGCAAATATATGGACTGCGTCGAGGTCTGCCCGGTCGACTGTTTCTACGAAGGCGAGAACATGCTCGTCATCAACCCCAACGAATGCATCGACTGCGGCGTGTGCGAGCCCGAATGCCCGGCCGAGGCAATCCTCCCCGATACCGAGAACGGCCAGGAAAAATGGCTTGAGCTCAACACCACTTTCTCCGCCCAATGGCCCAACATCACGCGCAAGAAGGACAGCCCCGCCGACGCCGACGAATTTAAGGGCCAGGAGGGCAAGTATGACAAATACTTCACGCCCGATCCCGGCGAAGGCGATTGATCCAGCCTGCCGCAACCGAACCCCGCGTTCGCGCGTAGAGCCACACGTCCGCCGCGGCTGACGGAGGTTCGCATGCATCTCACCCGATTTATCCCGTTCGCTTTCGCGCTGGCGCTGTCCGCGTGTCTGCCGCCGCACCCGCCGCCCGCGCCGCCGCCGCCCGAGGTTTCGCCGCACAGCGCGATGGTGTCGCTCGACCAACTGCCGCCGGCGATCGTCGAGCGCTACCTCGGCACCTTCCGCAATGCCGGCCACAGGCTGACTTTTCGCCGCATCGGCGACCGGCTTTATGCCGACCATGACGGCCGCGCCGACGCCACGCCCTTGTCGTTCGTCGGCCTCGGCACTTTCGCCGATGCGATGGGCACCGCCTACCTGTTCGTGCCCCCCGACGGCAGCGGCGGCACGCTGCGCACCCTCGCCCGCGATGGAACTTCGCGCGACTGGGTGCGCTAAGCGGCCAAACACCGCGCGCGGCGCGGCGCCAGGGAAGGAACAGCATCGATGACCCGCTGGATGATCGCGACGGCGGCCTGCGCCGTCTGTGCCGCGCCCGCCTTCGCCCAGGACAGCAACACCGCGCTGCCCGATCCCAACGACAGGAGCGACAGCTTCACCATCGGTGCCGGCGCCGCCTGGATGCCCGATTACGAGGGCGCCGACGAACATAAGATCGTCCCCGCCGGCGCCATCCGCGCCCGGATCGGCGGGATCGGCATCTTCAGCCGCGCGACCTATCTCTATGTCGACCTCGTCCCGCGCGGCTCGGGCAAGCTCGATTTCGATGCCGGCCCGATCGCCGGGGTGCGCTTCAACCGCACCGGCCACGTCAAGGATCCGGTCGTCGACCTCCTGCCCCGGCGCAACAAGGCGATCGAGGTCGGCGGGTTCGCCGGGCTCACCCTCCACGGCCTCACCAACCCCTATGACGCGCTGAGCTTCCGGGTCGATGTGGTGAAGGACGTCGGCAACGCCCACAAGTCGACTTTGGTAACGCCGACCCTCGACTTCGGCACGCCGCTGTCGAAGACCTTCTACATCGGCGCCTCGGCCAGCGCCGAATGGGCCGGCGACGGCTATGCCGACTATTATTATTCGATCACCCCGGCCGACTCGTTGGCCAGCGGCCTGCCGGTCTACCAGGCCAAGGGCGGTTTCAAAAACTGGAAGGTCGGGTTGCTCGCCAACCAGTCGATCACCGGCAATCTGCTCCACGGCCTGTCGCTGTTTGGCACGGTCAATTACGGCAGGCTCAAGAACGCCTTCGCCGACAGTCCCATCGTCTCGCTCCGTGGCAGCCCCAAGCAGACCCTCGCCGCCCTCGGCCTCGCCTACAGCTTCTAGCCGCGCCCCTCGAGCAGGGCGATGACCGCGTCGGCCGCCGCTTCCGCGCTCATCGCCGTCGTGTCGATGACCAGTTCGGGGCTTTCGGGCGGCTCGTACGGGCTGTCGATCCCGGTGAAGTTGGGCAGCTCGCCGGCGCGCGCCTTGGCGTAGAGCCCTTTGACGTCGCGCGCCTCGGCCTCGGCCAGCGGCGTGTCGACGAAAATCTCGATGAACTCGCCATCCGCGATCATCCCGCGAACCATGTCGCGCTCGGCGCGGAACGGGGAGATGAAGGCGGTCAGTACGATGAGGCCAGCGTCGGCCATCAACCGCGCGACTTCGCCGACGCGGCGGATATTCTCGATCCGGTCGGCCTCGGTGAAGCCCAAATCCTTGTTGAGCCCATGGCGGACATTGTCGCCGTCGAGCAAAAACGTGTGCCGCCCGCGCGCCGCCAGTTTCTTCTCGACCAGATTGGCGATGGTCGACTTGCCTGCTCCGCTTAACCCGGTGAACCATAGCACCGCCGGCCTCTGCCCCTTGAGCTGCGCATGGATTGCGCGGCTGACGTCCAAGGGCTGGCGATGGATATTCTCGGCCCGGCGCAGCGCGAAATGGAGCATCCCCGCTGCCACGGTGGCGTTGCTCAGCTTGTCGATCAGGATGAACCCGCCGAGCACACGGTTGGGCGCGCCGCCATGCTCGTCGCGATAGGACTCGAACACCAGATCTCGGTCGGTGGTCACTTCGGCCACTCCGATGGCGTTCAAGTCGAGCGTCTTCGCGGCCAGCTCGTCGAGCGTGTTGACGTTGAGCTGATATTTCGGCTCGGCCACCGTCGCGGTCACCGTCTGCGCGGCCAGCTTGAGCCAATAGCCCTTGCCCGCGACCAGCTCGTCCTCGGCCATCCACACGATCGTCGCCTCGAACTGGTCGGCGGCGTGGGGCGGGTCGTTGGCCGCGGCGATGACGTCGCCGCGAGAGCAATCGACCTCGTCGGCCAAGGTCAGGGTGACCGACTGGCCGGCGACCGCCTCACTGAGATCGCCGTCACCGGTGACTATCCGCGCAATGCTCGTCACCCGACCCGAGGGCAGCACCCGCACCGCGTCGCCCGGCGCCACCCGCCCGCTCGCGATCTGCCCCGAAAAACCGCGGAAATGCTGGTCGGGCCGGTTGACCCACTGCACCGGCATCCGGAAGCCCTTGGCCTGGTCGGCGTCGCTGTCGATCGGCACCGTTTCGAGCTGCTCGATCAGCGTCGGCCCGTCGTACCAGCCCATCGCCGCCCCTCGTGCCGCGATATTGTCGCCGTTCAGGCCCGACACCGGGATGGCGACGACCTCGCCAATCCCGATCTTGTCGGCGAACGCGCGATAATCGGCGACGATCGTGTCGAACCGGGCGCGGTCATGGCCGACCAGGTCCATCTTGTTGACCGCCAGCACGAATCGCCGGATGCCGACCAGCTGGGCGAGGATCGAATGGCGCCGGGTCTGTTCGAGCACGCCTTTTCGCGCGTCGACCAGCAGCACCGCCAGCTCGGCGGTCGAGGCGCCGGTCACCATGTTGCGCGTGTACTGCTCATGCCCCGGCGTGTCGGCGACGATGAACTTGCGCTTGTCCGTCGCGAAGAAGCGGTAGGCGACGTCGATCGTGATGCCCTGCTCGCGCTCGGCGCTGAGCCCGTCGACGAGCAGCGCGAAATCGATGTCCTGCCCTTGCGTCCCGACCTTCCGGCTGTCCGCTTCCAGGCTCGCCAGCTGGTCCTCGAAAATCTGCCGGCTGTCGAATAGCAGCCGGCCGATCAACGTCGACTTGCCGTCGTCGACGCTGCCGCAGGTAATGAACCGCAACAGCTCCTTGCCCTTCTGCTTGTCGAGATAAGCAGAAATGTCGGATGCGATGAGGTCGCGCTCGCCTGGCTTGAAATCGCTCATTCCGTCTTTCCCGCGAAAGCGGGAATCCCGCTTCTCATCCGCACGGCCAGCGGGACCCCCGCCTCCGCGGGGGTTGACGCTTCATCATGCAAGGGCATGACGCGGCGCGTCAAAAATACCCCTCCTGCTTCTTCTTCTCCATGCTGCCCGAGCCACCGTCGCGGTCGATGACCCGGCCCTGCCGCTCGCTGGTCGTCGCCAGCAGCATCTCGCGCACCACCTCCTCGATCGTCGTCGCCAGGCTCTCGACCGCGCCCGACAGCGGGTAGCAGCCCAAGGTCCGGAATCGCACGGAACGCATCTCGGGCACCTCGCCCTCGGCCAGCCGGAACCGTTCGTCGTCGACCATCAGCAATAACCCGTCGCGCTCCACCACCGGCCGCGGCGCGGCGAGGTACAGCGGCACGATCTCGATCTTTTCCGCCATGATGTATTGCCACACGTCGAGCTCGGTCCAGTGCGACAGCGGGAACACCCGCATCGATTCCCCGGCATTCTTGCGCACGTTGTAATTGGCCCACAGCTCGGGCCGTTGGCGCTTGGGGTCCCAGCGGTGGCTGGCCGAGCGGAACGAGAAGATGCGCTCCTTGGCGCGGCTCTTCTCCTCGTCGCGGCGGGCGCCGCCGAAGGCCACGTCGAAGTCGTACTTGTCGAGCGCCTGCTTCAGGCCTTGGGTCTTCCAGATGTCGGTGTGCAGCGAGCCGTGGTCGAAGGGGTTGATGCCCTTCTCCTTGGCTTCGGGGTTCTGATGAACGATCAGCTCCATGCCGCTTTCGCGCGCCATGCGCTCACGCATCTCGTACATGGCCTTGAACTTCCAGGTCGTATCGACATGGAGCATCGGGAAGGGCGGCGGCGACGGATAGAACGCCTTGCGCGCCAGGTGCAGCATGCAGGCGCTGTCCTTGCCCACGGAATAGAGCATCACGGGGTTCTCGGCCTCGGCGACGACCTCGCGGAAGATGTGGATGGACTCCGCCTCCAGACGCTGGAGATGAGTCAGCCGCTCGGTGGAGATCCGTGCCTCGCTGCTGGTCGCCTTTGCCGTCGTGCTCACGCCTTCAATCCCGTTGGTTCCATTTGCACGCCGCATATAGTTGGATCGGCGCCTTCAGACAAGCCGACGGCTCCCATGCGCGGCACGAATGGACCGCTCCATGCCAGTTGCGCGACACACAGCCGGGAACGGGGTTTGGAGTCAAGTTCCGTTTGATGGCGAGCGCCGGCACGGTGGCCTCCCCTCACCCTCCCTCTCCCTTCGGAGAGGGTAACGTAGAGACGCCAACCCTCGAAACCCTACGCCGCCTTGCCGCCGGTGGGGATCTGGTTGAACGGCAGGTCCTTGTCGACGCGGATGTCGCCCGGCATGCCGAGGACGCGCTCGGCGATGATGTTGCGCATGATCTCGTCGGTGCCGCCGGCGATGCGGCCGGCGGGCGAGCCCAGCAGGGCCATCTGGAACGAGGCATGCTGTGTGGCGATCTTCGGGTCGATGATCACGCCGGCCATGTCCTGCAGATCCATGCCATAGGACGCCATGTTCTGCTTCTGCGGACCCTGGATCAGCTTGGCGATGGAGGATTCGGGGCCGGGCGTGTCGCCGCGCGACAGCGCCGACAGGGTGCGGGCGTTGACGTTGCGCACGCCCGCCTCGCGGACATACCAGTCGGCCAGCCGCTCGCGCACCGCCTGGTCGTTGATCAGCGGGCCGTCCTCGCCTTCCAGCACCCGGGCCATCTCGAACAGGCCGTCCCAGCTCGCGCCCATGCCGCCGGCGCCGCCCGAGGCGCCGACCGCGAGGCGCTCGTTCATCAGCAGGGTCATGGCCACGTTCCAGCCGTTGCCGACCTCGCTGATGCGGTTGCTGTCAGGGATGCGCACGTCGGTCAGGTAGACCTCGTTGAAATGCGCCGCGCCGGAGATCTGCTTGATCGGCCGCGGCTCGATGCCCGGCGTCTTCATGTCGACGATGAAGAAGGTCAGGCCCTTGTGCTTGGGGACCGTCGGGTCGGTGCGGGTCACCAAGATCGCCCAGTCGGACTGGTGGGCGCCGGACGACCAGATCTTCTGGCCGTTGACCACCCATTCGTCGCCGTCCTTCACCGCCCGGGTGCGCAGCGCCGCCAGGTCGGAGCCGCCGGCCGGCTCGGAGAACAGCTGGCACCAGATGATATCGGCACGCGCCATGGGCGGCAGGTGCGTCTTCTTCTGCTCCTCGGTACCGTGGACCATCAGCATCGGACCGGTCATGCCCAGCCCGACCACCAGCATGGCGGCGGACGGCGGCGCGACCGTTGACTCTTCCTGCGACCAGATCACCGACTGCATGGGGGTGAAGCCCTGGCCGCCATATTCCTTCGGCCAGCTCAGGCACGCCCAGCCGGCGTCGTACTTGGTGCGCTGCCATTCCTTGCAGACTTCCTGCACCTGGCCGGCGGCCATGCGCTCGCGCCAACCCTTGGGCGCGTTCCTGGCCAGCCACGCGCGCACTTCGGCGCGGAATTCGGCTTCCTCGGGCGAGTCGTTGAAATCCATGTCCCCGTTCCTCTTCGTCTGTCGGCCGGTAGCGCCGAGCCTTATACGCGCCTGTTACCGTCCGGTTCTGTCGGGGCGAAACGCTAGCACGCCCGGCCAGCCGCTTGCAGCGGAAAAAGCGGGCATGAAAGCCGGGTTTCAGCGCCTGTCGCGCACGGCAAGGGCGGTGTCGGGGAAATCCGTGAACAGGCCGTCGACGCCGAGGGCGAGGAACGCGCGCAGCTCGGCCCGGATATCCAGGAATCCCTCGCCCACCTTGTCGTCGCGGAACGTGTAGGGATGCACCAGCAGGCCGAGCATATGGGCCTGCTTCACATAGCCGGTATCCTTTCCCTGCGCGTCGATCAGCATCGCCTTGTACGGTCCGACGCCATCGGCGAAGGCGGCCGCGTCGCCGAGCATCACGCTCTCGCGGCCATCCGCCACGCCGACCAGCATGATCAGCGGATTACGGGTCTTGGTCCCCAGGCCGCGCAGGAACGCAGGATCGAAGGACTGGATGAACACCGGCAGCCCACCCGGTCCAAAGCCGTACCGGCCGAGCGCGTTGAGCAGCGGCGCGGCGAAGTCATGGCCCAGCGCGGCCAGCGCCGACGGCTCCTTCGCTTCCGGATAGACGCCGACCCTGGCGTCACGGGCCAGTTCGAGGATCTCCTCGAATCGCGGGATCAGGAATTTCCCATCGTCGGCCTTGCTTCGGCCGGGGAACACCTGGCGGGCGCGCAGGGTGCGCAGTTCGGCGAAGGTGAAATCCTCGGCGTACCAGTCGGGTTCCGCCTTGCCCGGTTTCACCACGCGGCGGTCCGTGAACTCGGGATGATCAGCCACGTCGGTCGAGTCGCTCAGCCAGCGGTCGTGCCGGGCGACGAGCACGCCGTCGGAGGTGAACACCAGGTCCGGCTCGATGAAATCGGCGCCCAGCTCGATGGCCTTCTCGTAGGCCTCGATGGTGTGCTCGGGCAGGTACCCGCTGGCACCGCGGTGGGCGATGACGACGGGCTTGCCCTCGGCCATGGCTTGCAGCGGCGCCATCGCGAGGCAGAAGAGAAGGACGGCCAGCGGCTTCATCATGGGTTCCTCGGTTGGTGCGCAGGGTACGCCGCCATGGTGTCGGAACGGTTACAGGCTCCGGACGAACTCGTCGCGGACGGCGAGCGCCGTATCGGCGAAATCCGAGAACCCGCCGTCGATGCCGGCGGCGAAATAGGCGAGCATCTCCTCGCGCACATCCGTGAAGCCCGGGCCGACGGCATCGTCGCGAAACGTCCACGGATGGACCTGCATGCCGAGCGCGTGGGCCTGTTCGATGATCCCGGTCGAGCGTTTCGTGACGGGATCGAGCAGCAGCGATTTCTGCGGCCCGATCGCCGCCGCCAGCGTGGCGGCCTGCTCCAGCGGGACATGCGGCGCGCCGTGGCCGTCATCCACCAGCAGTTGCGTCAGCCGGATGCCGGTCAGCGGCCGGATGCGCCGCAGGAACGCGTGGTCGAAGGACTGGATGTACAGATTGTCCCGGTCCGGGCCGTAACCGTGATCGGCCAGCGCCTTCAGCAGCGGCGGGATGAAATCGAGGCCCATCTCCAGCAGGTCGTCCGGGTGCTTGATCTCGGGATGGAAGCCGATGGCCGCGCCGCGCCTCGCCTCGCCCTCGCGCAGCAACCGCAGCAGCTCCTCTAAGGTCAGGATCGGGTAAAGGCCGTCCATGTCCTTCGACCGGCCTGGAAACGGCTGGCGCGCCCTGAGCGTCCGGATCTCGGCGAGGGTGAAGTCCTCCACATACCAGTCGGGCTCGGCGTTGCCGGGCTTCACCACGCGGCGGGCGGCGAATTCGGGATGGTCGGCCACGTCCGTCGTCGTGGCCATGTAACGGTCGTGCCGAACGACCAGCCAGCCGTCGCTCGTCATCACCAGGTCGGGCTCGACCGCGTCGGCGC
>JBKJTB010000432.1:0-5542 GCA_046594305.1 Devosia sp. | reverse complement strand
CGCCATTCTGATTGCCCGCAATATGGGGCCCGCCGAACTGCTCGAATATGACCGCACGCGGCTGCGCGCCATCGTGCTCGAAGAGGGCGGGTCGACCGCGCATGTGGCGATCGTCGCCCGCTCGCTCGGCATGGTCGCCGTCGGGCAGGCGCAGAACATCGTCTCGATCGCCGAGAACGGCCACGACATCATCGTCGATGGCCCCGCCGGCATCGTGCATCTGCGGCCCACGCGCGACCTCGAGCAGACCTATGTCGACAAGGTTCGCATTTCGGCCAAGCGGCGGGCACACTATCTCGAGCTCAAGGACAAGCCGTCGATCACGCGCGACGGCGTTTCGATCACGCTCCTCCACAATTCCGGCCTCGTCGCCGATCTGCCGATGCTGCAGGACACCGGCGCCGAGGGCGTCGGGCTGTTTCGCACGGAACTCCAGTTCATGATCGCGAGCCGCCTGCCCAAAGTGGGCGAGCAGATCGCGCTCTACCGTGAAGCGATCCGGCTCAGCGAAGGTAAACCCATCGTCTTCCGCCTGCTCGACGTAGGGGGCGACAAGGTCATCCCCTACCTCCGCTCTGCCGCGGAAGAGAACCCCGCCATGGGCTTCCGCTCGCTGCGCCTCGCGCTCGACCGGCCGGGCCTGTTGCGCACGCAGGTGCGCGCGCTGCTCACCGCCGCCGATGGCGGGCCGATGAAAATCCTCGTGCCCATGGTCACCGAGACCTGGGAGTTCGTCGAGACCAAGCGCGTCATCCGCCTCGAACTCGAACGCCTGATCCGGTCGGGCGCCAAACCGCCGTCCGAACTCAAGGTCGGCGCCATGATCGAAGTGCCCTCGCTGCTGTTCGAGCTCGATTATGTGCTGCCCGAGTGTGACTTCGTCTCGATCGGTTCCAACGACCTCATCATGTTCCTCAATGCCGCCGACCGCGCCAACAATCGCGTGTCCAAGACCTACGACCCCATCGCGCTGCCGCGCCTCCGTGCCCTCCGTCACATCGTCGACATGGCCGGGCGCTATGGCGTGCCGATCACCATGTGCGGCGAGCTCGCCGGCCGCACGGTCGAGGCGCTGGCGCTGATGGCCATCGGCATGACGCGCCTCTCGATGTCGCCGCCGTCCATCGGCCCGATCAAGGAAATGGTTATGGGCATGGACCTCGCCCCCATCCGCGCCGCCGTCGCCGCGGCCCTCGGCGAAGGCCAGCACGGTGTTGGTATTCGCGAACTGCTGATGGACTTGGCGGACAAGCAGGGTCTCGTTATCTAGCCCCATGGCCAATCTGCCCGAAGACAAGCTCGCGCAACTGGAGAAGCGCTTCGACAGCGTCGAGGCGGCGCTCGCCTCCGGCCCGTCCGCCGAAGACTTTGTGCGCCTGAGCAAGGAATACGCCGAGCTCGAGCCGGTCGTCCGCCCGATCATCGTCTGGCGCAAGGCGGCCGATGAGCTGGCCGCTGCCGAGGAGCTGGCGGCTTCCGGCGACCGCGAGATGGCCGAGATGGCGCGGGCCGAGATGGACGAGCTGAAGCCCAGGATCGCGCAGATGGAGAGCGAGATCCGCATTCTGCTCCTCCCCAAGGACGCGGCCGACGACAAGAACGTCATTCTCGAGGTTCGCGCCGGCACCGGCGGCGACGAAGCCGCGCTGTTCGCGGGCGATCTCCTGCGCATGTACCAGCGCTACGCCGACCTTCAGGGCTGGAAGGTCGAGATCATGGAAGAGGCCGACGGCGAAGTCGGCGGCTACAAGGAAGTCATCGCCAAGATCTCGGGCCGGGGCGCCTATGCCCGGCTCAAATATGAGTCGGGCGTGCATCGCGTGCAGCGCGTGCCGGCCACCGAAGCGCAGGGCCGCATTCATACCTCCGCGGCGACGGTCGCGGTGCTGCCCGAAGTCGAAGACATCGACATCGAGATCCGCAACGAGGACATCCGCATCGATACGATGCGCTCGTCGGGCGCCGGCGGACAGCACGTCAACACCACCGACTCGGCGGTGCGCATCACGCATCTGCCCAGCGGCATCGTCGTTACCTCATCGCTCAAATCGCAGCACCAGAACCGCGCCCAGGCGATGGTGGTGCTGCGCGCGCGCCTCTACGAAGCGCAGCGCGATGCGCGCGACACCGCCCGTGCCGATCAGCGCCGGGAACAGGTCGGCTCCGGCGATCGTTCCGAGCGTATCCGCACCTACAATTTCCCGCAGGGCCGCGTCACCGACCACCGGATCAATCTCACGCTCTACAAGCTCGATAAGGTCATCGCCGGCGACGCGCTCGGCGAGCTGATCTCGGCGCTCATCACCGAGCATCAGGCGGCGCAACTCGCCGCCATGGAGGGCTGAGCTGGGTGCATCCGTCTCCATCGGCGTTGCCTGGCGGCAGGTGCGGGACCGCTTCCGTGCCGCGAACCTCGATACACCCGAGCTCGACGCGCGGCTGCTCGCCCAGCACGTCTTCGGCCTCGAGGCGATAGCGCTGGTTCGCCGCGAGCGCGAGGCGATCTGGCCGGAATGGGCGACACAACTCGAGGCCTGCGCGGTTCGGCGCTTGGCGGGCGAACCCGTCAGCCGCATCATCGGGGTGCGCGAATTCTGGGGCCTGAGCTTCGCCCTCAATGAAGCCACGCTCGATCCGCGGCCGGAAACCGAACTGCTGGTCGGCGACGCCATCGCCTTTGCGCTGACCAAGGGCTCGCCGCGAATCGTCGACTTGGGCACCGGGTCGGGTGCCATCGTTATTGCGATCCTCAGCGCCGTCTCCAAAGCCAGAGCCATCGCCACAGACATCTCGGAAGAGGCGCTCGCCGCGGCCAGAGCCAACGCCGAACGCCACCATGTTGCCGACCGCATTGATTTCCGGCTCGGGCCGTGGTGGCAGGCGGTGCCGCCCGGGGAGCAATTCGACCTCATCGTCTCCAATCCGCCCTATATCGCCAGCGACCAGATCGACGCGTTGCAGCCCGAAGTGCGGCTTTTCGACCCGAAACTCGCCCTCGACGGCGGCTGGGACGGGCTCGAGCCCTACCGCGCCATCGCCGCTGGAGCCGCCCGCCGCCTCAATCCCAGCGGCCTGCTTCTGCTCGAAATCGGCGCCACCCAGGCTGAAACTGTTGGCAGAATCCTCACCCGCTCCGGTTTCGGCCGGATCGAGGTGCAAAAGGACCTGGCGGGGCTTGATCGGCTGGTTCTGGCTTCCCATTCTTGAGGAAACCGAAACCCAAAGGGAAGCCGGGGGCATTTTCCGCTTGGAAAGGCAGGGCGAACCAGCTAGCTTCCAATTGCTGTCAGCGGCGCGGGTTGAGCGCCAAGGTGACGGCCACCCGCTCATCGGCGATGCTGGATTGCCAGCAAGGGTATCCCGGATTGGACCCCTGCCTGACGTGATGAGCCAAAAGTGGTTCAGCCCGCACAGCTCTCGGACAAGATCCCGCCCTTTGGGCCGCCCGCATGGGCGCCATCGGCGTAGCGGGCCTGGGACGAACCCAACCTCTCTAGGCTCATTTTGAAGGCGTATAGCGACCAATGAGACCAAACCAGAATAACAACAACAATAACAACAACAAGAATCGGCAGCGCGGGCGGAACAACAATGGTGGGCGAAAGCACATCAACCCGCTGAGCCGGAACTTCGAATCCAACGGCCCCGACGTAAAGGTGCGCGGCAACGCGTCCCACGTCGCCGAGAAATACCTGCAGCTCGCTCGCGATGCGCAGTCCTCGGGCGACCCTGTCCTGGCCGAAAACTATTTGCAGCACGCCGAACACTATTTCCGCATCGTCGCGTCGGCACAGCAGCAGCAGCAGTATCGCGACCAGCCGGGCTCGCAGGCGCCGGAAGTCGACGAAGACGATGATTTCCAGCCGATCAACGACCGCTTCGCCTCGCCGGAACCGATCGTGCCGGTCGTGCCATTCCGGCCGCAATCCCAGCCGGGTGAGCAGCCGCAGTCGTTCGCCAACAACGAAGGCGATTCGGGCAGCGACCAGTCCGCCGCGCCGCAAAACGAGCCGGCAATGGCCGAAGAGGGCCAGTCCGCCTCCGGCCCGCAGGGCGAAGGTGGCGAGGGCTCCCGCCGCCGCGACCGCAACCGCCGCCGCCGCGGCCCGCGCCCCGATGGGCAAACGGGCGACGATCCGGCCAATTCTCCGCAGCCCGAAGTGGCGCTTCCGGCCTTCCTCACGGCAGGCGGAAACACACCGGCCGAGTAACCCGGCGCGATTGAGTTTCAGGGGCCGCGCCGAGTGCGCGGCCCTTTGCGTTTCTGCCTCTTTTTCCTCAGGCTGCACTTCCTATATCTTTGAGCGAAGTCAGGGAAACGTGCCGCCAGTCGGGCGTTTCTCACATCAACGCTTCGAGCGGCCAATTTGCGCCTTGATGGGCAGGAGGCCGTGGCAAAAGGAGAGTTGCCTTGAATATCGAAAAATACACCGAGCGGGCGCGCGGATTCATCCAGAGCGCGCAGCAGATGGCGCTGGGACGCGGCCACCAGCAGTTTTCGCCGGTCCACCTGCTCAAAGTCCTGATGGACGACGACCAGGGGCTCGGCTCCGGGCTCATCGATCGCGCCGGCGGCGACAGCAAGGCGGTGCGCGCCAGCGTCGAAGCCGCCCTCAACAAAATTCCGCAGGTCAGCGGCGACGGCTCGCAGCTTTACCTCAGCCGCGAACTGGCGCGTGTCTTCGACACCGCCGAGGCGGCGGCAACGAAGGCCGGCGATTCGTTCGTCACCGTCGAGCGCATGCTGCTGGCGCTGGTGATCGACAAGGACACCGATGCCGGCAAGATCCTGTCGTCGGCGGGCGTCACCCCCAATGCGCTGAACCAGGCGATCGAAACCATCCGCAAGGGCCGCACCGCCGACTCCGCCTCGGCCGAGTCGCAGTACGATGCGCTGAAGAAGTACGCCCGCGACCTCACGCAGGCCGTGCGCGACGGCAAGCTCGACCCGGTGATCGGCCGTGACGAAGAGATTCGCCGGACCATTCAGGTGCTGAGCCGCCGCACCAAGAACAACCCCGTGCTGATCGGCGAACCCGGCGTCGGCAAGACCGCCATCGCCGAAGGGCTAGCGATCCGCATCGTCAATGGTGACGTGCCCGAATCGATCAAGGGCAAGTCACTGATGGCGCTCGACCTCGGTGCACTGGTTGCCGGCGCGAAATACCGCGGCGAGTTCGAAGAGCGGCTGAAGGCCGTGCTGAAGGAGATCATCGACGCCGATGGCGAGGTGATCACGTTCATCGACGAAATCCACACCATCGTCGGCGCCGGTGCAGCTGAGGGCGCGATGGACGCGGGCAACATGATCAAGCCGATGCTCGCCCGCGGGGAGCTGCGGATGATCGGCGCGACGACGCTCGACGAGTACCGCAAGTACGTCGAGAAGGATCCTGCGCTCGAGCGTCGGTTCCAGCAGGTGTACGTGGGCGAGCCCACCGTCGAAGACACCATCGCCATCCTGCGCGGGCTGCAGGAGAAGTACGAGGCCCACCACGGCGTCAAGATCACCGACGCCGCCCTGGTCGCGGCCGCCGTGCTG
>JBKJTB010000355.1:0-11263 GCA_046594305.1 Devosia sp. | reverse complement strand
GTCGTGGACGATACGCGCTCGGCCAGCGACCCGGAGAGTCTCGGTGTTGCCAGGAATGATGAAGAGGAGGGCGATGGCCGGATTGACGAGCAAGTTCTGGAAACCGTCGAGCCTCTGATTTCCTTGACGCTCGGGGATGACCAGCGTCTTTTCGTCGAGGACGAGCACGAACCCCGCTGGGTCGCCCTTCGGTGAGGCATCGGGCAGGCCGTCTGGTCCGACGGTGGCGACGATCACGTAGGGCGCGGCTGCGATGAAGCGCGCGAAAATCGCATCGATTCGATTAGTGCCCTTCTGTGCCGCATAGCCGCGCGGTTCGCCGATGATCTCACGCAACCGCGTTGTGCTGGTGACGACTTCCTCGAACGAGTCAGTGCCTTCGTTCTGCATCGCTAGTGCCTCAGCCTCGTTAGGATAGACTCTGCTTTGGAATTGATCTCGCGAACGATGTCGCCGGCCGGCTGGATTTTCTTGACGAGTCCGACCCCCTGACCCGCCCACATCGGCATCGCGTCGATGTCGCCGACAACATCGTTGATTGGCGCGGTCGACATGTAGCGCTTGACCTCGCCGCGCGACGTCGAGACCGCGACGACTTCGTCCTGACCGGGCCGCTGGTCCTTGGGCGGGCGGCCAGCGGCTTCCCATGCGGCGATGGTTTTGTTGTGGAGGGCGCGGGCGGGCGCGTCGCTCCAGGCGCCGCCATCGAAGAGATATTCGAGGTAGATCGTGTCTGTCTCGGATGCGGCCAGCAACCGCTCGCGGTAGCGCGGGTAGAAGTTGGTTTCTGCGGCAGCGAGAAACCGGGTGCCGATCCAGACGCCGGCGGCGCCGAGCGCCAGCGCGGCGGCGAGGCCGCGCCCATCGGCGATGCCGCCGGCTGCGATCACCGGCACAGGGGCGACTTCATCGACAACGGTCGGGACCAATGCCATCGTCGCGACGGTACTCCAGACGTGGCCACCGGCCTCCCAGCCCTGCGCGACAACGACATCGACGCCGCAGTCCACAGCCCGTCGCGCCTCCTCGGCAGATCGCACGGTTTGCATCACAATGGCGCCAGCGGTTTTGGCCCGCGGCGCCAGCTCGGAGAAATCGCCCCAGAACAAGGAGATGATCCGCGTGCCTTCCTCGAGGCAAGCATCGAGGCGAGCGGCGGCGCCGGAGTCCAATCGCAGATTGACAGCGAAGGGCTTTGAAGTCAGCGCCCGGAGCTTACGAATGCGCGTCCGCAGGACGTCCGGCGCGGCGAGCCACAGGGCCATTGTGCCCAGGCCTCCGGCTTCGCTGACCGCGGCAGCGAGCCCTCTGGTGCGCCTACCGGCGTGATGATCGGCGCGAGGACGATAGGGATTTCGATGCCGAGCAGGTCGCAGAGCGGCGTTCTCATCAAGCGGTCCTTGCATTGGCTAGTTGGCGATGCTCCAGACCCGGAACAGGTCGGTCGGGGTCGTGTAGAGGTCTTCGACACGGCGGAAGCCTGCGTCGTGGCCCAAGGCCCGCCAGGTGGAGAGGGTCTCTGGAAAGTCCGCGGCGTGAACGTGGTTGGCCATGCGAGTCCACTCGTCGGCGGTGTAGGCGTGCCAGTGCGGCCGCTGCAGGTCCCAGCGCGCGAGCCAGCTTGGCCGGTCCTCCCCGTCGGGGCTGGTGTTCTCGAAGATCATCAGCCGACCGCCAGGTTTGAGAATGCCGCGGACCTTGCGCATGAAGGTGAGCTTTTCGGCCCGGCCCAGATGATGGAGCGAGAGGCCGATCCAGACGATATCTACAGGCGCGCGCGTCTCGTCGATCGCGTCGAGAAAATCGCGCTGGACAAGGGTGATGGAGCAGCGCAAGCCCGCGAGGTTCGTCGCGGCCAGCTCGAGGGCGAGGGCTGAGAAGTCGATGCCGGTGTAGCTCGCGACTGCCGTTCCAGTTAGCGCGCCCGCGCTGGCGCTCGCGTCACCGCAAGCGATATCGATGAAATGGAAGGGGTGCGCAAAGTCCGCCACCAGAACTTCGTGAAGGCGGGCGTAGGCTTCGCGATGGAAGAGGAAGTTGTTCTCGACCATCTTGCGGTAGGTGTCCCACTCGCTCTGGAACACGGCAATAGTGGAGTCGCCTGCAGCGGTTTGGCCGCTGCCCTCAGGTAATGCAGGCATCAGTGACGCTCCTTGTGACTGCGCCCGCACCATATCAGCGGCGCGACGTCAGATAAGACAGGAGCGCTAACCTATCTTCCGAAATGCTGCGCCATGTGGACTTGGCGAGTAGCGACCGCCTTGTCGTCACTCGGGCGTAGCGTGGCGGTGGCGCTAGAGAGGGCCTATTCTTTGCCGCTACGAGGTATAGATTACAGGACGCAAAGTCGATGTGACCTGTCTTGGAGGAGGTTGTCATGGCCGATTTGAAGTGGACGATTAAGGCCCGCGAATTCAGCAACTGCAATTGTGCCTATGGGTGCCCCTGCCAGTTCAACGCGCTCCCCACCCATGGCTACTGTCAGGCTGTCGTGGGGATGCAGATCGATGAAGGCTTCCACGGAGACACCAAGCTCGACGGCCTGCGCTTTGCAGGGGTATTCCGCTGGCCGGGACCGATCCATTTTGGCAAGGGCGAAGCTGCCGTTATCGTCGACGAACGGGCTACGGAGGCTCAGCGCAACGCACTCCTCCGTATCCTCAGTGGCCAGGATACGGAGCCGGGCGCGACCATCTTCCAGGTATTCTCGACAACCCTGGATAGGGTGCACGATCCGATTTTCGCTCCGATCGACTTTGAGGTGGACATCGACGCCCGCACATCCAAGCTCAATGTCCCGGGGTTTGTTGGCGGCCGCGGGGAGCCCATCCGCAACCCCGTAACCGGAGAGGCCTTCAGAGGTCGCATCGACCTCCCGAATGGGTTCGAATACACGCTTGCCGAAATGGGACGGGGCTGGACCACGGCGTCTGGGCCGATAGCCTTCGAACTCGAAGACTCCTACGGGCAATTCGCGCACGTAAATCTCTCACAGAGTGGCGTCGTCCACTAAGCCGTGAGCGCATCCGCCCTAGAGGTGCTGCTGAGGCGAGACCGCATCGTAGTTGCGACGGCTCTCGCCGCGATTGCCGTGGCGGCTTGGGCTTACCTTCTGTGGTTGGCATATGGAATGCCGACTACGAACGCCCCAGACGGTATGTCTGGCGGTATGGCGAGCATGGATATGGGATCAGCAATGGCGCCAGAGTTCCGACCCTGGGCCGCCGCTGACCTCGCCTTCACGTTCGCCATGTGGGGTGTCATGATGGTGGGTATGATGACGCCCTCGGTTGCGCCGGTCGTCCTGCTCTACGCTAGCGTTAGGAGGCGAGCGCAGCAGGACGGGAAGCCCTTAGCCGCTTCGGGTTGGTTCTTTGTTGGCTATATCCTGGTCTGGGTCGGATTCAGTATTGTGGCCACGGGGGCTCAGTGGCTCCTGATCAGCCTCTCACTCCTGTCATCAACCATGGCCGCCTCGAGCAATCTACTTGGTGGGATCGTCCTGGTCGTTGTAGGCGTCTATCAATGGACACCACTGAAGGCAGCATGCCTCCACCAGTGCCAATCGCCCGTCACCTTTCTAACGAGCCGCGGTGGGTTCAGCTCCTCGCCTTTGGGCGCGGCACGGCTGGGGTTCGACCATGGGGTCTATTGCCTGGGCTGCTGCTGGGCGCTCATGGCGTTGCTCTTCGTGGGTGGCGTCATGAACGTCCTGTGGATCGCAGGAATTGCCATCCTGATACTCGTCGAGAAGGCGCTACCCACAGGTCCATGGGTCTCTCGCATTGTGGGTCTAGCTCTGGCGGGTCTGGGCACGTGGCTGATTACGACGATGGTCTAGATAGAACTTAGCTTAGTCGATAGCCGCAGATGCAAAGATCGAGGCGGCCCTGGAAGGACTCCGCTTTACGCATCCCATTTTACGCATCACATCAGCGAGCACTTTGGCGCGGAGGTGCGCCGCACCGACCTTTCCGGCAAGCGCCTCGCTGGCTGGATGCACCACTTGCCCGACACGATCATCAGCACCGTAACGTGCATCCACGTTGCGCAACGTTGGCACCTTGAACCACCCTTCGGACCAAGTGCCCTCTTGGCGTAGAGCTTGTCGTCACGCAGCGTCACCGCCAGCCCCCGTCGATCCAGTCCGCGCCTGTACTGGCCGTCTGACCATACCAACGGTTCTTCGGTTTCGCGGCAAGCCGATGTTGCCGTAGGTGAAGTTGGTGAAAAGCGGCGGCCCTCCGTCCGCACCAGGGGTAGTCACATGGCACAAGCTGCAGGAGACGTTGCCCTTAAAGACCTCAACGCGTTCGCGATGAGCTCCGGCTCGAAGGAGTCCAGAGGCGGCGCAGATCGTCCGCCCGACTGGATCACGCTTGGCGTCACGAGCCTCAACAGCAACACGCTGACATTGATCGACCCACCGGTTCGCCCCAGACGACAATCGCTGTCGGGCAGTCAGCCGATGGATACGGCCTTTCACGGGGACGAATTGTTCGTTGTATGCGGGTGTTAGATCAATACACGTGATCGACCTTGCGCTCCGATGGCATTGGCACAGCTTTTCCGCCGGCTGCGAATCCCGAGGATTTTTCTAGGCCGAGCCGACCGCATCTGACGCAAAGCAGGCGTCGGCTGGCTGCCTCGTGGACAAGGCATCTGCGGGGAGCTTCTGCTCACCAACAGGGCGACACCGCTTCAGCGCCCGCATGTGGGCGGCGAAGGTGCGTCAGAGGCCATCGACACGGTAGACGTCTCCGGTCACCGACACGACGTAGGCGGTGTTGCCAACAAATTCGATCGACGTCGGACGGTCGAGCACGAGAGCCTGGCCGCCGCTGCCCAACACCGGAGTCAGCTCGCCCGCCGTTCCAACCGTAAACAACCGGCCAGTGTCCGGCTTTGCGCGGGAGCCCTCACCGACACCGTCCCACTCACCCTGCGAGACTGCGTAGAGCGTGTCTCGCGGCCCTTGCTCGACGTCGATGAGCATGCTCGCCCCGCTGGTCAGAACGTTCGGCTTGCCTCCCTTCTGAACGGAAAGGATTTTGCCGGCTTCCGGGAGATGGGGGATCGGCCCGAGCTGGGTGACAAAAAATTGCCCTTCGGCTGTCTCCAGTCCGACCGGCACCTCATTGTCGAAGGTGGCGACCTGGTTGACCGCACCGTCCTGGCCGACCCACAGCACACGGTTGTGGTGGGCGTCGGTCACAAGGAATCCGCCGTCGTAAGGCTCCAAGGAGAAGAACACGCCGGTGTCGACGACGAACTGCGGCGTCGGTGGGTTGTTGATCGACCACTGGCCGAGGTCCGCGACGAGTGTCGGGGTGCCGCCGGGCTCGATGCGGTATAGCCCGTTCTTGGCCTTAGGGTCGCCGAACGGATCACCACTGATCGCCCCGCTGACCAACGAGACGAGTACGTAGGCCGTCCCATCCATGAATGCCACGTCGACCGGTCCGCCGATGTCCTCGCCCTGGAACGCCTTCGGCGGCAACCCTTTCGCATAGGGGCTCACAGCGCCATCAGGCAGATTGATGCGCAGGACCTCGCCGCTGCCGCCGTCGGTCACGTAGAGCGCGCCATCGGGCCCAATCGTGCTCCCGGTGACGAAATCGTCGCTCCCGAACTCGGTGAGGCGTGTCACCTCCTGCGCGTGAGCCGGTGCCATCAGAGATAGGGTCAGTGAACAGCTCGCCACTAGTGCCCAAGTGCGCATAGACGTTCCTTCCGAATTACCGCCCTCAGGACGGAGTTAGCTCGGGCGCGAAAATATTTCGGCAGAATAGGGAAGTCCTTAAGGCGATATTAAAAGTTCTGAAAACGGAGCACCTGTCCCGGGTGCAGACCCAGCGACCGGCTCCTCCCCCGTAAGGCGAGGGAGGATCTGCGGTGTTGGGGGGGCCGAGCTCCCGACTAGAGGTAGATGTCGGGATTGCAGCTCATGCTGCCGCCCGAGGTGTCGAAAGTGAGGGCGATCGGGCTTGCCCTGGTGTTGAAGTAGCCGTGACCGAGGCCGAAATCGTCCTTGAGCGGACCGCTCGTCACGGTGATGACGTTCCGGTCGATGCGGTAGCTGCCGTGGCCCGAGACCTGCGCGCCCGGCTGAGCGAAATCGTAGGCGGTTTCCGTCATGGTAAGCTGGCCGGGCTCGGTGGCGCCGGTCGCGAGGCACATCCAGCTGCCGATCGGGTTTGCGCCCGGATCGTCGGCGATCGCAGGGGCAGCAAAAATGGCCGCGGCGGCGAGGGCGAGGGATCCGATGACGGCGGTGACTGCGAGCTTGTTCATTTTGACTCTCCGTTGGTTTGCGTTTGAGCCTCGGGGACGGTTGCCAGGAAGGTTTTCCGGGACTGCCCTTTGCTGGTGACCACTGTCTCGGAACGGCGCGTCGGAGTATCGAAGGTCTGAGGAATTCTTAGGAACGCCGGGGAGGGTGCGTGTCGGAACAATCGTTCGCTTTCGGACCGTTCAGGCTGGAGGCGGCCGGGCTTTGGTGGCGGGAGGGGCTCCTGGTGCCGCTGGGGCGCCGCGGCCTGCTGCTGCTCGAGACCCTGCTCCGCCGCCGGGGCGAGGTCGTCTCGAAGGCCGAGCTCATCGACGCCGCCTGGCCGAACGAGGCGGTCGAGGAGAGCAACCTGCCGGTGCAGATGGCCAAACTGCGCAAGGCCGTGGGCAGCGACGTGATCCGCACCGTGGAGCGGGTGGGCTACCAGTTCGTGGATCTAGCGGACGCCGTTCCGGCGTCCCCGATGCGCAAAGGCAATATCGATCGCCACTTCGTCGAATGCGTGATGCGGGGTGATGAAACCGCGGCGGTCATTGAGCTGGTGAAGGCGCACCGGGTGACGAGCGTGGTCGGGCCCGGCGGCGTCGGCAAGACGACCTTGGCGCTGGCCGTGGCGAAGGACCTCGAGCCCTCGTTTCGCGACGGGGTTTGGGTCGTCGATCTTGCTACTCTTACCAACACGACGACGCTCGAGAGCCTCGTCAGCGAGGTGTTGGGCATCGCCACCAGTGCGGACAGTTCCCAGCGCGAAACGATCATTGGGGAGTTGCGCGACAAGAGCGTCCTGCTCGTCCTCGACAATTGCGAACATCTCGGGGACGCGATCGTGTCCTTGCTCGCAGCGATCCTGGCCGTTGGGCCGGAAGTGCGGGTACTGCTAACAACTCAGGTGCCGCTCGGTATCGCCAGCGAGCATCTGTTCAAGCTGGCACCGTTCGACCTGGGTGGGACGGACCGCGATAGCCCGGCGGTACGCTTCGTGGCGCACTGCTACGCCGCACAAGGCGAGAAACTGGACGACAGCGAACGGGTCGTGGTCGAGAGAATTTGTCGTGCGTTCGACGGTCTCGCCCTGCCGTTGAAATTGGCCGCCTCTCAGGGCGCGATCATGGGATTGGCTGCTGTCGAAGGGCAGCTTCATCGGGGACCGGATAAGGCCGCGCCGGGGCGGGGGTCACTGCGGGGCTCGATGGAATGGAGCTACGGGCTGTTGACCGATGACGGACGGCGCGTATTCCGCACGCTGGGCGTGTTCCAAGGCAGTTTCAGCCCGGCGGCGGTGGGCGAGGTCGGCGGACTGGGCGCAGATGCGGCGCTTAAGGACCTGGTTCGTCGTTCCATCGTCGTGCGAGATGGCGCCGGCGGGAGACGATATCGGTTACTGGAGCCATTCCGGCTGTTCGCGCTCGAGCTTCTCGGCGCGGCCGGCGAAGAGGAAGAGGCGCGCAGGCGGCACGCCGCCTTCGTCTCGGCCCTCTTCCGCCACGGGCTGGACCTCTGGGAGACTGTACCCGACGACGAATGGATGGAGCTTCATCGGCCCGACGGTGCCAACCTGCGCTCGGCGCTCGACTGGGCAGAGAGGAAGCCGGACTGGAGGCAATTCGCGGCGCTGACGGCAGCCTCGCATCGCTACTATTTCCAGCTCGGGCTGCTTCATGAGGCCCACATGCGATGCGAAACGGCGCTCGTCTCAACGCCCGCGATGGATGATGAGACGCGCGCCGTAATGACCGTTGGCGCGGCCGAGTATGTGGGTTGGCAGACGAGCGCCTTGGCACGTCTGCTCGATCTTGACTGGGCGATCGCACAACTCGCCGAGGACCGCGTTCGGCACTTCCGGGTGCTGGCCCTGCTGCTGAAGGGCGAAGCGCTCGAAGTTGCGGACAAACCGCAACTCGCACGGCCGCTGTTCGAGGAGGCAGACGCGCTGGTCGCAACGATGCCGGACTCAAAACTCAAGGCGCGAACGCTGGTCGCTGACGGGATGAGCAGGTGGACGGCCGGGGATAGGGACATCGGACGGGCCAAGATCGACGCCGGCCTCGCCATGCACGCGGCGTTCCGCAATCCCAGCGGCCTTGCGCATTCTGCCATCTCCGCGGCGGAGGATATGTACCGCGATGGTGAGACGGATGAAGCCATCACCCTTTGCAAGCAAACGCTGCCGTATTTCCGAGAGCACGTTGGCAACCTGGAGAGGCTGGTGCACCTCAACAACCTGACGTCGTATCTCCTCGCGGCAGGCCGCCTCGACGATGCGCGGGGCTGCATCGATGAGGCACTGCCGATGACGATCGATGCTGAGCTGATGGCGGTGCTATATTTCGTGCAGAGTGCGGCGGAGGTCGCGGTCCTCGAAGGTGACTCGGCAAGGGCGGCTTTCCTCATCGGCTACGTCGACCATGGCCTCGCGTCATATTCGATTGGCCGGCAGATCACCGAACAACGGCAGCTCGAGCGGATCGTCACACGCTTGACGACAAAGGGTTTGGAAACGGAAAAGCTCGCCCGTCTCCGAGGCCAAGGCGCGAAGATGAGCTCGTTCGAGGCGCAACGCCTAGCGGGGATCGCGTGGCGGATCGTCATAAATCCGCAAGCATCCGCTACAAGTGCGTAGCGGATGCTTGCGGAAAAGTTGGTTTGCAGCAGTAGAATAGAACCCGCGACACAGCTCGCTGCGAGCAATCAGGCTTAACCGCGCTCGGTCAAACGAATGACGCGGGCCGCAGCTGCCGGAGGCATCTGCTTCACCGAGGTGTAGTCACGTCAAATCAGAGGGTGCGTGACGGCCCGTACAATACCAGCTCTGCGTGCGGTCGGTCGTTACGGCTACAGTGAGGAACAACTCGCCCGAGATTTCCTCGTAGTTGTCCCTCGGCCCCGTCAAGCCCACCCCGCCTGCGCCGAAATCATCCTTGAGAGGTCCGCTGATTAGCGCGAAGTTGGGCATCTGCGTATCAAAGGAGAGTAGATGCACCTTACCGTATCCGCCGAGCCTTCCGTCCGTTTTCATGAAAGCGTAGGTTTCTTCGGCGAGGACAATGGTGCCCATAAATTTACCCGCGGGGTCCCTGCAGTCCCACGTTCCGTTAGCTGTCACGTCGTAGTAGGGCAAGGTCTCGGCCCATGCCGGCGTATGTGGCAGTAAAGCGGAGATTGCTAGTACAGTCAGGCAGGCGATTTGAGCGATGTTGGACTTGATGCGCATGGGACTTCCTAAATGGAGGCTCCACCATAACAGGGGGCGCGCGCGAGTCCTTAAAACGGTCTGAAAAGTTCTTAAAAATGGGCTTGCGCGCCTTAGCCTCTTTTTGCCGCACGTCGAATCGAACGCAGGCTTAGCAACTCCAACTGGTGGCGCATTGCGGACGCAGCCTATCGCCTAAAGTCAAAGGCGCCGCTCTCAGCTCACGGTGCCGCGAAATCCTCAACCAAAATGGCGCCGACGGAATGCTTGCGATCCTGTGCCGGCGACCGACAAAGCAAAGCGGTCTCGGGAATTGCAAACGTTAGAAGTGGCGAGGCTATGCGGCACCACTCGCGCTCCTACGGCTCTGCCAGTGGCAATTGCCTATAGTCTTCAGGGCAAGGTCACCGACGCTGCGGCGATGTCCGCTGGGATCAGGGTCTAGCGCACCGAGCCATGGATGATCGCTATTCAACTCAGTGAACCGCCCCATTGCAGGCCCAGATCTCACCCAGCTTCGTCAGCCCATCACGCAGGTGGCGGTCGTTGGAAACATGGGGGTCACTGCTCAAGCTGGCGGCGAGATACGTCTGGGTCGCCCAGGCCAGCAACGAAACTTTCGGCAAGCGTTACCTGCCCCAAATGGACGTGGGCCGCGGCAACGACTGCTCGCATGTGTTCCTGATCGGGATTCGCCTCTAAGGAGCGCTGCGCCCAGAGGAGCGCCTCTTCGAAGCGTCCTGCCGACAAATGCGACCGTGCAATGGTGCTCAAGCTCCAGAAGACTTCGCGCACCCCGGGCGATAGTCGCAGTCCACGTAGGGCGCATTCGATCGACTGATCAAAGTTCCCTTGGGCCCACTCCAAGTAGGCCGTGATGTTACAAACAAGGACCGCATTGGGGTTCAACTCGTAGGCGCGTCGGGCTAGAGCGAGTCCGGCCGGACCGTCACCCTTCACGTTCAAGAGCATTACACCCGCGACAAGCAGGACGAATGGGTCACTACTGTCTGCCGCCATTGCGCGATCTGCGAGTGCGACTGCAATCGCGTTGTCGTCGACTCCAGGCGGCGATCCCCATCGCCCGCGCCTCTTGTCATGGGCGTAAGCCGCCATCGCCAGAAACGTGGCGTATCCCGGCTCGAGCGCAACTGCCCGATCGAGCATCTCGACTGCGTCATTGTAACCATTGCCGTGCGACGTCTGCAGCAGCGGTAGAGCGCGCCAATAGAGGTCATACGCGTCGAGGTTGTGAGCGTGCTTGCGACGAGCTCGCTCGATCTCAGCCTGTCTGATTTCAGGCTCGATTAGTCCCACCACGGTTGTTGTTATCCGATCCTGGAACTCGAAGATGTCTCCGAGATTCCCGTCAAGTTTTTCGGCCCAAATGTGCTCGCCACTCGCACCGTCAATGAGCTGGGCTGTCACTCGAACCTGGTGGCCAACCCGCCGCACGCTCCCTTCAACAAGGTATCGGACCCCGAGTGATCTGGCGGCATCGCGAATGTCAAACTGTTGCCCTTTGTAGGCAAACGCCGAATGACGAGCGATCACTGCAAAGCTCCTGAACCGTGCAAACGCCGTTATCAGGTCTTCCACGAGGCCATCCGCGAAATGCTCTTGGTCTGGATCAGGGCTCATATTGATAAATGGCAGGACGGCAAGGGACGGCTTTCCTGCCACGGGTACCCGTACATCTGCCGCAACCCGGTAGCCGACACGCGGGGCGGTAATGATCCATTCCTCACCATCGTCGCGTGGCCCTAGCGATTTGCGAAGAG
>JBKJTB010000312.1:0-7950 GCA_046594305.1 Devosia sp. | reverse complement strand
GAATGCCCAGCCCGATCGCGCACGTGATCCTGAAATCCCGCGCCCCGAGGCGAGTGCGTCTCTATTACAATTAAACATCGAGGCGTACGCGCCTCGGGGCTCCGTCCACTTCCTCGCGAAGGCACCGCCGCTTGACCCGCGAGGTCGCTCCACCTACGAATGTACTAACTAGTTCGTTCGTGGAGGAGCGGATGCGCACGTCCATCGCCACCGTCTCGATCTCAGGCGATCTCGGCGAAAAACTCGAGGCGATCGCCGCGGCCGGGTTCGACGGCGTCGAGATCTTCGAGAACGACTTCCTAACCTTCGGCGCCAGCGCCGCCGAGGTCCGCCGAATGACCCGCGATCTCGGCCTCGAGATCACCCTCTTCCAGCCGTTCCGCGATTTCGAGGGACTGCCCGCCCCGCTCCGCGAGCGCGCCTTCGAGCGCGCCCGGCGCAAATTCGAACTGATGAACGAGCTCGGCACCGACCTCATGCTGATCTGCTCGAACGTCTCCCCCGCCTCGCTCGGCGGCATCGATCGCGCCGCCGCCGACTTCAACGAACTCGGTCACCTCGCAAAAGCCGCCGGCGTCCGCGTCGGCTACGAAGCCCTCGCCTGGGGCCGCCACGTTTCCGACCATCGCGACGCGTGGGAGATCGTCCGTCGCGCCGACCACGCGAACATCGGCCTCATCCTCGACAGCTTCCACACCCTCGCACGAAAAATCGATCCCGACACCATCCGCTCGATCCCCGGCGACAAGATCTTCATCGTGCAGCTGGCCGACGCGCCGCTCATCGACATGGATCTGCTCTACTGGAGCCGCCACTTCCGCAACATGCCGGGTGAAGGCGATCTGCCCGTCGTCGATTTCATGCGCGCCGTTGCGGCGACGGGTTACACCGGCCCGCTCTCGCTCGAAATCTTCAACGACCAGTTCCGCGGCGGCGCGCCAAAAGCCATCGCGTCAGATGGCCACCGCTCGCTGCTCTACCTCATGGACCAGGTGGCCCGGGCCGAGCCCGACATTGCGATCGCCGCCCCCGCTATGCCGCCGCGGGTCGAAGTGGAGGGCGTCGAGTTCATCGAATTCACCGCCGACGCCGCGGGCGCCGCCCAACTCGGCGCGCTCCTCAAAGCGCTCGGCTTCGCCCGTGCCGGCCGGCATCGCACGAAGGCGGTGACGCTCTACCGCCAGGGCCGCATCAACATCGTCGTCAACACCGAAACGCTAGGGCTCGCCCATTCGAGCTTCGTCACGCACGGTACTTCGGCCTACGCGCTCGGCCTCAAGGTCGCCGACGCGAAGGCCACGGTCCAGCGCGCCGCAGCGCTCGGCGCACAAATGTTCGAACAGCCGGTGGCCGCAGGCGAGCTCACCATTCCAGCGATCCGCGGCGTTGGCGGCGGCCTCATCTATTTCCTCGACGATCACTCCGAACTCGGCCGCGTCTGGGACATTGAGTTCACGCGCGAGACAGAACCCGACACCTGGCCCGCCGGGCTCGCACGCATCGATCACGTCGCGCAGACCATGGCCTACGACGAGATGCTGACCTGGGTGCTGTTCTACCGCTCGATCTTTGCCACCGCGAAGACGCCGATGGTCGACGTGCTCGATCCCGGCGGCCTCGTGCGCAGCCAGGTCATCGAGAACGCCGCCGGCACCCTGCGCCTCACGCTCAACGGCGCCGACAATTCCCGCACCTTCGCCGGCCGCTTCGTCTCAGGCACGTTCGGTTCCGGCATCCAGCACCTCGCCTTTGCCACGTCAGACATCTTCGCCACCGCCGAAGCCACGGCGCGTGCCGGGCTAAAACCGCTCGCCATCAGCGGCAACTATTACGACGATCTACAGGCCCGCCTCGGCCTCGACTCCGCACTTGTCGGGCGCCTCAAGCGCCACAACATCCTCTACGATCGCGACGAGGGCGGCGAGTTCTTCCAGTTCTACGGCCCCAGCATCGGCGAAGGCTTCTTCATCGAAATCCTCGAACGCCGGGGCCCCTACGCCGGCTACGGCGCCCCGAATGCCCCCTTCCGCATCGCCGCCCAGAAGCAGGCCCTGCGTCGACCGTCAGCAGTCTAGTGTGACGCGAACACTTCGACTTCTGGACTTCGGTCAGTTCTCACCAATCACCAACGTCCGCTCGGCTGAGCGCCTCTTCGTCACCACCAATACCGGTGCGCATATTGGCCAATCGGGACCTGGTTCTCGAACCCCTATGAGCGATCAGGAACTCCAATGACCAAACGAAAGTTTGGTGCACTCTGTGACGACAAGCCCGTCAAACTCGCCATCGAGCTCCCGGCTGCCATTCACTCGGACCTCACCACCTATGCTGAGGTTCTAGCTCGCGAGACCGCCCAGCCGATCGTAGATCGCGCAAAGCTTATCGCCCCCATGGTTCGGAGGCTCATGGCAAAGCCACCCGTCCGAATAGTGTCTGGTGCACCATCCCTATTCTGGTATCGTACGTCAGTGTCACTCAGACCGCCGCGGAGTTGGCACGGGCGACCTCTTCGCGAGCGCGAAGTACCTCATTGTCAAGCCCAAGTTGTCCCGCAACCCGCTCGCGTAGGGTCCAGTAGCCTCCGCCGTGCCGACCTCTCGGGGCCGATACTTCAAGAGGACCGAGGTGGGCCCACGAAGTACTCCAATCGCCGTACAGAGCCAACACACCAGCAACTGCCAGGCCGAAGAAGTGCTGTCGCCACGTTGGGAGCGAAGTGGAAACGTCACGCATTTCCTGCAGGTCACTTTCGGTGTGCCGTCGTTCGATCGCTTTCAGACAGAAGCGAGTGAAGAGGTGCGTAAGCAGCAGGTATGTGTAGCGGCCCCAGTCGGAGGCGAGGACGAAAGGCGCTGCGGTCGAGATCACGCCCAGCAGCAGGCAGCTCAGAGCAAGCATGTTGGGGGGGCGGATACGACGCCAGCTAGTGGCGACCGAGACTGCCAGTGGCAGGGATCCAAGGACAACGGCGGCGGCGTAGCCGAGAAGGTTGGCCGCGACCAGCTGCCCGCCGGAACGCATGCGCGTCGACGCCGTCAGACGAAGAGGCATCCGCAACGTCCCCGCCGATCATGCGGTGCGGCTCGAAGCCAATGCGATTGATGCGCACGAGAAGTTCGTCGATCGCGGATGCCTTCCAGAGGAGCTGCTCGCAATCGACGCGGCGTCGTCTTCTGGTCTAGCCGATGGTCGACCCCGCTGGTGACCAGCCAGCGGCGCTCTTGGCGCGAAGGCTCAATCGCTATTCGACCAACTTCTTGATGATCGCGAACTGCTTATAGAAATGCAGGTACTCCATTGCGTCCGGGCGCAACGCCGGGCTACGCAGGGTGGGCTTGAGATGGTCGCCGGCAACATCGTCGACGAGGGATTTGACAAATCCCACCATGCCGAAATCGTGGCTCGCAAGGCGTTTGGGAATCATGCCGTGCATCGGTTCGACGGCGAACTTCTGATAGTGGCCGCCGTCCAGCCAATCGTCGAAATAGCCGGTCCCCCAGTCCTCGACCACGTAGAAGCCGCCCGGCTTCAGCAACGGGAACAGCACCGCATAGGATAAGGCGGCAAGGTATCCCACATGAGCGGCATCATCGATGATGATGTCAAAACCACCTGGTGCGTGCCGGTCGGCGATGGCCCTCAGCCGTTCAGCGTCGCCCTGGTCGCCGGTTTCGTAGATCACGCTGGGGAAGCTGCTGAAGTCCGGCCCCGGGTTGGCCAGGTCGACGCCGATGATCGTTGCGGTCTGAAAATACTCGGCCCACACCTTCAGCGACACACCAGCGTGTACCCCAAGCTCCAGCAAGGTGATCGGCTTCGCCGTGAGGTCGGCGAAGTACCGCTCGTAGATCGCGTACAGTGCTGTGGGCTTGGCGCTCTCGTGACCGCCGGCTCCGAGATCGAGGGCAAGTTCAGCCAGTGATTTCGGCATGCAAGTTCACACTCCCGGCGCCCATTGATGACCGAGCGTATCGGCCCCGGCGAGGCGTTGAAAGGCCCGGCTACCGACGCCGCTTGGCAATTTGACTGCTCAGACCGCGGCCGATGTGGCGCTCGACCAAAGCATCCGGGCCATCGAGACTGTACATTTTGCGGGGGTACATCTGGCCGTCTCGTGCCAAGCCTGACACTCTGGAAGAAAATTCGAGGCTCAGTGAGAACGACATGATCACGACCGAAATCGCCGAGAACCTGTACCTCGACCTACTGGTGAGTGTCCTGGTCAATACGATCTACGAGGATCCGGCGACCAATCCCTGGAAAAAGCCGAGGGTCGTTGAGCCGTTCAATCCAGACACCCGAGCGATCGGCAGCGACTGGCCGACCCAGGCCCATACGATGTCGGGCACCAAGCGACTTCGGAGCCTTCGCGAGCTGACCCAGCGAGCCTTGGACGACGGCGTTCCAGGAGACTTCATCGAGACCGGAGTGTGGCGAGGCGGTTGTTGTATCCTCATGCGCGGCGTGCTCGCCGCGAACGGCGTGACAGACCGCAAAGTGTACGTTGCCGATTCATTCGAAGGCTTGCCGGCACCCAACGAGAAGCAATACCCCGCGGACACAAATTGGAACTTGAAGGGCATACCCGAGCTGGCCATCTCGCTGAAGACGGTACAGGGCAATTTTGCGAAGTACGGGCTGCTCGATGACCAGGTCGTCTTCGTGCCCGGCATGTTCAGCGATACGCTGCCCGTTCTCTCAGCCGGCCCCTTCGCCTTGCTTCGGCTTGACGGCGATCTGTTTGAGTCAACTCACGTCGCGCTCGCGTCCCTGTACGACAAACTGTCGCCGGGCGGCTTTGTCCGTGATCGACGACTATTCCCTGGAGCCCTGCAGGCTTGCGGTGGCCGCGTTTCGCGAACAGCATGGAATCGTTGCACCCATCCATGAGATCGACTGGACGGGAGTTTGGTGGCGGAAGGAATGAGCCGACCAGACTAGCCCACTCGCTTCAGATAGCCCCTCGGATTGAGCGTCATCAAGAACCGCTCGCAGTGTTCATCGATGACAAAGGTTTTGGTATCCCGAAGGAATTGATCCACCGCTTCCATTGGCCCGGGACCGTAGGCAGGGAAGACCGGGTGACCATTGACGTTGGTATCCTCGACAATGAGGTAGTCTCCGACCTGGACCAAAGGGTGATAGATCTCGAGTTCGCCAAGTACGTGGGGGGCGCGGTGGTCGGAGTCCAAGATTACCATGGCACGGCTGGCGCCGACGATATTCCGAACCTGGGCTGCGATTGCGGGATCGGTACTGGATCCTTCGAGATAAGTTATCCTCGGGTGCTGCGGACGCCCAGGTTTCGGATCGATATCGATCGTGATCACATGGCCATGTCCGATTTGATCCAAAACCATGGCCATGAACAGAGCGCTGCCGCCACAATAGGTTCCGGTCTCAACCACGACATCCGGCCGCGTTCTGACCAGCAGCTCCTGGTACAGCCAAGTGTCCATCGGACACTTCAAGAGCTGGTACCCGAACCAGCTGAGGTTGACCGTGTCCATCCCTTCCGCGAGCCAGCGCCGGTAGTACAATTCGTGGAACCGACGAACGACGTCCGCCTCGTCCGCAGACAACGGAGATTGAGCGCGGTCGGGAAAGTAGTCCCCTATTTGAACTGGCATACTGTCTCCCTCTCTCAGCTGTCCGTCAGGCAGCGGTGACAACTTGCAAGATTACCGAGTCTCTCAGACAATGCCATCCGCAGCGAACGATCCACGAGACACGTGAAGCGGCCTCGTCGAAGGCAGCGACGGAGCCTCACAATCGAGAGGAACGCCATCAATGCCCCTAGTCGCATCTCCTGACGCGCCACGCAGGCGGCCCCGGCTCTCAGTGATCATTTGCACCTTTGACATGGCCCGCGAGGCTCCGCGCACCATCCTCTCCTCGGCCATCCCGTATCAAACAGGCGTCCAAGCGGGCGACTACGAGGTAATTGTTCTAGACAACGGTTCCAAGATCCCCCTCACATACGACAATCCACCGCCGGGCGTTTCGATCATTCGCGTGCCTGAACCGCATCCGTCACCCGTTTTCGCGATGAACTGGGCCGCACGTGAGCTAGCGACAGGGGACCTTCTGATGTTCTGTGTCGACGGGGCGCGGATCCTCTCGCAGGGAATTGTCGCCGGTACGCTGAGGGCTCACGAAACGGTCGACGATGCGTTCGTTTTCGCGCTGTCCTGGCACCTTGGTCCCAAGGTGCAGATGCTGTCTGTTCCAGAAGGCTACGATCGGGCGCTCGAAGACGGACTCATCGCCAAGGCGCATTGGCCCGAGGCTCCCGATGCGCTTTTCGACATATCGGTATTTGCCGGCTCCTCCGGGGCGGGCTTCTTTGGCAGCATCAATGAGAGCAATGCGTATTCCATGACTCGAGCGATGTTTGAGCAGCACGGCGGCTTTGACGAACGCTTTGCCTCTCCGGGAGGCGGCCTCGCCAACATCGAGATCTTCCAGCGCTATACGACGCGTCCCAACGCTCGCAATGTCTGCCTGCTCAACGAAGGCACTTTTCATCAGGTGCATGATTCCGTTGCCACGTCGGGCAAGACCGATTTCGCGACCTTCGACCTGGAGTATGAGGCCATCTATGGCCGCCACTATCAGCACACACAGTACGAAACGCTATATCAAGGTAGGCCCAGAAAGGGGATGATCCCTTTCTTGTTGCAGTCCCTTCAGTAGTCCTGCCGCCGTACACACATCAGAGGCAAAGCCCTCGGCTTCTGAGTCGTTCAAGAACCGAGTTCCAGTCATTTTCAGCGACGTTCATCGCGTCATTTAAGCGATGCTCCACGTCGGAAAACGGCAAGTCGCCAAAGCGCGAGATGGCTTCATCATAGTGATCTGCGAGCACTCGTGACGCAGGATCGAGGCCCAGTACGACGGTCAGTCCGCTCCACGACGTCGGGACCGTAAAGATCTCCAGATCGGGTCTATATTGCTTGAGGAAAACAACTGTTTTCCAGATATCACCGGTATAGAATTTGCGCGCCCGATCAGCTCGTTGCGTTGGTTCGTCAAGCGGCAGCGTGTCGTGGAAAAGCACCACTGAGCGGGGACTGCAATTCTTCTCCACATTGATGAAGTCTTTGAGGCTCTGGCTGAAGACGTGCAGGCCGTCGATGAAGGCAAGGCTGATCGGCGACGTGACTCCCGCCCTTGCCAGCCCATCATTTGCGAAGAATGCGTCGCTTGTTTCGCAGAAGATATGGGTTTCCGCCCGCAGCGGCACGCTCATGTTTGGCTCGGGGTCGATGCCAATGGCGCGTGTTGGTGGCCGTGCATAGGCAATCGACTGGCCGCGAGCAACGCCGATCTCCAGATACACCTCTGGCACGAGTGCGCCCTGGAACCGCTCAAGCCACGCGAAGTATCCATCGCCGGGCAGGCGCAATCTCGAGAGGCCGAGATGCGCCAGAGGCAGATCGTCGTCGAGCGCCAGCGCTGACACAAATTCCGCTTCCGCCTTTTGCGCCTGGCCGAGGATTTCGAACGCGCGCCCGCGCGCAGTGTGGACGGCAGCGGCGCGATCCCCGACAGGGAACTGGCCGCGAAACGAGAGTCCGGCACGGGTCAGGAGACTGAGCGGCGCGGGTTCATCCGGCGCGTGGGCCCGGGCAATTCGAGCTACGGCAGCGGCGGTATCGAAGCTCCTCGCACGGAATTCTGCTTCGGCGAAATCGACGAGCGCGGCCGTCGGAGCGTCGAGCGGCCGTGGGAATGACGCGAGGCGCCAGAGCGACCGGTCAAATGTCGGACCAAGCGCCGCAGCATACAATGGGTCGGTGGCCGCGGCCGCCAAATGCATCAGCGCAACGGGGGGCAACACGCCGAGATAGGTACGATTGTTTTGTTCGGGGGGTGCCCATTGCTGCCCCCTGATTGCCGCGTACTGAGACTTCCAGGTTTCGAGGGCGCTGGTGAATATTTCGAACG